>DATKHY010000001.1 GCA_035544215.1 Candidatus Binatia bacterium | reverse complement strand
CATGGAAGCTGTACAGGACTTTCTCCGTGCCAGTGGTGCTCACACGGTAAACGGTCCCGCACCCACCCGCGCATCCGTTGCCCCCGCCGTAAGTCGTTCCATAAAGTGTCCCGTTTACGTAGGTCAGGGCCGATTCGGGGTGCCTTCCGTGAAATTGGCCCTCGTGGAACGAGTACAGCACCTGATAGGACGACGCGCTCATGCGATGCCCCGTGCGAGCCGGAGCGACCCCCGCCGCGTGCGGCATCGCGCCCGGCACGTCGATCGGCGGCTGCGCTCCGCCGCATCCAACGAGCAATGCTGCGGCGACGCTGATGCTTACAGCATAGCGGCCAGAACCTAAGCTCTTCATCTCTGCTGCGCCTCCCTGAAGCCAGCGATTCGGCGACTGAGAACGTTCGCTGTGGGCCAGCACTATCCCACGGAAGCGAGCGTCAAGAGGCGACGAGCTTGCCCAAGCCATCCCAATGCCGTGGATGCGGCACCTGCGTGCCGGCTCGGATGCGCGAGCACGCCGCGAGCGATAAGCCTGTGTGCGGCCGCGATCTCCTTGAGCGCGAACGCATCGAGCTTCGGCGCGATCTCGCGCTTGAACCACGACTCGTCGCACTCCTTGGGATGCTCGCCGGCCCAGCTGCGATTGCGGCGATGGCCCTCGCTGATCGCCTCGCCGCGCACGCGGTTCACGTCGGCATTGCGGCGCGGATCATTGCCCGCGGCGGTCTGCGTTGCGAGCGCCTTGCGTTCTGTCTCGATCGCACGGAGACCATGCTCGCGGCGCGCCTTCGGCATACGCTCCTCGCAATGGTGGCGCCTATGCTTGGCGGGTGCAACGCGCGGCGTAGCCACGCCGATCGCGCTGCGGCGTCAGCTGGCCCAGGTCGCACGGAGCGTTGTGCTTAGCGCCGAACACTGTCAGCCGCTGGTCCGTTTATCGGGCAAGGAGCAGAGAGTATGAAGAGCTTAGAACTCGGCTTCTACACGCTGAGCAGCAGCGTCGCTTTCGCAATGCTGGCGGGGTGCGGCGGATCGCAGCCCCGATCGGCGCACCCGGGACAGTACCGCAAAGCTCGGCGCCTAAAATGCGTAATGCCTGAGTTCGTTATGAACTGGAAAGGAACACCAGCTGTGAGCAATCCTTCACCAGTGCGAACGACCGCACTTGCTGCGACGATTGCGATCGCGATGCTGCCAATTGCCGTGCAGGCGACGTGCACGTCGAATGCGCCTCCATCATATCAGGATATTTCGCAGGTGGACATCACGCAAACCGGATGTACGGGCACACTTACGCCAGGACCCCCTCCAACCTTCCGCTGTTCGCGCTTTTGGGCGTCCTTCTTTCCAGACAAAGCTATTTACTCGCAATTCAACCTGCCGGATCGCGTCGGGACCTATGAGCTTTCCTCGTCTCTGAACGATATCCGAAGGATGCTTCAAGGGGCGAGCTTCTTTATGCTGCTTCCACCGGAGCAAAATGTTCCGACCGATCAGAGTTTGTTTACCATTTCTGTGCAGCATTGCTCCGTTGTAACAAGTATAAAGATCTATAATTGGCCAGGCGATGACTTGAATCAGATCAACAATCTGTTCGGGAAAATTCAGACGTTGATCGACGGCTCAGCCAAGGAAAAGATTGCAGACGAGCCACAGAGTTACTCTGGGATGTTTAACCCCTGGTACTAAGACCTAGGGGATAATCTGGCATAAACAACGGCATTTCGGGTTGTCGGCTGAGCCGCGTCGCACCTCACCGGCCTCTTCTGCACGCCTACCGTCGGCTCGCGCGGCGGAGCATCGCGCTACGAGCTTGTGCAAGACCTCCCAATGCCTGGCATGTGGTACTCTTGTGCCAGCCCGGATGCGCGAGCAAGCCGCAAGCGATAAGCGTGTCACGGCCGCGATCTCCGCAAGCGTAAATCCGTCGAGCTTCTGTGCAATCTCGCGCTTGAACCATGCCTCGTCGCGCTGGCCTGGATGCTCGCGCGCCCAACAGCGATTGCGGCGATGCGCGGAGGCCATGCTCGCGCCGCGCTTTCGCATGCACGCCTCGCAGTGCCGGCGCCTGCGTTTGAGTACCGGCTCGCCGCACAGCTCGCATGCGGTCCATGCTAGCGTTGCGTACGGGCGCGGCTGCGAGGCATTGCGAGGCCTTGCGAGCAGCGGTGATCGCTTAGCGCGATGCGGCCTCGCGGGCGGGGCGGCGGCCGGATACTACGGCGGCGCAGGAGGCGGCGCCGGCGGCGGATCATCGTACGTTGAGGGTTGGCGGAAAGCAAAGAGCGCCGATGGGCTCGTCGTCTTCAGCTGGAACTGAAATTTACCTCGATCTGTCGAGCAACCCCACGCGCTACCGTCTCCGGTGAACTTAACATCGAAGGCGTTTAGCATCACGATTTAGAGCAATGACAATGCAACGGCGAAGAATCGAAATGCGAACGTCGAACGCACTGGAAACCTCTTGGGGCTTTAGGGAGGCAGAACATGCGAGGTTTGGAGATTAGCCGTTGCGCTTTGAGCATGAGCGTGGCAGCGGCATTGCTCAGTGCCTGCGGATCGTCGATGCCGATTCGAGCTACCGATAGCGCGATCCGCGATGCCGGCGCGTCCAATAGTAGAATCTTCCATTACACCGGCAGGAAGCAAAGGTTCATCGTCCCCGCAGGTGTCACACGACTTACCGTGGTTGCTCACGGCGCTGAGGGCGAGCAAGACGCCTTCTTTCACAGGCGCTGCTTCGGCCTTCCGGGCCGAGTTTACGCGGTCATCCCCGTGCGCCCTGGCGATAAGCTCTCCATTTTCGTCGGTGGCCGAAGCGGATTCAACGGCGGTGGCGCTGGCGGCACCGGGCGATACGGCCACGGGTATGGCGGGGGTGGTGCATCTGACGTTCGCATGCGTGGCGATAGGCTAAAAGATCGCATTATCGTGGCCGCAGGCGGCGGGGGCGCCGGCGACGAGTACGTCTATTACGGCTACTGCGATGCCTGGGGAGGCGCCGGCGGTGGCTTGGACGGTAAGCCGGGAGGCTACGTTTTTAACGGTGGTGGCGGCGGCACGCAGGGTGCCGGCGGTTCGGGTGGAGGCGGCACTGGAAACGGCCAGGCTGGCGGCAACGGAGCGCTGGGCCTCGGCGGCAACGGCGGAAATGGTGCGCACACCGGTTCCCAATACTTGGGACTTGGGGGCGGCGGCGGCGGTGGCGGGTATTACGGCGGCGGCGGCGGTGGCGGCGGCAACAGTGATAGTAGCGCCCAAAGCGGTGGCGGCGGCGGCGGATCTTCGTACGTCGAGCTCAATGCAATCACATCCCGCATGTGGACGGGCTGGGGAAAAGCAAAAAGCGCCGATGGGCTCGTCGTCTTGAGCTGGAACTAAAATTTACGACGATCTGTCGAGCAACCGCACTCGGCGCGAATCGCACGCTGCGACTCCGCGCCACCCGGCAAGGGCGTTGAAGCTTGCTGCGGCCCCCGTTGCAGCCATCGGCTTTCTCCACTAGTGAGTGACGGCGACTCCGTTTGAGAAAGCGTAGGTGTGCTCGTATACCGTCGGTATCGTACTCGGCGTGAGCGGATAGGGCATCGAGTAGACGTCTCCGCCTTCGGAAGAAACCCACAGGGTCGTCTCGTTATTCTGCATCGCCAGCTCCCCGATATTACTGTTCGCGGGCACCTTTACCGTCACCGACGGCGTCGTCGCTCCGGGCGGAAACACCTTAATATCATCGGATTGCGACTCTGCGACCACCAGGTTGCCGGAACTATCGACCACTAACCCTTGAGGCTGATTGATCGTCATGCCCAGAAGCCGCTTATTCGTAAGGCCGGGTCCGAACTCGGCGATCGAGCTATCAATACCTGTCCTACTTGTCCGCCGGTACGCCACGTACAGATTTCCGCTCGCGTCCTGCGCCATTCCGTCTTCTTCTGCGCCCAATCGCACCTTCTTGATCGGAACATTCGTGCCCGCGTTGTACTCGATGACAAGGCCACCTTTCTTGGGGCCGCCTACTACGGTATCCGCTACCAACACGTGGCCGGCAGAGTCGGCCACCGCGTATAACGCTTCGTGCAGTCCCCTCGAATACGTCATCGACGGGCTCGAGGAGCCATTCGGGTAGACCCTCACAGTGCGGCTGAGGTTAGCGACGTAGAGCGTATTGTTGGCGTCAAGGCTCAATCCCCACGGGTCGACGACGCCGTTAGTGATTCTCCCTATCCGTTGCTTATTCGGGCCCGTGAGCGGATAGATGTCGATGGCGGCTCCGGCAGTGTCACCCATATACAGCAGAGGCTGCCTCATAGCTTGCCGCGGAAGCGGCTGCGACGCGCGGTGCAACACCGTGCCGCTGGGCAAGGGCGTTGACACCGGATCCTCTTGTTGCACCTGTGGGAACGTTGTTGGCCCGCTTGGCTGCGGCCCGCCGCAACCGGCGAGCAATGCCGCAGCGGCGCCGATGCTGAGCGCGTAGCGACCAAGATTCAAACGCTTCATGTATTTCGCTCCTTTTGCAGACTCTGCACCGATTTCGTACGGGGTCGCCCTTAGTTTCGACCCCGCGTTATGGGGTGAACGCGAAGACCGTTCCGCAGCAGTACTTGTCGCCGCCGTATTCCGTCGTCCCGTACAGGATGCCATCCACGTCGCTCAAGGCAGCGCCAGGGAAGAAGCCATCGGTGCCGCTGCCGAAGTTATGCAGCACTTTCTCGGCGCCGCTCGGCGTGATGCTGAAAACCGTCCCGCAGCCGCCGACCAATGCCTGGCGGTACGACTCACAAGAATACGCGCCGCCGTGTTCCGTCGTGCCGTAGAGCGTGTCTTTTACCTTGATCAAGGGTGCTACGGGAGAATTGCCATCGGTTCCGTTGCCGAAGCGGTGGAGCACTTTTTCTGTGCCGCTCAGCGTGATGCTAAAGACCGTCCCGCACATCTTGTTGTAGGTATTACAATCACCACCCGCGCCACCAAATGTCGTCGTGCTGTAGAGCGTGCCGCGCACGTCAATCAATGCTGCCCTGGGAGAACCGCCATCGATTCCGCCGAAGTTATGCAGCACTTTCTCTCTGCCGCTCAGCGTGATGCTGAAGACCATGCCCCATTGGTTCGGGCCGCCTCCCGCCGTCGTGCCGTAGAGCTTGCCCTTGACCTCGATCAGTGAGGCGACCGGACGATTGCCGTCGTTAGGGTAGCCGTGGAAGCGATGCAGCACCTTGTACGTGCCGCTCGGCGTGATGCTAAAGACCGTCCCGCAGCCGCCTAAGCAGTCATAATAATCGCCGCCTCCCGCCGTCGTGCCGTAGAGCGTGCCGTTCACCTCGATCAGGGATGCGGCAGGATGGGCGCCATCGGGGCCGCTGCCGAAGTTATGCAGCACTTTCTCGGTGCCGCTCGGTGTGATGCTAAAGGCCGTCCCGCAGCCGGTACTGGACGAGCCGCAAGTATGCGAGCTGCCTCCCACTGTCGTGCCGTAGAGCGTGCCGCTCACGTCGATCAGGCTCGCATGGGGGGAAATGCCATCGCTTCCTGCGCCGAAGTTATGCAACACTCTCTCCGTGCCGCTCGGGGTGATGCTAAAGACCGTGCCAAAGCTGCGCCCGTACCGGTGGTACTCGCCTCCGGAATACGTCGTGCCATACAGCGTGCCGCCCACGTCGATCAAACCGGCGTAGGGGTTCTGCCCATCGGGAGCGCCGACAAAGCTATGCACGACCTTGTAGTTCATGCTGTTAGTGCGTGACGCGATCGCTGAGGCTTGCGGGATCACACCTGCGCTCATAGGCGCCTGCGATCCGCGACAGCCGGCAAAAAGTGCGGCCGTACCGACGCTAAGTGCAAAGCGAGCCACGCTTCTCATGCGCGATGCCTCCCGAAGTTGAACGGACCGTCGGTTGGTTTGCCGAAGCTGTGGGATATCTCCCGAAACCGAACAGATTTCAAATTTCGGCAAGGAACCGTGGCGGGCCCTGCTATTTTGGTTGAGCTTAGCCCGCGAGGATGACCACTCGCGGGCGACCGCGTTCGGCGGCCTCCCACGCTTCGCTCACCTGCGATAACGGAAACGTTCGAATCGGTACATCGACGACGCCGTCCGAGATCAACTGAACGTAGCGCGGAATCTCGGCTATAATATCGGTGATCGACGCAGAGCCCGCGCCGCTTCCCGTTATGCGCAGCTTGCGGCTCCGCAAGAGTGCGGCAGGAACTGCCGCCTGCGAGCCCGCGACGGCGCCGATTTGAACGTACGAGATGTCGGCACGATCCTCGTCGAGCCCGCGTCTGCCGAGCGCCGCAAAGCCGCTTTCCGCCGGCGCACCCCAGAGAAAGTCGAGCACGATATCGGGCGACAACCCTTCGAGAGCCTGAAAGATTGTTGCGCCTTCGCGTTCACGATCGCCGCTTAACGCGACGGTAGTCGCGCCCGCCTTGGCCGCATCGGACAGGCCTTGTGCATCACGGCCTGCGCCGACAACGCGCGTTGCACCAAGAATGCGCGCATTTTGTACTGCGAGCATTCCCGCCATCCCAGTGACGCCAAGAATCAGAACGTTATCGAGTTTACCGATCTCTGCGCGGCGAGCCTGGAGGAGTAGCCAGGACGCCATACCCGGGTTCACACCGCCGGCAACCCGCGCCGGGTCGGCGCCTTCCGGCAGCGGTATCCACAGGAATGATGGCACGGAGATGCGTTCGGCGAGCGTGCCGTAAGGCGGTTGTGGGTAACCGGAGAATGCAAGTATGCCATCTGCGGAACGAACGACCGCGTCGACCCCGGGAACGAGCGGCCACTGGGCGCTGCTTCCATAGTGCTGGCCACTTGCAAGGCCGCGCACGATGGGATGGATGCCCGCCGCGACAAGCTCGACGACTTGCCGTCCGTGTTGATCGGCTGGTTCTGCAAAATCGCCGTAACGCGCACTGCCGCCGGGCGCTTCGATCAACGCTGCTTTCATTTCTCCCCTAACTCAGTAGTACTTGCTGATTTTCGTCTAGCTTTGCGCCGTGGAAAGGGACGGTTCCAAAGCGAAGAGGATCGGCCATTATGGGCTCCCAGCGATGCGATAGCACACGTGGACGACTCCGTTGCCGAAACGGCGCGTCTCGAGGAGTTCGAGATTCTGTCGTAAGGCGGCTCGGAATGCCGGCTTTCCGCCGCCGACGATCACCGGGTTGACAAACAGGTGACATTCGTCGACGAGATCGGCTTCGAGCGCAAGCCCTGCAATCTCGGCGCCGCCAATGTTGATGTCGTGCTCCGATTCCCGCTTGAGCTTTCGAACGGCCTCGAGGTCGAAGTCCCGCTCGACACGCGTGTTGCCTGTCGTAGCGCCTGTTAGGGTTCGTGAAAAGACGATCTTTTCGGCCTTCTGCCAGACCCGTGCGAACTCGCGCTGCTCGGGCGGATAGCCCTCCGCCGGCGCATCCCAGTAGGCCATCGTTTCATAGAGTCGCCGCCCGTAGAGATAGGTTCCGATCGGTCGCAGCAACTCAGTGATGAACTCGAATGTTTGATCGGGATTGACCCAATCGAAGGCACCAGTTTCGTCCTCGACGTAACCGTCGAGTGACGTATTGGTCATGTAAATTAGCTTCGACATGGTATAAAGGTTAGCCTAAGGCGCGATGCTCACCGACTGACCATACGAAAGTTCGGGCGCGTTCGCGAGTTCCTTGAACGGGTCACCCCCGCCCGGATACTTCCAGAAGTCGAACCGATAGCTGCAAGCAAGGTCGCCCGCGATTAGAACGTGGCCTTGCTCTCGGTTCTCCGGCGTGTTCCTGCGGCCGACGATGAAGGGCTGATAGAGCCCAGCAGAACTGCTTTCGCATTTGCTGTCGCGCAAAATGGTCTTGCCGACGGCCGTCAGATCGCCCTTCGCTCCTTCGGTTGTTCGGTAGAGAACGGTGGCGTATCCGTTATAGTCTTGACCGCTCAGAACGAGGTATTTGCCATCCCATGCCGCGCCGTTGGCATACGTGATCGTTTGGCTCACTTGCACTTTTCGTAGGTTCTTGCCGTTCGCGGCAAGCTCACATACCGAGGTCGTTGGGGTCATGAGTTTCTCCAGGCCCTCGACGTATAAATTACCTTCGGCGTCGTACGCCGGCGGGTAGAGGAAGCGGCAACTCGTGCTGGTGTACTCTGCGGGCGAGCCGGAAGCGTCCTTCCAGACCTGGATGCTGCCGGTTTCATAGCCAAAGTCCCGATCGAAGTTCGATACCGTGAGATCGCCGTTCGGAGACACGGAACAGCCGCCCGAGGAGCCGTTGGTTACGAAAGTCTTGAGCGGTGTGGATCCACCGTGGGAGTACTCGACGATCGATGAGTGTTGGCCGCTGCTCCTCTCGCCGAAGTTCGCGATCCAGACGTCGCCGCGCGCATCGACGCACTGACCTTGCGGGAAGTTAAAGCCGGCGAGCGTCCCTACCAGAGCGCCGCTGTCGTAATCGTACACGTAAACGAGCGCGTAGCATCCGGAAACATAGAGAAGCCGCTTGGCCTTCCGAGCCACAGGCGACATCCAAGACTTATCTCGTCCCGGCGCCGGTAGACACGAGCCGTACAGCGGAGCGGCTCCCTGAGCCAGTCTGGCCCCAAGCGCGTCGCCCGCACCCTGTCGAAAGGCCAACGGTAGCGTGCCGCAGCCCGCGAGCAGTGTCGCGGTGGCGCTTATCGTAAGCGCATTGCAGCGCAATCGAAACAAGGTCATACGACGGTTCACTCCCCGAGGCCGGAACGGATCGGCGCCTAAAGAGGTTCGCCGTTTCCTAGTCCAGTCCCAGCGGAAACGATTCCAGGCATGCAAACAGGTAGTTCCGAAGGGAGCGGACCGGCCGCGTGGCCGACAGCCGTCGTGGAGGAATGCTCGTGCGTTTGCGTTCGTTTGTTGCTCGCTCGTTGATCACTTTAGCGGTCGCGCTCGCCGTCTGCGCCTGCGGCGCGGGAAAACCCGAAGTGACGAACTTTGTGCCGGAGCAAATCTCGCCAGCGTATTTCCAACCCGCAGCGACCGGCAAGATCCAACACGTCGTCATCGTCATCCAGGAAAACCGGTCGTTCAACAATCTCTTTTACGGCTATCCGGGCGCAAAAACCGAAAAGTACGGTTATGATTCGCAAGGGCGGCGAATCAAGCTGCAGCCGCTGACGCTCAAGACGTCGTGGGACATCGCCCACGACTCAAATGCGTTCTTCGCGGCCTGCAACGGCACCGGGACCATCCCGGGCACACATTGCCGGATGAACGGGTTCAATAAGGAGTTTTTTTCCTGCGGCAACAGCTGCCCAATAAAGTATCCGCCGTATTCGTACGTGCCGCGGGGCGAGACAAAGCCGTACTTCGAGATGGCCCAGCAATACGTGCTGGCCGATCGAATGTATTCCTCAAACTTCGACGCAAGCAGCTTCGTGTCGCACCAGTATATTATCGCGGCGCAGGCCGAAAAGTCGGTGAACTTTCCGTACGGCGATTGGGGATGCAGCGGCGGCCCGAGCGACACGATTGCCGAGGTGGGACCCAAGCGCCAAATTCCCGACGGCTACGAACAAGCATGCTGGGATCCGCCGACGCTCGGCGACGAGCTGGACCAGGCCGGCATCTCCTGGGCCTACTACGCCATCGCGTACTATAAGGTTTGGAGCGGTTGGAACGGCTACCAAGTCATCCGGCATATTTACTTTGGGCCCGACTGGAGCAAAGACATGTTCAGTCCGCCGTCGCAATTTCTGAGGGACGTAAAGCACGGCAAGCTGCGGACGGTCACGTGGGTGACGCCGACCTGCGCTAACTCCGATCACGCAGGCTGCTACTCGGACACGGGACCCTCCTGGGTCGCCTCGGTCGTCAACGCGATTGGCGAATCGAAGTACTGGGGATCCACGGCGATCTTCGTTTTTTGGGACGATTACGGTGGATGGTACGACCGTGAGAGCCCGGCCTACGTCGATTACGACGGCTTGGGCTTTCGTCTTCCGCTCCTCGTCATCTCGCCGTACGCTAAGAAAGGCTACGTCTCGCACGTTCACTACGAGCACGGAAGCATCCTGAAGTTCATCGAGGATCAGTTTGGTCTCAAGCGCCTCTCGAAAAGCGATCGGCGCGCCAACTCACCCGAGGGGGACTGCTTCGACTTCAATCAGCCGCCCCGCAAGTTCAAGAAGATCCTTGCGCCGTACGACACGCAATTTTTCTTGCACCAGGCGCCCGACGATCGCATCCCCGACGCAGATTAGCGACATACACATGGCGCTGAGAGCCCCGCTTCCAAGCGGAACGATAACGCTGCTGTTTACGGACATCGAGGGCAGCACGCGGCACTGGGAGGAGCGACGCGTCGCGATGGCCCAGGCGCTGCGCCGGCACGACGAGCTGCTTCGAACGGCGATCGAAGCGAACGACGGCTACGTCTTCAAGACGGTCGGCGACGCGTTTTGCGCCGCGTTCGCGCGTCCGCCCGATGCGGTTGCGGCAGCCGCGGACGCGCAGCGGGCGTTGGCCGGCGAGAATTGGGGGCCAATTGGCCGATTGACGGTTCGCATGGCGCTGCATAGTGGCGCCACCGACGAGCGCGACGGCGATTACTTTGGACCAGCGGTCAATCGCGTCGCGCGATTGCTCGCCATCGTGCACGGCGGTCAAGTGGTCGCGTCGGCCACCACCGCGCTGCTCTTGCGCGGCATGCTGCCCGAACAGACCGAGCTGCGCGATCTCGGCGAGCACCGCCTTAAGGACCTCGCCGAAGCCGAACGCGTCTGGCAAATCGTCGCACCCGGCCTAGGGGAGTCGTTTCCGCCGCTGCGCTCGCTAGAGTCGCTGTCGAATAACTTACCGCGCCAACTCACGCCGCTCATCGGCCGCGACGACGTGCTCGCCGAGATCGAACCGCTCGTGCTCGAGCAGCCACTCGTCACGCTTTTGGGAACCGGCGGTATCGGCAAGACGCGCCTCGCATTGCAAGTCGGCGCGGATCTCCTCGACGGCACCGGCGACGGCTCCTGGCTCGTCGAGCTGGCAACGCTGAGCGATGCGGCGTCGGTCGTTACGGCCATCGCATCGACCTTCGGCTTACCCGAGCAGGGAGAGCGCCCGATGCTCGACGTGCTCGTGCAGTATCTCAAGTCTCGCCGTCTGCTTCTGATCTTGGATAACTGCGAGCATCTCATCGCAGAAGTCGCAAGCATCGCCGACGCCATTCTGCGCGCCGCTCCGCAAGTGCGCATCTTGGCAACGAGCCGCGAGGCGCTCCGCGTTGCCGGCGAGCGCGTCTACCGCGTGCCGTCGTTGGCCGTACCCTCGGGAGAATCACTGACTGCGGAAGATGCCCTTCAGTACGGCGCGATCGCGTTCTTTGCCGAACGGGCGAGAGCCTCGGATGCAAGATTCACACTCAGCGACGAGAACGCGCCGATCGTTGCCGAGATCTGCCGGCGTCTCGACGGCGTCGCCCTCGCAATCGAGCTGGCGGCCGCGCGGGTGAAAGTAATGTCTCTGCGCCAACTGGCGCAGAGACTCGACGAGCGTTTTCGCGTGCTCACCGGCGGGAGCCGCACGGCGCTTCCGCGCCAGCAGACGCTGCGCGCACTCATCGATTGGAGCTACGGGCTCCTATCGGAAGCGGAGCAACGGCTGTTTTGGCGGCTCTCGACCTTTATCGGCGGCTGCACGATCGAAGCGGCCGAGGCGGTTTGCGGCGACGAAACGCTCGACGCGATCGACGTGATCGACCTCGTCGCCTCGCTAGTGGACAAGTCTCTCGTCGTCGCCGACGTCGAAGGAGATTCCACGCGTTACCGGATGCTCGAATCGACGCGCGCCTTCGCGCTCGAGAGGCTGGAGCAGAGCGGTGAGCGCGACGTGATGGCGCGCAGACACGCGCGGTGGGCTGCCGATCTTGCCGATCTCTCGTACAAACAACGGTGGTTGGCTGGTGTGACGGAGGGGTGGTGCGCGCGGTTCGACCCCGAAGCCGAGAACGCGCTAGCGGCGATCGATTGGGCGCTCTCGCACGACGAGGTCGCGCTCGCGGCTCGGGTCGTCGTAGGATTTTCGGGCGCCTATCGAAGGCTAGTGGGAGAAGTCGAAGTGAGAAAACGGCTCGAGGTCGTGCTCGAACGGCTCGACTCGGCCGCGTACCTTGAGCTCGCGGCGCGGACGTGGGGCACGCTGTCGCGGACGACGGGCGGTCTGCGCAGGGTTGAAGCTGCGCAGCGTGCCGCCGGGCTTGCCGAGCAGGCTAACGACGCAGCCGATACGGCGCTAAGTTTCAACGAGATGGCATTTGGATTGGTGCAGGCCGGGCGGGCGCGGGAGGCGCAGGTGGCCATCGAGCGAGCAATGCAACTGGTGCAGAAGAACGCGCTGACCGGGTCCTCTATCCATGCGTGCGTCCTGAACAACGCGGCGCTGGTCGCAAACGATTTCGGCCGCCTCGACCAAGCGCGACAATTTTATGCTGAGGCGCTTGCCCTTTCGACCTCGCATGGCGACACGGCGGCCGCCACCGGAATTCGCCTGAACATGGCCGAGCTGGAATTCTACACGGGGCACCCCGACGTGGCGCTCGAGCTCACGCGTGGCATCGAGGCGGAGCCGCGTACGCCACGGATGAAGAGGCATATATTCTTCGCTCTGCAGAACGGAGCGGCATATCGGCTGGCGCTTGGCGATATCGCCGGCGCGCGCGCCGCGGCACTCGACGCGCTCCAGCTCGCTCGTGGGACGAGCCCGCACTATGTGACGATCAACATTCATCATCTCGCGACCGTCGCCGCGTGCAGCGGCGATCCCCGTCGCGGTGCGCGCCTCCGCGGGTACGTTGACGCTCGCTATCGCAGCGAAGGTTACGAGCGCGAGCCTACCGAGCAGCGTATGGACGAGCTCCTCGCAAGCGCCCTGAGCGAGAAACTCAGCATCGACGAGATCGAGGCCCTGGCCGCCGAAGGCGCGCGGCTATCCGAAGATCAAGCCGTCGCGGAGGCGCTCACCACGTAATCACCGTCTTTACTTGAGGACGCGCTCCAAGCCGGCGGGCAATTCGGCCTCACTGCGTTCCAGAAACGCCGTTATCAGTTCGATGAGAAGCGTGGCGGGGGTCTCCGGGTTGTGCACGACGGCGATGACGTTGGAAGGGTAGGCGCGCCCGTTCTTCGCTACCCGAACGCAAACGCGGTTCCCGTAAATCGCTTCATCGATTCGCAAACCCGCAGGCGCCGCCGCGAGAGCCTCGTGGATTCGCTCGTGCACTGCTGCGCTCGTCTTCCTATACTGCCAAATCGGAGCAGTGATGGTAACGATCATGACGCGCCCCCGTTTAACACGATCGCCCGCGCGCCGCATATCGTCGATAAACGCGAGCGCGACCTTATCAAACCGGAGTCTGAGCTTTGCCGGCTTTGCCTTAATCATGCGCGGAGCCAACGTCCCAGTTTTTCCCTTACCGTCGATCGCAGCCTGACCCGCCGTCGACAGGCATGAAAGCCCTGGGTCGCTGGTGCATGTCGAGCGTAGAAACGCCCAGATCGCGGGCGCGTTTGTCGCTGACCGCAAGTGGCTGGAGGCCGAACGTGTCCTCGACAAATTTTAGAATGCTCCCCGTCTCGAAGTGGACGTGGTCGACCGAACCGCTTAGCGCATACGGCGATACGACGAGCACCGGAACGCGAAAGCCCAGTCCCTCAAAGTCTACGAACTGCGGCCGCACGTGGTCGTACCATCCGCCAAAGCCGCTCCACACGACGACGACCGCGCTTGAGCTCCAGAACTGGCTCTCGCCGACGGCGTTAACGACCGATGCGACCCATTTTGGACCGCTCGACGAAAGCGATCCTGAAAGATCCGAGTCGGAAAAAGCGGGCGTGACCCAAGTTACCGTCGCGAGTGTTCCCGAACAAACGTCCTGGATGAACTGCGACGATGGCGAGATGCCGCTGCTTCCTCCCTTAACCCAGCCGTAGGCGTCCCACGTATTAACGATAGGTTGTTTACTGTCGGCGCTGCGATAGTAGCGCCAACTCAGCCCCGTTGCAGTCAATTCATCACCCAGCGTCTCGTACGTAAAACACGCGGCAGTCTTGCCGCCCTTAAAGATGCGGACCCACTGATGATAAACGCAATCGTCCTTGGGCGCCCTACCGAAAGGCTGATTTTCGGCGTTGCCGGCCTCCGCGGCAGTCAGGTACTGATGTGCCTCGAACGTAGGATTGCCGGTTGAGGAATACATCTCGTCGCCAAGCACGTACTGCTGAGCGATCTGGTAGTACTGCGCCAGCTCCGACGCCGGAACGTGCGCGTACTCCGGACGCTGGTAGCCGGGGCAATCCGCGTGCTCCTTGCCGAACTTGCCTGTTTTACGATCCCGCTCGTAGTCTTGGAACGTATCCGAAAGCGTGCAGTTCGCCTCGAGCGGGATCGTCTGGTCGGCGCACTTCCCTTCCGCTCCTCCATACGCGCAGAACAGATCGTCGAAGCTGCGCGCCTCCTGCACGACAATGACGATGTGTTGGATTTTGGATGTCGATGCGCTTAACGCGGGGCCCACCCCCTCCGGCGCACTCGGCGAGACGGCGCCGCTGCTGCAAGCCGCCGCGGTCAATACGACACCGATCAAGAAAAGCGTCACTGCCTTGCAACGGAACATCGTCTGGTACCTCCGAAATTGATGGGCCACCTTTGGCTCCGGTAGCTATTTTTCGTTGCTCTGCCGCTGCCTGCAGCGCTCCCCACAAATAGAGTGACCAGCGTTAACGTCGCGAGCGATGACGCCTATTCAACACCGGGGAACGAGGGTTCGCAGGCACCAATCAGATCGAATATTCATGCGCCAGCTAAACGCACCTACGGTAGAAGTGCGTTAGCCGGGAATGGGACGTAGCCGGGCCGCGAGCCGGTCGGGCCAATCGATCGGTTCGATCGTGCCGACGAGAAAGATCCACGCGCTGCCGCTGAGGATCGACAGTACGGCGGCGATCGTGAAGGGCAATACGAAGCTTCCCGTGCGGTCCACGAGGATGCCCGTGAGTGACGGCGCGATGACGCCCGAAATGTTGCTGAGCGTATTTTGGATGCCGGCCCATCGTCCGGCAGCCTCCGGTCCCGCGATGGTCTGACCTATGACGAAGTTGTTGGCGTGCAGGAAGCCGCTACCAACGCCGACACCAAACAGCCACCCGACCGAGGCGAGATTGCTCGAGTGCGCCTCGCCGAGCAACGAGACCGCGGCGACAACCGCTCCTATTCCGAAGACCGTCTTTCGGACGACGGTCGGCGTCGCTCCGTTTCGAATGAAGCGGTCGGCGATCCATCCCGAACAGACCATGGTTATCCCCATGAGTAAGAACGTCGTACCGCCGATGCGTGCCATCTGCGGCAGCGTCCAATGCCGCTCGTGTACCAGATAATACGGAATCCACGTGAGGAGAAAATAGAGCAGGTAATTTGAGCAGAAGGCACCGGCGGACGCGCCCCAGAGGGACGGTTCACGTAACAGGAGCTCGATCGGCGGCGACTGCACCGGAGGTGCCGAGGCGCTGGGCCGCGAGCCCTTTTGCGCGATTGCGAGCCAGGCGACGACCCACAGCAAGCTGAGAACACCGAACCAGATGAAGAACGAACGCCACCCGTACGCCGCGATCACCAATCCGCCGAAGAAGATGCCGAACGCCGGACCAAACGATATCCCCGACATGACGATGCCGTTTGCAAAGCCGCGCTGTGTTTCGCCGACGTTCTCGGCCAACGAATGCGAGATGGCGGGAAAAGTGACCGACTCGCCGGCGCCCAGCAATAAGCGGCAAGCGAACAGCGCCGCGAATCCGCCGGCGAGCCCGCTCAGCACCGTGGCGAGCGACCAGAGAAGAAAGCCGGCCACGAGAACGCGGCTCGCGCCCAACCGGTCGACGAGCCAACCTACGAACGGCTGGACCGGCATGTAGGTAATGAAGAAGGCGGTCAGGAGAAATCCGAGCTGCGTCGCCGAGATGTTCAGCTCGGTCTTGATCAGCGGCGCGGCCGTCGATAAGTTTCCGCGGTCGATATAGTTGATGAAAATGAGAACGCCGAGAAGGACGACCATGCCTATAACGCGCGGCGCCATAGCGTTCCGAGTTCGGGAACTCGGCGCTCCCTCCTCGCGCGCTTAATAGGCTATAGGCTATGCGTTTTTTGTCGCTTGCAAAGGGTTCGATTTGGCGCGCTCTTCACTCTTCGCGAGGGCGAACGCCTCGCGGAGGAAGGGCACGATTCCCCGCAGCTCGGAGGGCGTTTGGACGAGGGCGACGTGCGACACCCGCTTGCCGTCCCTCCCGATCTTGATGAAAGCCGGTCCGTCCGCCTTTCGGGCGAGGTGGATCACGACGCGCAAAGCATCCCCTATGACCGTGAGGTCGGCAAAGATGCGCGTCGTGCGGAAGAGCGCGTAGCGATCGCGCGTCACGACCTCCACGTCGCCGAAGCCGCGTATCGTCGCCTCGAGTCTTCGGTAGAGTTGCACCAGAGTTGCCGGCCGGTTCTTAAGCAAATCGGTCGCCTTGCCCGTGCCGCATGCGTGGCGTTGATTCGCCCGGCGAAAGCTGCGACCGCATCGCGGACAGCGCCAGCTCATGCGTTAAGGGTTCAACGTCCGGCGGGCAGCGTGTCGGGAGCGATGGCGTCGGCCACCGCGCGAAAGAGTGCGACCGCGCCGAGTCCGGCGTTGCCGTGCGCGTCGTAGGCTCCCTGGCCGTTCGTCGCCTCCACCGCAATCGTCAGCTTCTGCGCCGGAAGATAGCCGACTGCACCCGAGGCGCCGGCGAATCCGAGCGTCTGCGTGATCCACGGACCCGAAAAGATCACGCCGAGGCCGTAGCTCAAGGTCACGCTGCCTTTCTGACATGCCGGGCAACCCTTTTGCGCGTGTCCGAAACCGATGAGATGCGGAGTGATCTGCGCGGCGGAGGAGGCCGGCGACAACAGTTTCCCGGACGCAACCGCCTCGATCGACACGCCGAGATCCGTGATGTCCGTCGATTCGACTGCCCCGTCGATCGTCGTCCACGATGGATTCCAATACGTCGCCTCTTCGTAAAACGGCACGCCCGGCTTGATGCCGAGGATCGCGCGGCGCTCCGATGTGAACGCATGCAAGACCGGCTGCGGAACCACCGCCGTCGCGGACTGCGTCGTCTGTTTCAGGCCCATCGGCTCCAAGACGAGCCGCTGCAGCGCGTCGGCGAGCGGCATGCCCGCGATCTTCTCGAGCACGCGGCCGAGAATCACGTAGTTGGTGTGGCAGTATCCCCAGTTCGTGCCGGGAGCGAACTGCTCGGGACCAGATACGCCGATGTGGATCAGCTGTTCCGGCGTCCACCGCCGGAAGGGATCGTGATAGAGAGCGTCTTGGAAGGAGTTTTGATAAACGTAGTCGGCGTAGCCCGACGTCATCTGGGCGAGATCCTTGAGCGTGATTTGGTTCGCGCGAGGGAGGTTTGGAAAGAAGTGTGATAGCTTGGCGTCGAGCGTGACCTTTTTCTGGTCGACGAATTCGAGCAGCAAGGTCGCCATGTATGTGAACGCGAGCGCACCGTTGCGAAAGTGCATGTCGGCCGTCGCGGGCACACCGGTCATCGATTCGCCGAACGCACCCGTGTAGGCGTCGCTTCCGTTCGAGCGCACCTGCACGATGACCGCCTTCAAGTGATTCTTCGCCATGAAGTTGCGGACAACGCTCTCGATCGCCGCGGCGGACGACGGGTTGGCGCTCGCAGCTGCGGGAGAAGAGAGGATAAAGGCGACGACCGCCAATGCGATAGCGACCTTGCATGAGAAGAAGCGCAAAGGTTTCATCGTCGTCACCTGCGCTGCCAAGCAGACACGCCCCTTCTGCAGAGGTGGCAAGTAAAAAGAGGTGGGAATCCGTTTCGGATTCCCACCTCGCGCGTTCGTGCGCTTTCCTTTAGCTCCGAGGCGGTCTGCCTCTGCCGCCTCCTCCGCCTCCGCCGCCGGCGGGACGGCCGCCGTATGACGCATGCGAGAAGCCGCCACCCGGGCGACCGCCGTACGTTGCATGGGAGTAGCCGCCGCCGGAAGGACGTCCGCCATACGAAGCGTGCGAATAGCCGCCAGAGCTACGTCCGCCATACGCGGCGTGCGAGTAGCCCCGTGCGCTAGTGATGTTACCATGCCACGCGGCGGCGCTATGGTGCGTGGCAGCGCTCATGCTACCATGCGTTGCAGCTGCGCTGTGGCGCGTGGCTGCGCTCACGCTGCCGTGCGTAGCCGCTGCGCCGTGATGCGTTGCGGCACTGATGCTGCCGTGACTCGCCGCTGCGGTATGATGCGTGGCGGCACTGACGGTACCGTGCCGCATCGCTTGGTGCGCGACTCTGCGATCGGCTGCGGTGATCGCGTGCATGCCCGCCGGACGATGCGTCGCGCTAAGCGGCCTTTGCACGGCCGCCACGCGAGGCCGGCCGTGGTTCACGGCGGCGAGCATGTTGCGGTCACGGGCGGCCACTCGAGCGTTAGCGCGCTGCGCGGCGGTGGCGGCAACGCCGTGGCGACGCGCGGCCAGTTGCGCCGTAGTCGGTCGCGCTCTGACCCCGCCCCGGCCGCCGTTGAAGCTCACGCGCGACCCGCCGGACACGCGACCGTGGATTACGGCCCGGTTGATGTACGTGTTCCTGATTACTGTTCGGTTGACGTTGACCACGGCGGTGTTGTAGTTGAAGGCGCCGCCGGACCAATAGCCGCCGACGTAGCCGACGCCAAAGTAACCGTACCCGTAGTTAATTCCGCCATAGAAGCCGACGGTTGGGCCCCAGTATCCCGGGTTCCACGCGTAGCCACCGTTTCCGTAGCCCCAGTACCCCGGCGTCCAGTAGAGGCCGACCGCGGGCGGCGCCGTCCAGTAGCCCGGAACCCAGTAATAGCCGTACGCTCCCCAGCCCCAGTAGCCCGGGCACCACTGCCAGTTTGGATACGGCGCCGGGGGCATTGAGTAGTCGGGCAACGCAGGCGGAGAGTAAGCGGCAATGCCGACGCCCCATCCCGGACCGCCGAAGGCGACGCCAACGCCAAAACTCACTTGGGGTGACGCGGCCAGCGGCACAGCAGCGATGAGAACGGTAGCGATGATTACGGAGATTGATCGTTTGATTCGCATTTGTGCCTCCTTCCCGCGTTACTACCCGGGATGTCGGCACATCAACGCGCTACTAATCGGATTCTCAGATCATCGGAAGCAGCCTTGGAGGGCGAGGCACCTAGCGCTACGTCCTATATGTGGATCAGCTTCAGTGTTGCGCCCACGACCAGCCGGTCATCCGCCAACCCGCCGCAGTTTTCTGCAGCGCGACCGTGAGGACGTTTCCGGAAGACTTGACCGTCTTGCCCTTCTGTTTGTACACGAAGCTCGCGGGCAGCGCGGCGTACGCGCGATCGCCGGTTACGAGGACATGCCATGCCGCCGAGAGCGTCACCACCTCGCCCGAAATTCCGAGCTTCTTGTCGGAAGCGGCGTGCGCGCTCCACCAATCGGCGCATGTCGTCGAGTATTGGTACGGCGGGATGTTCGAGATGATGGATGCGGACGGCGTGCATAGCCCATTCCACGTCTTCTCGTCGCCCTTGTTAAAGGATGCTACCGCATTATTGATTACCGCCATCACGGCGCCCGTGTCAGACGCGACAGCCCTCCCCGTTAAGCACGCGGCGGCCATCAGAACTGCGACGACCAAAACGCCAAATCGAGCCATCTTCAGAGACCCTCCTTTACCTCGCAGTTTCTACCCTGCGAGCGCCTGCTCCCCTGCAGGAGCGCAACCTCAGCGGCCCAACCTGACCGAAATGAGTGCGAACTTAGACGCGCCGGTCGCGCCAATCACGATCGACGCTATCGAAGGGGCGCGAGCGCGGATCGCCGGAACAATCGTGCGCACTCCGCTACTCGAATTGCAAGGCACGTCCCGGCCGAAGATCTTCCTCAAGCTGGAGAATCTCCAGCCGATCAACTCGTTCAAGCTGCGCGGAGCGGCCAATGCGGTCGCAATGCTCGATCCCGAGAAACGCGCGCGTGGAGTTTGGACGATCAGCGCGGGCAATGCGGGTCAGGGCGTCGCATATGCGGCGCGCGCGGCCGGCGTGCCCTGCACGGTCGTCGCGATCGAACTGGCGCCGGAGACGAAGATCGCGCGCATGCGCGCGCTGGGCGCGAAGATCGTCAAGGCCACGTGGGACGCCTGCTGGGAGGGGCTTGAGCGCCGCACGTTTCCCGGCATCGAGGGAACGTTCGTCCATCCGTTCGACGACGACAACTTCATCGCGGGCAACGCCACCGCAGGCCTCGAGATCCTGAAAGATCTGCCGGACGTCGCGACGGTCATTACCGCGCTGGGCGGAGGCGGGCTCGTCACCGGCGTTGCGTCGGCGGTGCGCGCGAAGAAGCCGAATGTGCGCGTCTTCGTCGCCGAACCCGAAACCGCGGCGCCCTACGCGCGCTCGCTGCAGCTCGGGAAGCCGTCGGCATTCGAGGAATGGCAGCCGTCGTTCGTCGATGGCGCCGGCGGTAAGAGCATCTTCCCGCGCATGTGGGAACGGATGCGCGGGCTCGTCGACGGATCGATCGTCGTGACGCTCGACGAGACGCGGCGCGCGATGCGCCTGCTAGCGGAGCGCTCGCGCGTGATCGCCGAAGGCGCCGGCGCGCTACCGGTCGCCGCCGCGCTGAGCGGCAAGGTGGGCGACGGTCCGATCGTCGCGGTTATCTCGGGCGGAAACATCGACCTCGCCACGTTCAGCGAGGCGATCGAGCAGGGGGCGGTATAACGGTATAACGGAACGCGGACCGTTCGCTATATAAAAGCAGAGCAAGGGAGCGCTACAACGGCTGTTCCCATGCTGGCTAATTTGAGCTAGCATAAATGCACCGGACCAGCCCTCTCTCTTGCGTTCTCCGCGCTAACTTCGAGGTGCTCCGTATGCGTTTTTTGCGATCGATAACAGGCCGCGCGCCGCTCGTGATCGTTCCTTTTATGGCCACGGCGATGGCTGTGAGCCTCTGGCCCCAGACAGCCGTCAATGCGCGCTCTGAATCTCCGCGACATCCTGCGCCCGCGGGTTGCGTTGGCAGTTCTGCCGCCTGCTATTTTATTGTAACGGTCGATGATAAAGCCAACAATAACAACTACGTGACCGGCATCGAGAACGATTACAATATCGTTGGTGCGTATAGCAGCGATAATCAGATCTACAACAGTTTCTGGGCTTCTCCGAATCCGGAGCCAACGACGATGGTGACGCCTGGGTACCCGACTTTTTCCGCTGAGGACGACTCTACTTATCTAAGCACCTTCCTGCAGGGGCTGAATAACTACGCCTCCCAATCGAGCGCGTATCAGGTTGGCTACGTAGACAACGGCTTAGTGGGCGGCGCGGCAGGGGTTATCTATCACGGCGGCATTTGGACAACGATTTCGAATCCTAACCAGGGAACTTGCGCGGTTACGAAGGTGCTCGCTATCAACGATACGCTGCAGGGAGTCGGCTACTACCTGAAGCCGACAGGCGGTACATGCGAACCGCAAGCGTTTGAGTTCTATCCTAGCGGCAGCGGTTTTACGTACGTTGATTTCAGCCCTCCGCCCCCACCAAGCCAAGCCTATGTGTCATCGACGGCAAACGGGATCAACACTCTGGGCGATGTCGTCGGCACCGTGTCGTATGGCTCGCCGTCACAGCCGCATCACGCAGTATGGCTCTATTCGGAACTGAAGTATAGCACGTTCAAGAATGGGTCTGACGAGTCATTCGGCCAAGGGCTCAACTTCAACGACGGGGTCGTGGGTGACTACGTCGACAGCTCCGGCACTCATGGTTTTCTCGTGCAAAATCCCCAAGCGGCGACTCCAACGTTCCTTGCGCTCGACGCGTCGTCGCACAGTCCGCCATACACCGTCGTAAATTCCATTAACACGGCTTGGGCTATCGCGGGATGGTACGCGGACGGAAGCGGTACGAACCATGGTTTCGTCGGGATCTGCGGGCCATGCCCCAATATAGGAGGCGCCCCGCAGAGATCTAGGAGTCGCGTTAGGACCCACCAGGCTCACTACAAAATCTCCACACCGCAGTAAGTAAGGAGGCCGCCATGCGCTACTTCTCGATGACGTTACATCGCGGTGTCGCGATCGCAGCTCTCGCTGTAACTTGGGCCGTTCTTAACGGCTGTTCGAGCCCTACTTTCGGGCCGATGGCGAAGAACAATGCCGCTGCTGCTGCTCGACCGAGTTGGACTTCCGGCGGCTATACCTTGACCACAGTCAACGACACAAACGGAAACAACAACGAGATAACGGGAATAAACCTCACCCGTGAGATTATTGGTAATTACTCCAATTCTGCCACCTCCGATGCTACGTGGAGCAGCTACGTTTCTAGCCCTCCATATTCAACGTTCGCCAATCTTATCTACCCCGCTTATAAGGAGGGCATATACATGTACGCTATCAACGATGCTGCGAGCATTATGGTGGGATATGCTAACACTCCTACAAACGAGTCGGGGCTTTGGGGTACCGTGGACTATAATGGGCTTTGGAGCCTGACACTCAGACACCCACACGAGCTAGACTGCAAGCCGAACGCGACACACGAGTTGCTCGGGTTTGACAACAACAGCGCTAGCGAAATTGCCGTTGGCTTTTACACCGACTCCACAAACAACTGTACGTTTAGACCTTTTGAGCTCAAACCGGGCGACAATCGGGACACTACTGAGTTCAAAAACATCCCAACTTCGTGGCTCGTTACCAAGGCGACCGGGATCGCACCTAACGACGACATTGTAGGTAGCACGCAGTTCAGCTACAACAAAGCTCCTGCTGGGTGGTTCCAGGCAAGCGGCGCAACCGGCACTCCGTCGACGTATAACTGCTGCGGTGGATCAACTATCTATCCGACCGCGTTCAACGGGATCGCGAGCGTCAGCCTCCTTGGGGAGGTCGTCGTGGGATCGTACGTAAACGCCTCGATAACGCACGGACTCGTATGGATCAAGACGACTAACACGTGGAAAACGGTCAACGGACCCCCTGGAACCAATTACACGATAGTCAACGGTGTCAATGCCAACGACGATATTTGCGGATGGTATAGGGACCCGACCACGGGGTACCAGTATGGCTTCGTCGGAACGCCGAGTGCGCCGTTGCGAAAACATCATCGTTAGAGCCGCCTAAGGCCGCTGGCAAGCTCGAGTCACACTACTTCAGCGCTTGGGCCAGCGGCCACCCGATGGGCGAACCGATGCCGAAATGCCGCCGCCACTTCCGTGCCCAGCCTACTTCGACGTTCGGCACGATCAATACACCGCGCTCGTGTCGGTCGTCGTCTTGACGGCGGTCGTCCCAACGGCGATCGTACAGGCGCTCGTCAAGCCGAGCGAGGAACCGGAAGAGATGGAGTCAGAGGTGCCGTAGAGAGCCGCGGAAACGAAGGACTTGTTCATAATAACGGCCCGGCATATCGGCCCGGCCACACCTCTCCAGCGGCTACGGCCTGGTTGCTGGCGCGTCGGCGCGTTTATACGGCGCTCTTTAGCGGAAAAATTAAACGTTATTATGCGCCCGTCCCGTCGCTACAAAGGGTCGTTTCCCTGTTCGCCGATCGGCGCTCGGCAAGCGCGCTGCGCGGTAAGGACGTTCGTGAACTCCTGGCTGAGCGGCCGCGATCTGCACGATTTTGAGGCTGCGATCGGCGAGGTGCTTGCAAACGCCGTCGAGCACAGCCGCGGCGAGAGCATATGCGTCGAATGTTATTTCGATTCCGGCGAGGTCATCGCGGAGATCCAGGACCGCGGATGCGGCTTTCATGCGCCGGCTGCGATCGCGGCGCCGGCGGGCGGCGCCCTGCGCGGCTACGGGCTCTTCATCGTGCATTGCCTTCTCGACAAGGTCGAGTACCTCGACGGCGGCCGAACGCTGCGGCTCGTTAAGGTGGCGAACGCCGACGCCTCGAGCTAGTCCTTTCGATTAGCTCAGCAGGGTCTGCCAATCGGCCGGAACCCTGCCGCGTGGACCAGGCACCGGCTGATCCTCAGGGTGCCAGCGCGGCGGCGCGACGTGCGGGCCGTTCATGAAATCACCGGTCTCATAGTTGTAGAACCAGGTCTCGCCCGGCTCGAAGCTCGCGATGATTGGGTGGCGCGTCTCATTAAAGTGTGCGGTCGCGTGTTTGCCCAGGGATTGATCGCAGCATCCGATGTGGCCGCACTGCGCGCAACGGCGCAAATGGAACCACCACTCGTTTTTTGCCGTGCATTCGACGCAGCCCGTGCCAGAGGGCTTGACGCTCGGATTGATGCCGCCCCGTTCCTCGCTCACCATTAGAGTTCGTTGATTATGTGAAGATGGCTCGCGTTACCTTGTCCGCCGCCGTTGGTGAAACGTGCGCTGCACGATCCAGCCGTTGTGCCGGGTGCGGCCGTGTAGTGTCGATTGTCGACCTTCGTGATCGTCGCGACGCCGCTGGACGAGCAGTCGTCGCTCTCGGTGATCGTGCCGTTGTCTCCCTCGCCCCCCAGCGTCACGGTCGTCGGTCCGGGGTTGCTCGAATTGAAGATTATGCGGCACGGATCGATCTTGACGTTTCCATTCTGACAGCGGCCCTGCCGGTTCTGATCAAACGGCTGCACACTCGTCGTTCGAAGGTTGGTTGCGGGAATGCTGCCCGCCGACGGGGGCTGACCCCCGCCGCACCCTGCGAGAAGTATGCCGGCACCGAAAACCGCCGAGAAAACTAAAGTAGCTTGCAGCTTCATTACACACTCCCGTTCGGTCCGCCGACAGCGATTCTTCCCTGACCGGCAGGAAGCCAAACCGGCGGCCGACCGAGCACCGGGTCCCAAGGGTTGCGTCGTGAAAACGGAAAGGGCCTCTGCTCTAATCGGATTGGAGGCGCACAGTGCTCGAACAACGATCGCTCCCCATAGTACTGACACTCATCATGGGAGGTGCCGCGCTATCGAGTTGCAGCGCAGGGGGATCGCTCCCCAACGCGACAAGCCCGACGCTGCAGACCCCATCGCTTTTGCGATCGATGCGGCCGAATGCCGGCACGAGCGCGCTCTACGTCAGCGACTGGTACGGCAAGTCGGTGTTTCGCTACGTGCGAAATGCCGATGGCTCGCTGCAGTCGCCGGCGGGCTCGTCGCTCGTCGTGCCCTACAACCCGGGCCCGATTGCGATCGGACCCGGTGGCGCCCTCTTCGTAACTGACGAAGATACGCAGTCGCTCTTCGTCTACCGCAAAGAGGCCAAAGGCTACGCTCAGCCCACGCGCGAGCTGGTTCCGCCGTTTGTACCGAGTTGCGTCGCGGTCGATCGTTCCGGCCACGAGTTCGTCGGCGGCTTCACGAACGGCTATGTCGCCGTCTACGCGCCCGGCGCGCAGGGCAACGCGAAGACGCTGCAACGAATCTCGCTGCCCGATCACCACGTTGACATCAACGGCGTCGCCGTCGATTCGTCCGGCGACCTGTATGTCTCCGACTCGAACGAAATCAGCGAGTTTACCACGCCGGTCACGAAGCCGACGCTCAAACGCGCCATCGTCGGGACGGGTCAGCAAAACTCGCCGACGGGTTTGGCGCTGAGCAACTCGACCGGCGAGTTGTATGCGGCCAACGCCGGCGACAACAACATCTTAGCGTACTCGCCGACCGCTAACGGGAAGAGCGCCCCGGACCGCACCATTTCGTCGCGCAGCCCTGCGCTGAAGGCGCCGGTCGGCGCGGCGCTGAGCGGGTCGGTGCTCTATTCGACGAGCGGCACGACACTCGACGGGCCGCCCTCGATCTTCGTCTTCGATGCGCTCAAAGGGAGGCAGACTCCAAAGCAGGTCGTGAGCGGATCGTATCTCGCACTGCCGATCGGCGTCGCGTTAGGACCTTAGGTTAAGGTCGCTCCCTTGCCGGCGGAGCCGGGGGCGTTAGCCCCCGGTGCCGTTATTGGCTGGATCGAGTTGCAGGTCGTAGACTTGAGTCTGATCGGCGAAAACAGAATATCCCGCAACGGAGCGCGTGGCGTATCCGGCCTTCTCCGCCGTCAGAGTATAGTCGTCGGGCTGCAGCGAGAAGACGACGAAGTGACCGTGGGCGTCCGTCGTCACGGTGGCGGCCTGGGATCCCGACGTGATCTCCAGACGAACTCCGGCGATCGGCGCGCCGGTTGCGGAGTCGCTTATGACTCCTTGGATATTTCCCAGCGTGCCGGCGCGACCCACACTCGCGAGGCTCGCAAACGCGACGAGCATAGCGAGCAAACTCAGCGATCGGCGCATGGACCATAGTTTCGACATTTTGTGATTTAACCTCAGGGGTATGGACTAGTGTTGCTCCTGAGGCTAAGCGTGCTCTCCGGAAATCTCATAAACAATGGGAGACGAATCAAAAGGTTTTCGCGTCTGCATTTTTATCTTCATCAAGATGATCAGAGCTGGCCACGCCGAGCAGGGCACAAGCAAACGGCCGCCGGTTGGGTTTCATACTTTCTTAACACTTTCTGTGAACAGTAGTTTTGGGCTTGCTTTTTCTCGACGGTGGAGGTAGTTCGATGGATTTACGCATGTACGAAAGGTTCTTTTCCGTTGCGGCGATCGCGGCGTTCCTTGCGAGCGGCTGCAGCAGCCAAGGCTCGGTTTCGACGATGCCCTCGGGCGTGGCGCCCGCGCAAAGCCGGGCGTTGGGAACGTTCGCGTCTCCGGCAGGCGGCGGCATCCTGCACAAGCTGAAGAATCAGGTCGTCATCGGATCGACGATCGATCCTGTGTATGGACAGCTCAATCCTTACGGGCTCGACGTCGCAAAGTCGACTGCGGGCTCATTCACGAAGGGTGATTTGGCCGTCTGCAATTTCAACGACAACACCAACACCCAAGGAACCGGGTATACGATCGTGGCGCTTCATCCCCAGCCTGGATCAACGCCCACCCTGGTCACGGCCGACCCGACGAACCTAGTCGGCTGCAACGCGTTAGCGCTGGGACCCGACGACACGATTTACGCGGCGGCGTTCTCGTCCAACGACAATCCGATCTACTCTTCGAGCGGAAGCCTGATTACGAATCTATCCGGCAGTCCGTTCAACCATCCGTTCGGCCAAATTTACGCCCAGCCCAAGAAGGGGAGTCCGGCCGTCTACGAGAGCAACGCGGCCGACGGGTCGATCGTGCGCATCAACCTTCCCTCGCTGACCACCGAAGTGGTCGCGACCGGCTTTCCGGTCAACGGCGGTCCGCCGGGCAGCATCCTGGGCCCCTCCGGACTCCAATACGATCGGCGCCACGACCGACTCTTCGTGGTTGACGGCGACAACAACAGCGTCACCACAATCTCCGGCATCTCCGGAATGCACGGGGGATGTTTAACGGTGCGGGCTCGCGGAACACGATTCGAAGGCAGCTGCGCATCGAAGGCGCGCGTGCTCTACTCCGGGGCTCCGCTCAACGGCCCGATCAGCTCGGCGCTGCTCTTCAATGGAACGATCGTCGTCGGCAACACGCTCGATCCGACTGGTGAGAACCTGATGATCGAGATCAACCCGGGAGGTCACGTGCAGGAGGTTCGCAACGTGGATACTGGGGCCGCCGGAGCGATCTTCGGAATGGTTGCGACCGGCAAGAGTGCGTCCGATACCAAGCTCTACTTCAACGACGACAACTCTAACAATCTGCAGGTGCTCGAGCGGTAACGCGGGCGCTCACGTCGGATACATCTTCGAGGCGCTGCACGCTACGAACAGCGCCGCGACGAACACGACGAGGAGGGCGACCACCACCAGATTGTTGCGGCGGCCGGCGTGCGCCATCGACCATCCATTCAAAATTCCGAGCACGCCGGCCACGATCACAAGCGCGAACGCGACGTTGATCCGCCCGAAAAACCGAGCTGCGGTCGGATCGCGCTGCAACAGTCCGTTGGCGGTCAGGAGCTGGTCAACCCAAACGGCGACGGCTCCCATGAAAACGACCAGGAACACGCCGGAGCCGAGCGCGACCCAGCCGCGACGCTTTGGGTTCACGGTTTGAACTCGAAGACCGCGCCTTGGCCCGAGCTTCCGCCCGCGACGGTCGTACCGTAGAACACGCCCTTCGCGCCCTTCGTCAGGCCGTAATAGGGATACGCGCCGTCCGTGCCGTTGCCGAACGCGTGCAGCACCGACTCCGCGCCGGACGTCGCGTTCACTCTGAAGATCGTTCCGCAACCGCAGCTCCCGCCGCCCGCCGACGTCGTGCCGTAGAGGTCCGACCCTCCGAACGCGAGCGTGCTGGTCGGCGAGCTCCCGTCGCTGCCGCCCTTGAAACTGTAGAGCACGCGCTCGTGGTAGCCACCCTTGGCGTTGCGTGTCAGTTCGAACACGGTGCCCATCCCGTTCGCGCCGCCATAATAGGTGGTACCGAACAGATCGCCCGCCGCATTAGGCACCAGACCGCCGTACGGTGACGCAGCGTCCGGCGTGCCCTTGAATGCGTAAAGCGTGCTCAGCGCCCAGCGCTTTCCAGTGCGCGTCAGCCGATACACGGTGCCCGCGCTATGGGCGCCGCCTTCCTCGGTGACGCCGTAGAGACCGCCTGACTCCAGCAGCAAAAG
The DNA here is from genome assembly GCA_035544215.1 of Candidatus Binatia bacterium. Classification (GTDB taxonomy): domain Bacteria; phylum Vulcanimicrobiota; class Vulcanimicrobiia; order Vulcanimicrobiales; family Vulcanimicrobiaceae; genus Cybelea. The sequence goes on along the minus strand of DATKHY010000001.1, from coordinate 306,423 downwards.
GCCGAGCGAGCCGACCCCGCCGTCCTTGCCGCCGGTAAAGGTGTGCACGATACGCTCCTGTGCGTGCGACGTAACCTCGTAGACGATACCCTGCGAGTCGACTCCACCGTCGGGAGTGGTTCCGTACAGGTTGCCCGACGCGTCGAACGTGACGCCGCCGCCCGGGCCGAAGCCGTCGCGGCCGCCGGTGAAGTCATGCAGCACGTTTTCGGTTGCCGGCGTCAACTGAAACACGACTCCGCAACCGTAGCTGCCGCAGGACGGGCCGGATCCACCCGACACGGTCGTGCCGTCGAGATTGCCTTTCGAGTCGAACGTCACGCCTCCGTGCGGATTCTTTCCGTCGCTGAAGCAGCCGAAATTATAGAGCACGCTCTCCGGCCATGGCGGAGTCGCTTGCGGCGTCAGCTTGAAGACGGTTCCGCACGTGTTCTTGCCGCCGACGACGGTCGTCCCGTAGAGATTGCCGCCGCTATCCCGGACCAGGCCGGTCGCCGCGTTCCCACCGTCGTTGCCGCCGGTGAAACTGTAGAGGACCTGTTCCGAGGCGCCGGCTGCAGAGCCGATGCTTGGAAGCGCGCTCGTCGGGCCGTACGCCGCCCCGTGTGTCGTCGTGCAAGCCGCGACCACGGCCGCGACCGCGCAGAGACTCACCGCGCCGAGTGCAAAACGGGAAACGCTCATGTGCTTGCTCCTAACTTTGCGGACCGCGTTGTGTCACGAACCGTACAAAACCTGCCGGCGCGCGTTCGCTCGATGACACTGCTCGGCAGGCTAGGCGTTCGTTAAAAGGAAGAACGGCAACCCGTTTCCTTTGCCCGCAAGGAGTATTCTGATGCAAACCAAGTTTTACTGTGTCGGCGCTGTTCTTCGCGCTGTCCGCGTGCGGCGGGCGCACCGATTCGTCGATCCCGGCGACCGGTCTGTCGAACCCACCAGTTGTGAAGCGTGCCGTGCGCACGCAACGGCTGGCCGTCAGCAGCTGCCAGCCCTGCGCCATGTTCCAAAACGGTCCGAGCTCGGAGTACTTCTTCAGCACCACCACGCCGCGGCTCCGGCGGCACATCGTCAGCGGCATCGCCGCACCCTGGTACGGACTCGCCTTCGACGCGTCGGGTGACTTGTTCGTTGCCAACTGCTCGACGTGTCTCACCGGTCAGGTCGGAACGAACAACGTCGTCGAGATCGCGCCGCACGTCAATACGCCGACGGTGACGATCACCAACGGGGTTACGGAGCCGTTCGATCTCGCCATCGATAGCTCCGGAACGCTGTACGTGTCGAACCTGGGATGCTATTCGCCGAGCTGCGAAAGCACGGTGGTCGAATATCTCTCCGGGTACACGACCGGTCCCCCGTCGACGACCGTCACGGTGAAATATCCGCTCGGCCTCGCGCTCGACAGCGCGCAGAACCTCTACGTCGCAAACTGCGTCGTCTGTTCGACCGGAGCGACGGGCAGTGACCAGATCCTCGTCTACGCGCCGGGCGGGACGACTCCCATCCGCACGATCACGACGGGTGTTAACGAGCCCGTCGGCCTGGCGATCGACTCGAGCAACAACCTCTACGTCGCGAACTGCATCAACTGCGGGCTAGGAGGCGGCGCCTACGTGCACGGCACGAACACCGTCACCGAGTCCGCAAACGGCGGAACGACTCCCGTCAAAACGATCAACTTCACCAGCGCGGTCGACGTGCCGTTCTCGATCGCCGTCGACACGCCGGGCGATCTGTTCGTGGCGAACTACGCGCTGAACAGCGTCACGGAGTACCCGCCGAATGCGGTCACTCCGTCGGAGACGATCACCCACGGCATCAGCAGCCCGGCGACCGTCGTGGTCGATCGCTCCAACAACGTCTTCGTGGCGAACGCCGGCGCGAACACGGTCACGAAATATGCGCCGGGTCACCCGGGCAGGCCGAAGGAAACGCTTTCGGTCGCGTTCCCCTCATCCATGGCAGTATCGCGCTAAAAGTCGTCGTCCGGGTCCTGCGCGGAGGCGGGCTGCCGTAAGAAGTAGTCCGCACCGCGCGGGGCAGGGATCGGCACGAACTTTCGCGGGGGCTTCGAAAAGTCGAAGCAGTCGGAGAGGTCGTCGGCGCGCACGTCGGTCGTGCCGAGCGATCCGAGCCCGAACGCCTCTTCCGCGAACTTCAGGATGCTGCCGTACTCGTGCTGTTTCGTGGAGATATAATGCGGCTTCGCATAGGCCGAGATGACCAGCAGCGGCACGCGAAACGAGAGCTCGTAAGAGTTGTACGGTTGCGGCGGGACGGGATCGTACCAGCCTCCCCAGTCGTCCCACGTCACGAAGATCGCCGTGTCGTTCCAGTATTCGCTCTTGCCGATCGCGTTGACGATCGACGCCACCCACGAGGGGCCGGTCCCGTCGGTGATTCCCGCGTGATCGGACGCCGCCGCGGTCGGCGTCACCCAGGCGACGTTGGCGAGGTTTCCGTTCTTGATGTCGGTAAGCACTTGCCTCGGCGGAGCGACGACGTCGCTCGAAAACTCGGAGCTGCTATAGACCGGCAAGATGGCGTCGGGACCCTCCCAGAGGCCGGGACCGAGATGCGCCTGATAGTAACGCCAGGTGAGTGACTTCGCCTCGATCAGCGCGATGAGCGAGTTGCGATCGAAGCAGGGATAGATCTGCCGATTCTCCCGGCCCTTGGCGTCGATGAGCCACACGAGCGATCCCTGCGGCGAATCGCAGCCGCCGGTGAGCTTGTTTTTCGTCGTGAGCGGGTTCTCTGCCGCACGCACCGACGATGAATTCGAGATCGTTGAGGTGCCGCTCAAGATGTATTGATGTGCCGGGAAGCTCGGGCCCTGATTGGTCTGGAACATGTTGCGCGCGAACGCGTATCGCCGGGCCATGATGAAGTAGGGCTCGACTTCTTTTTCGGGCACGTACGCGTACGCACGGATGTCCGCGGGCGGACACGCTTTCTTCTTGAGACAGGCCGAATAGACGAGGTTGAATCCGTCGAGCTTGCCGCCGTCATATTCGGTGACGAAGGCGCTGTGCTTGTGGCTGATGTCGTACGGTGCCGTCAGCAGGCGAGGCTGCAGCGTCACCGTTTGACCTAGTGAATTCTTCCCCGCGCGCACGGTCCCGGCTCCGGGAAAGCCGTTGAAGAGGTCGTTGATCGAGCGGTTCTCTTGAAAAATGATGACGACGTGTTGAATCTTCGACGATGTTCCCGAGAGCGGTAGCATCGCGCCGAGCGGCCGAGCTCCGGCGGATCGGAGCGGAGGGCCGACCGTCGAGTTTTGCCCGCACGCGGCGAGCGCCACGACCGCGGCAAGAGTTATAAAACGTTTGCGCTGCATTCTTTATGCTTCGTCACCGAGGCATAGTTTCGCCTCGTAGAGTACATTGGCGAGAGAGGAGGCGCCCGATGAAGATCTACGGCGTTTCGCGCTCCACCACTGCCGCCCCGGACAAAGTGTGGAGCATCTGGAGCGACCCGAACAATTGGAGCCGCTGGAACTCGGGCATCAAATCCGCCCTCGTCGAGGGGCCGATCGCCGACGGCACGCCGGGCAAGATGACGACCGATCGCGGCAGCAGGCACGATGTGACGTTCTCCAACGTCGTCGCGGGGCGCGGTTTCAGCATGACGATGGTGGGGGCGCCGCTGACGATCTTCACGTTTACTTGCGAGATCGCACCGCACGGAACCGGCAGCGCTATTTCGCAGAACGTCGCCATCACTGGGCCGCTGGCGTTCCTGTTCGGGCCGATGATGGGCAACGAGATGGCGAGGCACTTCGTGCCGGTGCTCGACGATCTGGCGCGAACTGCGGAGGCATGACCGACGAGGGCCGCGACCTTCTGCGCAACTTGCGCGTCGTCGCGGGTGCCTTCGTGCTGCCGATACTAGCGATCGTCGCGATCGGCTTCTTCAGTGTCGATTCGCGTGTGCAAGCCGTCGTGTGGGCGGCTGCGCTGGGCGTCATGGCTGCGGCGTGTGCGCTCAACGCATGGCGTTGCGGCCGCCTGCACTGCTATTTTACCGCGCCGTTTCTTTTCGTCATGGCCGCGGCGGCGCTGCTGCTGGGCTTCGGCCCGCTCGGACGCATCTACGCAGCATGGAACGTCTTGGGTCTCGTGGTCATCGTGGGAGCGGTTGTCCTGACTTGGCTTCCCGAACGCATCTTCGGGAGGTATCGGAGGCGCGCAGGTTCCGGCTGAGGAGCAGCGCGCCGCCGGACGTTCGAATCGAACGATTCGCTACATCTTGACTTTGGCGATGCTAATCATCGTCTTACCGCCCGAGGTAGTCAGTGTCACGGACGTCTGTCCTTGACCCGGCTGGCCGATCGTGAACACGGCGCTTTCCACAGGCGCGGTTACATGCGACTTCTCCGAGCCCGCCGGCATGTTTTGCTGATACCAGGTGTAGACTTTGTCGAACGAATCGTCGGTCGTCATCACTTGACCGGCGGCGCTGGAGCCCATGTTGGAGCTGCTGCCCGAGGCCTGCGTCACAGCGCCCGGGTATGTCGGCGCTTCGCCGGCCGCTGACGATGTCGCGGCACCGCTCGGCGCTTCCGTTGCGGCGGCAGAGGCGGCGGCAGTTGCGCCGGCGCTCGACTGGTCCGACGAGCTCGACGAGGACTTGCTGTTACACGCCGTGACGGCCACGAGCGCGGCGACGATGATCAGCGATGGGGTGAGAAAACGCATCAAAATCTCCTTGCAAGTAGGCGAGAGTCGCCCTGACTATAGCAACAACGGGCGGGATAGGGAAGGGTCCGGGGTTAGAACGACATCCGGACGATCTTGAGCCCGGGGCTCACCGCGGCGGTGGGCCGGGCCCGGGCGGATTCGAGATAGATGTAGCGGCGGTCGTCGGGGCCGAGGCCGTCGATCTCCCACTGGGTGACCCGCGCGTCCGGATAGTTTGATCGCCGGATCGCCTCACGATCGGTCTGCGTGAGCGCGGCGAAGGCGACCGCCTTCGGATCGAAGGCTCGCTGGTCGACGGACGCGGCCGTGATCGGACCGCCGTTGAGCGACATCAGCTTGACGGGCGTCGGGCCGGAGATGCTTCCATCGGTCGCGACGACGTAGCGATCCACGTTGACGTGACGCTGCGGTTCCTGCACGTCGAGCGTCAATCCGTTGACGCCGTCTGCACCGATCGTCGTGATGCGTAACGGAGTCCCCGAACGCGACGCCACCGCGTCGAGGGCGCGCAGCACCGCTCGTCCGTCGGTCAGAAACGGATCGATCGGGCCTCCGGCCGGATTTGGCGCGGCCAAGCTGGGATCGCCGGAGCCGTACGACGAGCTGCCGTGCGACGATCCGGAGCACGCCGCTACGACGAAAGCGATCAGGAGCGTACCGAAAAAGCGTTGCACGTTCACGCTGTCCTCCTTTGCGGGCGGACGGGCTTTTCCCCCGCTTCGCGCTAGCTGGGAAGTCGCGCGAACAGCACCGCCACGTACACGATCGTCAGCAACAACGCCTGTGCCGTGATCCACTCTTGCGCTCGACGCGATCGCAACGCGAACGCCACGACGATGACGACGTCGAACAGCACCAAGAACGCGAGGTTTAAGACGGAAGCCATCCGTCCCGTTCGCGCGACCTCCTCCGCGATGCTGAGCAGCGGCAGAAAGAACATGACGCCGAAGAACCACGCGAGATTGTGAAAGTACCACGCGCCGAGGTCAATCTTTCCGTCCTCGTCGCGTTCGGGCAGCGCCAATGCGGAGAGGAGGAACAGATCGACCGGCACGAGCAGCTGCAGCCAAAACGTGCCGAAGTTCCAGTGTTGCGTGTGACGCACGCCCCACTCCGCCCACCAATGCTGAACGCAGATGAAGAAGAGCCAAATCGCCCAAGCAACTGGCGGCCAGTAGAAGTCGACCCGCTCGCGGGCGGTGATGACGGTCGCGAGCCGAGCTAGGACGTTGGCGATCGCCAAGCCCAACACGATCGACATCAGGATCGTCAAGTAATCGAACGCACCGGTCACGGCGCAAGCGTTCGTCGCGCGGGAAGCGACTCCTCAGAGCCGCGACGCCCGCGACGGCGCGGGCGAAGGCGACGTCGCTGACGAGGGCGACGGCGCAGGCGACGGCGACGGCGTGGGCGTGGGGCGCGCCCACGCGGGATAGGGTTTCATCGAAACCCCGCGATTGAGCTGGACGCGGCTCTTATGCGCGTACGGCGACTTCGGAAAACTCTGCGCGACGTATTTCAGCAGCGCCGCGGCGCGACCGCGCGCCGTCGCTCCCGGCAGCTCTGCGTAGAGTTGCGCGATCGCAAAGCCGGTTGATGGCAGCCAGCCGTCCTTGGGATAGCGGCGCGCCCAGTCCATGTATGCGTCGTCAGTGAAGATTAGTAGATGTTCGGCTTGCTCAGGGAGCAGTTGATGCGTCTCGTACCGTTTCTTGAGCTGCATCGTCTCGTAGCGGATTCGCAGCGTGCTCATGTTGAGCTTGCCGAAATATGCGTCGCCCGGCGCGTTGCCGGGCGACGCTTGTGCGAGCAGAACGAGAAGTCCGAAGAACGGTATCACCAAAGCTCCAACGCGACGGCTTAGGCGATACTCGTCGCCACGAATTCGCCGCCGTTCCAGTAGCCGTATGCCGTGATCATGCGTCCGGTATAGATGCGCCCCGTGTCCTGTGCGTTGAGTGCAGGTTCGTCATTCACGACAACGGTCTGCATTGGGCCGGTCTGCACGGTTAGCCTGTTCGCGCTGACGCCGACGATCGTGCCGCTGATGGCGGCATGATGCGGACGCGCCTGGCACGGCTCGGGGACCCATTCGCCTTCGGACCAGTAACCGCATGGTGTTGGTTGTTGTTGCGCAGAAGCGGGCGTGTGGATGCCCAGCGTGAAGATCGTCGCCAAGCCGGCCAGGGTCGCGGTCGTTCGAAGCATCGTCTTCATGAGGAAATCCCTCCCTTCGCCCGCCGCCTTTACCCATGCGGATGGCGCCTAACGTAGCAGCGCCTTGGCGGTTAGCGGGAATTTCAGCCACATCTAATCTGCGCAAAAAGAAGATGGGCCGCCAGCCTCGGCGGCCCATCTCCTTGGAGCTATTCGCACGTTAGACGCGCGAGGCTAGATCCTTACGGATACGAATGCACGCAGGACGCGGTCGCGTTGCTGAACATCGGCTGAGACGAGTACGACTTGGTACGGAACGGATCGTTCTGAACGTTCGTCCAAGCGCAGAGGTCGCCGATCTCACCTTGCGGGCTATTCCAGCCGCTGAACGGATCCGGATCGGTGACGGACTCGCCGTACTCGTGACCTTCGACGATCGTCACGCCCTCATCGGCTCCGCTCTCATCCGAGGGCGGCGAGATGAAGTTGGCACCGCAGTTCGCTCCGGCATCCGGCTGATACGGCAGGTTCGTGTACGAGATGATCTTGCCGCCTACCGAGGTCGCGCCGTGATACGCGCACCACTGCGTACCGAAGCCGCTCGAGCTGCGGCCGTGCGGCGTGGCGACGACATACGAACCATTGAGATCGGGGGTACCGCCGAAATGCGCGACGGCGGCGGCCGCTTCAGCCGCTACCTGCGCATCGGTCGGGTTCTGCGGGACGGGGTTCGTGTCGTCTTCCCAGACGCCCTTGAGCTGTCTGCTGGGGTTTTTGATATCGGTCGTCGTGGTGCCGACCTTCATGTAGTACTGGGTGTAGATGTTGTTGTGGCCGCTGCCACCCATGACCCTGAGATAGTTGTGGAGGAGTGGCTTCACGCCGTTCGGATCGCCGTACGTGGTGTAGCCCCAGAGGATGAGGTAGGTCCTGGGGTGCACGAGCACGGCGCCGCCGCCATACGAAAGCAGGATGTCTTGTTTCATGCGACTCGCCGCCTTGACGGTGGACATGTAGTGTGGGGTGTGGTAGAGAACGCCGTCTTTGTAGATCCATCCGGGACCCATCGGGACGCCTCTCAGCGCTTGCTGCTGCGCCGTCGTTCCGCTCACCGGGGTGACGCCGGAATTCGCCGAGCAGCCGACCATTGCGACTAATGCCGCGCATCCTAAGATGCCGACAAGCCGCGACCGCTTGTACATACGCAATAAACCTCTCGTAAATGGAGTAGCTAGAGGGGGCCTAGCAGGGAAAGCAGCCGCATTCCTTGAGCGGGGATGCCTTCCCTGTGAATTCCCTAAGATTAACGAGAGGTTGGATCGAATCGTGCGGGCGCGGCTTGCTCCTTAGAGCGAGCAACTATATCCCGGGATAGTCCGGCGGGGGCTGCTGCTGTTCGATCGGCGCCACGGTGTACGGCCGCAAGATCGGATTCGAGATGATCGGCCCGGAGACTGGTTGCGGATCCGGATCGCGGCGCCGCTCGAGCCCGTTGACCAAAGCGCCGCCCAGGTCGACGTCATGCGCGGTCACGTCGACGTTGACGCCGTCTCCGTGCGCCGTCAGCGTCGTGTCGATCCGGCCGCCTGTGCCGTTCTGCGCGCAGACGCGTAACGAGCCGTTCTCTTCGCATGTCACCGATTCGCCGTCGCCGAGCTGCACGGTTTGTCCCCGCGCGATCGACATATTTTGGCCGTAGCTCGTGATCGTCGGCACGCCCTGATTGTTCATCTCGATCGTCGTGGCGCCGTTGTTCAGGGAGACGGTCGCGGATTGGTTCCACGTGACGCCCTTGGCGTTCGGCGGCGTCGCCTGCGTCGAGATCTGAAATCCACCGGCGAAAGAATCGGAGTTGAGCAGATCCGGCTGAGACGCCATGCTATTCCACTTCGAGCCGTAGTAGTAGACTGGGGTAGCATAGGGGTGGTACACTTCGGCGGTGGTAAAGCGCATGCACAGCGGGCGTGCACCGGTCGCCAAAGGGCCCTCAGTTTGGCTCCTCGCCGCCGTGAGTGCGGAGGGGCAATCCGAGACGCTCCCCCATCAGCGCGCCTGGGGCGAAGAGGTCGCCTCGATGCGGGGCTGGCGGCTTAGCCGCATTATCGAGGGCGTCGCGACCGGCAAAGCTGGCCCCCGCCGCATCGTGCACGACCTGCTTTCCGACATTCGGGCGCTCGATGCGGAGGCTAGGCCAACCCGGCTCCTCATGATCCGGGCCGACAGGCTCGGCCGCGGCTCGATCGTCGAGTCTCAGATCGTGCTGCGCGACCTGCATGACCTGGGTGTTTCTGTCTTTACGCGGGACCAGGGCGAGGTAAAACTTGACTCGGCAATGGACGAGCTAATTTCCGCCGCTACGCTGGCCGTCGCCCGTCACGAAAATGATGTCCGCCGGGATAAGATGCGGGAAGTCCGCCGCCGCAAACGCGAGGCTGGCGAGCCCATGGGTAAGGCTCCGTACGGCCTGCGCTATAAGAACAACAAATGCCTCATTGACGGCGAGCGGGCCCCGGTCGTTCGCGAAGCCTTTAAACTCCGCTTGCAAGGTAAGGGGCTGGAGACTATAGCTCGACGCCTAACCGCAATCGCGCCGCCACACCTATACGTTAATGGAAACTCTCGCGTTGTGAATTGGACGCCCACTCGCGTCAGGAAGCTTCTGCTGAATAGGGCATACATCGGGCCGATCGTCGACGAAGCCACATTTGCGCGAGCGCAGAAAGCTGCCGCCCTCCTTGCGAACGATCGCAAACATGACCGGCGCCGCCGATATCCATGGCCACTCGCCGGTTCGCTGCGATGTTACTGCGGGCGCGGAATGCTCGGGCTGGCGTGCGGGATCGAGCCATGGAGATACAGATACTACGCATGCCGTGCTCGTTGGAACCACGATGATCGGCTGCGCCTCGTTCGAGCCGATAAGCTCGAAGAACAGTTTGTCGCGTTACTCGGTCGCCTTCGGGCTTCCCCGAAACTGATCGAACGCCATAGGCGGCGTTCTCTTACGTCACCTCAGCTTCTCGAACGCACGCTTAAGGATCAGAAGGCTAGGCTCGATGAACTCGCGCGTAAGCGCGGCGTCGCCTGGGAGCTGCATGCCGCGGGCAAGGTGCGCGCCGAAGATGTGCAAGAGCGCCTAGATGCTCTCAATCGGGAACGAGGCGAGATACAAGATCGAATTGTTGCGGTTCAGCAAGAGCTTGCGATCGCGAAGGCTGCCACAAGCCAACAGCGCGATGCTGAGGCGTTGATTCGTCGCGGAGCGCAGATATTTCGTAGGGCGAACGTGGAAGAGCAGAACAAGATCGCGCGGGCCGTCTCGGTCGAGTTGGGGGGCCTTCACGTCGACACTGACCAGAAGCTGAAGCCTGGCGCTGCGGCCTGACCGTTGGCTTTCCGACTGCCACCTTGTGCGCCTCACCAAGCGAAAATCGGCTTGGTTATTCCAGAAGTTGCCGCTCGCCTCTTCATAATGCCTAGAGCAAAGGCCGAACGATCTAGTCACGTTTCGCTATAGACGATCTTTATAGCGTAAGGATTTCCGCCGCGTCGCTCGTGTCAGCGTATGCCGTCTGAGATTGTCGGATGACATTCGGAACGGCACCGTAGGGCAACCGAATGGCAATCGCGCCGCCGTGATCGGTAGTGGTCCCTTTGAAAAACGCTGTGACAACGAGAAGGGGGACCGCTCCTAACGATCCCCCTCGAGCCTGCCTTAGCGTGCCGCGACGTGGTGAAGCGTGCCCTGCCGTGACCAGTCAAGCCTGCCCCAACTAGTCTAACTTGTCGGCGAGCTTAATTGCGGCCAGCACCGCGCTCGGGCCGTCTTCAACGGTTAGATCCGAAGGGGTCGCAGTGCGGAGCACGAGCACTACGTCCTCATCCGACTGACGCACAAGAACCCCCGCATCGCACGTAACTCCATCGCAATCACGAGCCGTTGCTCGGGCTTGGCCGGCTGAAGGTTATGGCGGAATCCAGTGCGTCTGTTCGCCGCGCACGCCGGGGATAATCGAGTCGCCGAGGCCTGGCGTGCCGGACCTGACGTTGCGGATGACAATCTTCGCTACGTGTTTGCGCGTTTCGGCTCGGGCGGTGCGTCACAGCGCGAGGATCGCTACGAGAGGGCTGAGAACCGCGATCGCGTTCGAGGTGATCTCAGCGGATGGTCATCCTGCCCTGTCGGCGTGCGGGCAGCCGTCGGATCGAGGTGGGCTTGAAATCGAGCTTTACGTAGAGGGGGTCGCGTGCCGGCGGGCGCGATTCCGGATCGCTCAAGAATGGCACGGGGCCGTGCGACGCGTGATTCGTGACCAAAGTGTCGACGTCTTTGGTGACAACGCCGGTCGAACTCGTCACCTTCTTGCAGTACCGGTGCTGAGACTTGTCTTCATCACGGCGATCCCATTCCTGGGCGGTTTACGATCTTGCTGGATGGTCGTGTGCGACCAGCCTAGGGGCGACCCGGTTGGCGACGGCGTTGGCGGGTAATAGAGTCCCGGCGCAACCCCCGCATGGCCGCGGATCGCGGCGAGGACACATAGAATCGCTGCTTGTCTCCATCACGACGCCTTCTCTCTTAGCTCCAACCGCCGGTTGTTTTTGCCATCCGAGCCCTGCGCGGGACCGGGCCCTGCCTAGTGGAACTGACGGCGTCGTCGCCGAACGTACGTAGCCGCCGATTGGTTCTAGGAGCAACAGGGGGTCGATATGAAGCGCTTCAGCCTTAGCAGTCACGCCTTAAACGTAGGCCTAGCCGCCGCAGTGCTTGCCGGCTGCGGCGGATCGGTGCATTCGATCGACGGACCGGCCGCGATGCCGCAAAGCTTTGCGGCCTTATCGCGAGGGGATCGCAGCGGATCGTCGATGCTGAAAGCGAGTTTAATTGCCCCAGAGTACGAAGCGACGGGACCGCTGCTGTACGTTTCGAACTACACATATAACAACAGCGTGACCGTGTATCACGCGAATGCAGGAGACCCTACTCCAATTGCGACGATCTTGCGTGGTCTCAACTCACCTGCCGGCAACTGTTTAGACGGCCAGGGGACGCTCTACGTTGCGAACGAGCCAGCCAGCGGCCCTGGATGGGTGTCGGAGTACCCTCTAGGCAAGACGACGCCATCGACAGTTATTACTGATGGCATCAATACCGCGGCTTTTTGTGCAATCGATAGCAAGGGCAACCTTTGGGTAACAAACATCGGCGGTCCCAATGCTACAGAATATCTGTATGGCTCGACAAAGCCGCATACGGTGATTACCAAAGGCTTGTCTTACCCCGTAGGTGTCGCCATCGATCATTCTGGAGACTTATACGTCGCGAACCGTCTTAGTTCTGGCGGGAACGTCGTCATCTATGCGCCAGGGAGCAAGACTCCGTCGAAAAGAATTACCGCCGGCGTGACGTCACCGGTTGGAATCGCAATCGATGCAAACGGCACTCTCTACATTGAAAACGTTACGGAAAATAACGTCGAAGAGTATCGTTCCGGCCGAGATCACCCATTTAAGACGGTTACGCAGGGTATTAGCGTGCCAGTGGCCGTGACTGTTAATAAGAAGGGTTGGCTCTTCGTCGCTAACCTCGAAAAGAGTACTGTCGTCGAGTTTGCACCCGGATCGAGCAGGCCATCAAGGCGACAAATCAGCAAAGGTCTCCACGCGCCAGCGGGATTGGCAAATTTCCCCGCTGTTTTGCCTTAACAGGGCTGACGCGGCGGGAGAGCTCCCGGCGATCCTGGGAACCTAATTGGGCTTGCCCTTTTTCCTAAGGGATGCCAGCCGGCCAGCGCTGACTAAATGACGTGCGAAAACTCCTTCCCGGTTGCATCGCGCGGCGCATATTCTGAGATTTACTTGACTCCTCAAACGCCAGCAATTGTCACCATATTGAGCGAAGCTGGGAGTTCTCGAGCTTGCTGGCGAGCCATCGTAGCGCTACGATGAATCGTGCAGCCAGAGCCTTTCAACCGAAGGAACCTGAGAGTGCCCTAAGCTGACTTAACAAGCTCTTAAAGGAGTTCATCATGGGCGATCTCCCGGCTTCAGGCCCGTACCCAGGCACTACGTATACACCGCAGAGCCCTGAGCAAAACGGTGTTTACCACGAGGACCGCGAGGTGAGCCTCCTTGCGGGCGGCGGCTCGAAAATGTACCGCACGTATAACGCCAAATTCGAACCTGGCAGCCAAAACTGGGCGCCCGACCAAAGTTCGTTGTCAGCTTATGCTACGGTTCAGGACTCCGAGGGGTCTATCCACCATTATAAGCTGAACTCCTCGGGTAGCTGGGACGGCAGCCATAACAACACGGTTTACAACGGCGTCGACTTCGGAATGTCGGCGAACAACACCGGCACTCAAAACCATGACGCGCTTCTGGAAGCGGTGATCGCAGCCGTGACCAACGGAGGCATCGTCTTCATCCCGGCCGGCACGTATCAGATCACAGGAACCATCACAGTCGACTTGTCGCTCAATCCGGGAAGCGACCAGGGGGTCGTCATCATGGGGGTGGGTGGTGGTACCGAGCTGATCCAGCAGACCACAGAGGACACGTTTTCGCTGACTGAGCTTACCAGCGGGAAGGGAGTGCGCTTCAAAGATCTTTCTTTCAAGTACCTGCAGTTCACAAGCGTGCCCTCTCCGGCACCCGCAGCAATCCGAATTCCACGTGACTGCATAGGCGTCACGTGCGAGCGTGTCTTCTTCCAGGACTGTCCTCAGGCGCTCTATCTTGGCAACAGGGCGAACCACTGCGGGCTGATCGACTGCTTCATCAACTATGACAACCTTGCGAACCAAGTTATGGTCTACATCACCGGCTCAGACGACTTCATCCATAACTGCATCTTTATACAGCCGAGTCAGAGTACGGTCGGGACCGACCCGCCGGACGGGCCGCCGGGCTGCACAGCAATCGTCATCGCATCGGCGAGCGTTGTTTACATTACTGATACACACATCACCGACTTTACAACTGGCATCAACATCCAGGGTGGTGGTTCGAACCCGCTAGACGCATATTTCTCAAACGTCATGTGCAACTGCTGGAGTCGGGGCGTCATGATACAGCCGGTAAACAGCGCGGCTGAGATCTTCCAGGTGTTTTTTAGCGACTGCGTCTTTGTGCGGGAGACAGACTCCACCGACTCGGCCTCTATTGGCGTATACATCGACTCGAACCTAGGCCCGAGCGCTAATGTTTCGGACCTTTTCTTCGACAATTGTATGTGCTATTCATGGAACGCCGCTGGGATACAGATCAACGCTGGCCAAAACATCGTGATAACTGGTGGGCGCTATGGCTCCAATGCATCGTCGCTTTCGACGAGCGGTGGTATCGCCATTACGGGTACTACAAGTGTAATGCCCGCAAATGTGACGATCACTGGCGCGGACTTCACTGCTCAGCTAACTGCTCCCACTTTCCCTGTGCAGCCGCATGCCATTTCGATCACCGCCGGAGTTGCAGGCCTTTACGTTCGCGGCTGCAACTTGACGGACTACACCACAACATCCCCTCCGATCTACACGTCGTCGTCGGCCGGAACGCAAATCGAGATCACCGACTGCGCCGGATACAATGACAAGGGTACGATGCTGCAACATGCGATTCCGCCACCTGGCACCATCACGAATACCAGCGCATGGAATAACGCGCCGCAGGGCTGGTTCGGCCCGATCGCGTTTTACGTCACCGGCGCAGGCGACGTCTCGGTTGGAAACGCCACTACACAGTACGACACGCACCTTTCGGACGGGGCGTACGAACTGTCGCCGGGTGAGGTCGCGGTTCTCCAAAATCCCTCGGGCGCTACCCACTTTCTAGCCATCGGAAAATAGCTACCTTTGCCGAGAGTGTGGCTCCCATGGACATGTAGTAGCGACAGGATGACAGGCCTGGACGGATCGCGGGTGTTCGCAAGACCCGTTCAGGCCTTTTTTTGCAGGGCGAGCACCTACAGATCAGTCCTGCGATGATTGCGCCAACGGGAATCGAACCCGTGTATCGGGGTCCCGGCCGCTCCCGTCGAATACCCGAAAGTCCTTTCCTTTACGGGTTTTCGCGTTTTCGAGTCCCGGCTAGTCCCTTCGAATCCCGACGAGTTTTGGGGAATCCGTTAGACGGCCGTTAGGGGAGCAGAAGCTCGCTCAGCCGCGACGCCGCAAATGTATGCTAGGAGCATCGTTTCCAAAAACTCCCGCTTGAACTAGCGCAGCTCCCGGGCCATTCGGACGCAAGAAGTGCCCCAAATCCCCGAGGCGTGACGTTGGATAGTCGAATCCACTATTTGTGGGCGTGCGAACCGCAACCCCGAGTTCCGCGCCGACAACGCCGACCTTAAGGACATTCCACCCGCTGTTATCTCTAACAATACGCTAAGACGTAGACGCGCCCTAAGCCTCGCAAAAACCTACGCCGTAAGGCTTTTCTCAACGTATCTTTTTTATGCCGAATGTGCTGGGGCCAGCGCCAAGTGCACAGGTGCAACCCAGGCTCGAAGACCTTCGTATTGCGCCGAATTGGGCGGCGTCACAGTAACTTACCCGATTCGCTTCTCCAGGGGCGTGTTTTCCAGAACATTGCGAACGTGCGTCTGGTATTTGTCGGTCGCGTTTGGAGCAATACGAATGCTGTTTATGAAAGCGTCATTGACGATGGGTAGACGTTCACCAAAGATTGGGAGCACGCCCGAGATGTAGTACGTATTATAAAGGATGATCGCTCGCATCTCGTTTTCGTGCTTGAAGTTGTCACCCTTATATTGCAGTGCGGCCACAAAATTGTCTCGATCCATGAGTGCAGGCATGTCCGCGTCAGGCTTGATGTACCGAATAGGCGCAAGTGACGCGACCTTAATGCCATCATCACCGTCGAAGCAATCAAGAAGCTGCCCAACAGTGGTCGATGCGGCCACGCCTTCACCATCGGGAACGTACTCCCCCCACATACGATCAGAATCGGGTCCGCCCATATACCAACAGGAAATATAGGCTTGCTCGTGCGGCCCTACTTTCAAAAACTCTAAATAGGCGTTCTGATCTCGTGGCATGCCATTTGGTGGATCGACCATAGCTGAGGCGTCGAGGTAGGCGCTCGTCGCGATGCGGCCTTCATCCGGGTCGTTCTTTAGTAAAAGTCGCAACCTCGCGAAGCGCAGGCTGCTCGTCCCAACCAGATCGATGAACTTTCGATCAGCAAGATAGCGCGTAAGAACCTGATAACGATCCAAACCAGCCGTTGCCTTTGTATTGAGGCGAGGACGAGCCACAACTGAGTCTCCTAGCGTCGGGAAAAACTTCTTTGTCATTAACGAGGGCGTTTCTAGGAAACCGGCTGTTCTCTTGGCGATCGCTACCGGCTCAGTTCCGCTATGACGCCAGTCTCTTCTTTAGGCACTTTTCCACGATCTTTTTCTTGCGGTAAGTCGTGAAGCTCACGGCGTTTGAACCCCAGAGAGCTAAGTCTTGAGCGCCGTGCCGAACGCAGATCGCAAGTCCTTCGTAGAACTCGTCGCACCCAGCGATCCGGTCCAGGAGCCGTGCAACCTCGCGATAAGCATACCGTTTCGCAACCTACGCCGACCGCTCTGTTTGACGATTTTGCGCTTGCGGAGAGGATCCAGTGACTTTTGCGCTCCAGTGACCGTCGCGTGCACATACGAAGCATTTCGTCGTGAGAGGGAACCGGCGCGGCGCATGACGGCGATGAGTTCGGTGCGCCTTGCGCTTCCGAAAATGATCAAGATCGTCATGACGATTGCCACGCGGTATATCGGTGCTACCGTGACCGGAACAACTAAGATTTCGCGCATATCTACGAACGCGGTGATGCAGCGAGGGCGGCGCTAGCGTCGCTGGAGCGCGTACGGAGCGACAAGTGGGCGAATGCCCTGCGAGCTATCGTAGATTATAACCAGCAATGCTTCGATACATTAAAAGAGATGACGCGCAAACGCAGTAGTTGAAGGCTGGAATCTTCGCGTGATTGGCGAAGCATTAACGGACGATAATGCAGCGCCAGCCCTTTAAGCCGCCCGAGTATGGGACCTATATCAACTATCAGCGAGTCTTTTGTCAAAAGGCCCGCGATAGCGATATTGAGCAATTTCTTTCCGATATACCTTTGGACCAAGCCCTGCGCTTCTTTTGCGGGGTAGGGATCATGGTCTCCAATTTCCAAGGCAGCAGTTTCTTCGATTTTCAGAAGGGCGTCGTTCGCGAGCTAAGCGCTGGTAATCCGTATGCCACCCGGATTGTCGATATGTTGGTGCCGCAGAATACCTTTATCACGGCCGAACAAATGGCCGTCCTGCAGAAGTTTGCAATACAGTACTGCAAGCCAGAGGGTTCGCCGCTCCCCTCAGATTTCACCGACCGACTCCTACGGGTGATGCTGGCTTACAACTCCTTGCGTGGACTTGAGGGCGTTGATCTAACGGACACGAAGTCGGCCGCCCTGACGGTTGAGCTTAGGAATACCTTCAGCACGAAAGAAAACGTCGCTTTTCTCATCGACCTGTATTGGCGCTTCTTCAAATGGGCGCAGACCGACGTAGCAAAGGCGAACAAGCATTACCTTGACGCGAACGCTGACTTCGCGCAATTTTACGGACTGACGTACCCAGAGTACGCCGCAGCGGCGTTTATGTTCTTTTCATACTACCAGCAGATTTACTCCGTCGCCGATCTGCAAAGGTACAACCCATTTCTCGATATCGATACATTTTTCAAGCCGCTCTCGAACCAGGAGCCAGCACGCAAATGGCTCGCACTGAACACCATGCCCATCGATGACGCAAAAGCCCAGTTTGAAGGGCGATCGACTCTTCGCTACTCGGGGCTGTCGCTGGAGGCACTCTTAGAGCGACCGTTCATCAGCGTGCAGCCAAACGTCATCTTTCCGCCTCACCCCCCGTTTCTCGAAAACAAGATTGGTGGGGGGCTATTTTTCGCGCTTCTCGACGGCTACAACAAAGCAGATGGTGGCGACCGAACGCGATCAAAGAGGTTCACCCAGTTCTTCGCGGACTTTTTTGAGCAACGATGCGTCGATATGGCGAAGAAGGCGCATCGCACGCCGCAGTTCGTCTTTGGCGAGCAGCCGTACGGAAAAGGCTCAAAATCGACCGACCTCGTGATAATCGAGGGTGAGAACGCCGTCTTTATCGACATTGCTACCGCTCGCCTCACAATGAAGACAACGCTGGTCGAGCTAGATCGGGACTCGATCACCAAAGACATTAGAAAGATCGTAGGCAACGCGAAGCAGATGACGGGCGCTATAGCGGCGTTTCGTTCTGGGAAGTTTGTATACCGGGACGACGATGGAAATACGATCGATCCGGGCCGCCTCAAGCGAATCTACCCGGCTGCGCTCATTATCGCTTCCGTGCCTAGGTTCTTCGCGTTCAACAAAATGATCTTCGACGCCATTAAGGCCGAAGGCTATCTCCATGGATGCGAACAGTTCGAACTCTTTAGCGCCGAGGACTTTGACCTACTGATGCGCCTGTGTCGGGCTGGATGCTTAGTGTCGGATGTTCTTGCCCGTAAACTCAACCAACCTGTTCCGTGGATCACGATGAGCAGTTTTAAGAACTATCTCGCGATCTACGACCATCCACTTCGTGATCGAGCTAACTCTGTTCAATGGCCGGGGCTCGGTGAGGTCTGGTACGATGAAATCATTACCACTACCAGATCGTGGGGCCTGAGCGCCTAGAAGCGAAGAGCGTCCCATTCATGGCCGACGAGACGCCAGATCGACTGATCGAAGGGTACATCAACCCACTTGCCTTCCATGAGGTCGAGGAGCCCTGGACGCTTCTCCCAGACCGTGAGCCGGTCCAGGACGCCGACGTTCTCCGGTATCTCGTAGAGCCGCACCTAGACGCCTCAAGTGACGAAATTATCAAGCGATTCTTGGCAATCAGCGAGGAGGGCAAAGACCGCATTTTCATCGCGCCGCGTGGGGTGCTGCAGATGCTGGTTTGGCCGCTGCGCTACGCCAAGGGCAGCTATGCCTTGGGCAATTATCTCGGGACGATCGCTTTGTGCAGCACCGTCTGCGAGATGAGCGCGATATTTATCTTCGATGCGGCCAACGCGTACTGTGCACCCAAGCGCAAGTGCCAGAAGATCAAGCCGGAGTTTGCCAAGTATTTCAAGGGCGACGCGTTCCAAAAGATGACCCAGTTTGAGCGCGTCCAGTTCCTCGCAAAGGCAAAACTTATTACACCGGACATAAAGGCACTATTTGACCGCGTTCGCAAGATAAGAAACCGGCATCTTCACGTTGACGCTTCGGCCGCCGCGACGGCGGCGGAGGATGCCATTGAGTGTTTTCTAGCTACCGTTCAGATCGTAAAGCACGCGCTCGGCCTTGGAATAAAAGACGGCAAAACGACGTTGCGCCCGGAAGTCTACGCTTGGCTCGATGCTAACCCAAATAGGATCGCCAATGACTAGACCCCTTGGAGAGCGGACGAAGAGCTGAAGGCGTGGCGCGCGGGACATCACTTCGCGAGCGCAATGCGAAGTCGACCCGGTCCCGTGTGTTCATCGCGCCACTTCAATAAGTCCCTCCGATCCAAGCGTAATCGTCGCACCATCGTCGAGCCATAGCCGAATGCCGCTATCCTCAATCGAACGCACATCGACGACGACGTGGAAACCCGCCAGGCGGCGGACCAGCATACCACGCTTAAGCTCCTCGATGTGCGCAAAGGTTGTACCGTAGACTTCAATCATCGCTTTCCTTCGGCGGCGCCGACGGTGGCGCTGGCGAACGGCGGCCGAACCGCGCGCGAAGGGACCCGCGCGCAAGGTCGAAGCGTAGCGCAGCCGCGTCAGCGGTTGCCTTGCGCGTGGGATGCGCTAGCGCGGCAGCCTGCCCGGACGGCGCCGGCGTCGGTCGCCGCGGAGTTAACGGCCTCCGTTAAAGGAGCTTTAGGGACGCGCGAACAGCTAATGTCAGATCTTGACGCTAGATTCTATGCCCGTGATCCAGGTGCGAACACGGGATTTGCGTTCAATAGCACCCAGCCAGCTGGTTAGGGTCGAGGCCGCCACCGCGTCCGGGGGACTCTTCGCCTTTTTCTAAGGCGCTACGATCGGGAAACCGTCTCACCTACTTGTGGGTCTTAGAAATAGCGTGGCCACCGTCGATTGTACCGCGCGGTACAGGCCGATCCGAGGCGCATTTCTTGTGCCCGATGGTTCTACTGACGACCTCGTTAAGGCCGTTGGGCTCGCTACGCTTCTTTGGGGCGGAGTTTACTGCCCAATCAGCCCGGTCTCAAACGATCCCAAGTCGGCTCAAGGACTAATCGACCTTTTTAACGTCGATGTGCTGTTCCCGCTGGCTGAAACCGCTGAGATAAATCGCCTCGTTGAATCGAATCGCTTTTTATCTTTCATGCACCCTTATGGCATGGGATTGCTCTTTCAGGATTGGCACTCAGACAAACATGGCATTTCGTGCCTAGATGTCTTACACGCGATTAACCTGTGCTGGACAAAAGAGATCAAAGACATACCGCCTGATGAAACAAGTCATGCGCGCTTGATGCGCTGGGACGCGCACGATCCGCTCGCCAATCTTTTTGCGACCATGTTCGGCTTCTTTCCAGGCGGCTATAACCTAAGAATTGATTTTCCCCGAGCCTTCGTTCGGGGTCTTCGCGGAAGTGAACAAGCGATTGACGCGGGAGGCGCCCTCAATCCTGGCTTGATTCACAACATAACTCCGATCCGATTCACGTCTATGTATGTCGAAGCCGTGAGAGATCGCTGGAACTCCGGCGTCTATGTCGGCGATCCGGCGTCTTTCGAGGACCTCGTATCGTTTTGGAACCTTCGCGCGTCTGGCGCGACGCTAGCGTTCTATCCATTGGGGTACGAGAGCCGGTTCGAAGCGTACATCAAAGCTTTCGCTGCTTCGTTAAAGCCCGATCCGCCTGGGCCATTTCTGCCCGCAAAGTTCAGCGTTCACTCAAGAGACGTCTACAGAAAGGAAGCGACAGCGTTCATCAGCGCGCTAGAAACGGCTCGTGAGAAAGTGCTCGCGCCTGTTGACCCGATGATCTGGAATGGCCTTAATATCAAGCCGTCGAGCATTCAGTTTGAGCGGCACCGTGTGTTGGCAAGCGTAGATCGAAGGTACAACCGGCCGTCGGTCTCGTTCGCGCTTCCTGAACGGCGATTTCTCGTAGACGATGATCGCCTGGAGCATCCGCATACGAGCCAGCAGCACCTGATGGTGTCCGTCGAGCCGCTGACTGAGTTTGACTACCCAGATCGCACGCTGCGCCCGCCGCTTATTCGAAGACTCAACGAGTTTTACAGTCGTCAAGCGGCTCTCGATCCGTGGGCATTGCGATGCGAGAAGGAAGGCATCGCGCAGGTCATTGACGCCGACGAGAGCAGCATCAGCCTATTCCCGATTGAGCGCTACCAGATCGTAGAAAGAATCTTCGCCCTTGCTGGTATTACAGCCACGCCGAGTCTACCCGGGAAAATGGCCTCTCGGATTATTGAAAAACTTGGAGGCACGGAATTCTTCGAGCCAGGTCGTGTTTTTAAGGTTCGTGGTGCGCGGAACTTACTAAGAGATACGCCAGCCTCCGAAAAGGTGAGCTTAGAATCGGCGCTTGGCACCATCGGCGGCGACCGCTTTGACGAGTTCAAGAACCTCCATCTCGCGGGTCAGGCAGGCAGCGAGCTAACGGCAAGCGACGTGTTCAACGCTTTGATCGAAAAGCGTGTTTTCGTTCCGAAGTTGAAGCGACGGTTTGCGAGAGAACGAAAGTGGTTAAGTTGTACCAAATGTGGACTTTCCTCAAAAGTAAAGGTGAAAGCGTTCGAAGGCCGATGGACCTGCCCGTATTGCGATTATGAGGTCTACCTCCCAGTTGTCTTACGCGCTGCATTTAGTAGGACGGATATCAAGAAAATGTGGGCATTCGTCCGAGCGGGACTGTTTGCCAGAGACAACAACCAGGAGGGCTTCGTCCCCGTCGTGCTTGCGTTGATGTGGCTAAACGCGACCCTGCACAATGCCGAGACGTGCTTTACCACTGCACTCGATCTTGACTTCGAGGTTCCCGCCGTCGAGATTGATTTTTGCGTATTACAATACAAGTACGGCGATCATATCGAACTTGGCCTGGGTGAAGCCAAAGCAGCTGGTTGCATTGACGATGCGAAAGTTCATCCGCTAAAGGCGGCATGGAAGAAGCTAAGGGATGTGGGAATCGACTGCTTCTTAGTGTTTGCTAAAGCTTCGGACGAGTTTGCCGATTCGGAAATCGAAATCTTCAAACGCCTGAAGGCAGAATGGATACCGATCGTTGCATTGACCAATCGTGAGTTGGAGTCTTACGAGCCGCACACGCGTGACGATGATTCGCCTGTTCGTCATCCGTTCACGCTTAGCGATATGGCACGAAATACCGACTACAGGTATCTCCGTTAGAGCGGTTGAGCCGTTGCTATTGAGTAAATTACTCGTGGCCGCTGCGATGAACGGGAAGAACCAAGTCGTTGAGACCGCAGCGCGGATCTCCCCTGTGGAACACGCTAGGGAAAACGAGCAGTGGAGTTCCCTCGGCTTTGATATCGCCTATCGATACCGGACCCCAGTAGCGGGAATCCCAACTTCGATCGTTGGCGGCGTAAAGCCAGAGTTCGCCACGCCGAAGCTCCAAGTGGACGTGAGGCCACGGGGAAAGCCGGCGCCCAGCGGCGTCGCGGGAGCGCGCCCGGCTATGCGTCAAAAGGCATCCGTTGACAGCCACTCCGCTGGCCGAGACCACAACCGAGTCGCCGGTGGCGGCGGCGACAACCTTCAAGAGCAACTCGGTATCGGCTGGGCAAGGTCCCGCGGCAAGGTATCCGCGGCGCCGGCCAAGCTCAGCGGCATCGAGAGGCGCGCACACCGCGACGAACGAGCCGCGCTGAACTCCACTCTGAGGTATCGGAGCGAGGCGATAGATTCCGAGCGGCACGCTCGGCGTAAAATTAAAGCGCAGGCCGCTCGCGACAGCCGCACATCCTATGACGACGATCGCGGGAGCAAACGCCATCACTCGGAGCGTACGCTTGCTTGTCCTTACTTGGGTACTGCTGGCGAATGACGCTATCGCAAACAGAGCAAATGCAAGCGAAAGCAACAGCACGAGCACGGCCTGACTAACGAACATCTCGCGATCCGCAGGGGCTAGAATATTTTCACGCGAGACATTCGCGCCACCGTCACGAGGATCGGTGAACGTGCGGGCGTGACGCTTCCGCGACGCGAGGTCGGCAACGCTCGCCGCACGATAGCAACGCGTACGAGTAGCGGGGAGCGCATCGCATCGCGTTGTGAGATGACACGCGAGCCGCCGGAATGATCTTCTTGGATTCCGGCAGCGGCGAGGACGCGAGCGATGTAGCGCGCGCCAGCATTTAGGCGTCCGGTATTGTACATGCCGATCGCGTGACGCAGCGCAATCTGACCGTCGCCATATCGCTGCGCGGCAAACGCGTAGTCGTCATTGAGGATCCTCGCGCCAACATTCAGATTAATGCATGGATCGAAGATCGTGTGCGCGGTCACGCCAAAACCGGCGAAGTTCATGCTGTCGATTTGAGCGATCCCCACATCAAGCAGGTGTCCGGAGTCAAGCAGCCTGCGCGCCAAAGATTCGGCGCTCGCACGGTCGTGGGGATAATACGAACGCCTCGTAGTATTGTCGCCGATCGCGAACGGATCGCCCCCACTTTTCACTTGCACGATCGCCGCCATGGTCGATGGCGCGACGGCACGGGCACAATGCCGAATGAGCGCGGCGAGCGCAAGCGCGTGGATTGTCATGGTGCACCCGCCTCTCCGTACGGTGCAGCCAACACGATGTCGCGATCGACAAGCACGTTGAAAAGATAACCTGGCGGCACTTCAAGGGTCGGCGGGATTTCCAATTGCCGTTGCGTGAGCTGGATGCTCGTGTTGCCGATCTGCTGTCCGAAGGCACCCGCGATGGTTTGCCCAACACTTGGCGCTGCGTAGAGGCTCGATGACTGCTGCGGCTGGCTGAGCTGCGCACCCGCGCCGATGATGCTGAGCAGCAGCGCTGACGTGAAGACTTTATTGAGGTGCTCATTAACGTTCGCCCCAAAACCAGCGTACCCAGCCTGATCGGTCCCAGGCATGCCAAGGAGGTCGACGCTCGAGCCGTCGGGATAGAGCAGTCTCGTCCACACAACAAGAACGCGGCGTTGGCCCTGTACGATTCGGTTATCGTAGGTGCCGACGAGTCTCGTACCACGCGGAATAAGTAGACAGCGCCCGGTGACGCTGTCGAAGACGTCGTTGCGTACCTGCGCGACGATCGTGCCGGGAAGCTCCGCGTTGACCCCGGTGAGCAGGACGGCCGGTATGACGCTACCGGCGTGAAGTTCGTAGGGCGACGGATCGTCTTGGCGTGCCGCGAAGATCCGATCGCGCGAAGCGCTCGCGGCCGAGTTGAAAAAGGCTTCGCGCTCATCTTGAGTTTCAGTCGCTCGCGGTTGCGACGTGTTGCCGGCGAGTCCGGAGGCACCCGGCGCGGGACGAGAACCGGGTGCCGGCTGCGTCGCACCGGCAAGCTCAGGCGTTCCGTTCTCGTTGAGCCGCACCATGACCGGCGCTCCTTGCGCTGCGTCGAGTAGCGCCTGGCGGCGCTCTTCCCGCTCGTGCGCCAGGTGCTCGGCTTGCATCTGCGTAGCGGAGATCGGCGCGAGTGGCGGCACGTGCACGGAGTTCTCAGCTTGTCTAAGCAGCGGCGGAACCTGCACGGGAACCGGAAGAGTGGGAAGCCGCAGCGCTGAGGGCTGGGTATCCGGAATGGATTTCCACCACGGCGGCTGTTGCTCGGAAGCTTTTGTCAGGGTTGCTGCGGAGTTGAGATTCGAAGCGCGGCGGTGTCCCGCCGTCGATATCCCGTAGACGATCAGCCCGACGAGTCCGGCAAGCAGCAGCGCTGCCATGAACCCGGCTTTCGCACTGATCTTGATGACCCCGAGAACTGGGCCTCGCCAAGCTTTTTCGACCAGCTCGACTGGTGAACTTGGATGTTTTGGATCCATGATTTAGCTCCCGCGGGTCACGAGCGCGCGGCGCTGGTGCTTGCCGCTGCCCTCGACGAGCGCGATGCCCGCCGGCACGCCGTCGACGACGTAGTAGAGACCGGTGAAACGGTAGTTCACGAGCGTATCGCTGCCATCGCTGCCGATCGCGAAGAGCACCGGAACCTCGCGCATGCCCTGCGGCATTTGCAGATAGGTGTGCGTGCCGTCGTTGAAGACGCGCACCGGCTGCAAGTCGTGGGCGCCACTCATGCGATAGTTGAAATCGAGCTTGTCGATCGCTGTATCGGGCAGCGGTGCGCCCACGCGTACCCCGCGCCCCACGTTGGCGCTCGCAAAAGCCTGCTGCGGGTCTTGCGGATAGAGGAAGCCGATACGCGGCATCGGGTTGGTGTAACTTGACACCAGCGTCAGGTAGTACGTGCGCTGGTTCGTTGTCACGATGAGGTTCGTGCGCAGGCCGGCCTCGGTCGGCTTGATGAGCACGTGCGGCGTAGAGCCGTCGCCGCCGCCGCTCGACGCCGGCGCAATGAGCCAGCGCACGGAGTCGCCAACCGCGACGTTGATAATCGTCTCGCCGGGTTCGAGCACGAGGTCACAGACGAAGAGCGGTTTACAGCGCAACGTCGGCGGCGTGCGTTCCCCAAGCGGATAGCGCAGCACGCCATCGGGTCCGGCGATCGGCCCGGCATGGGCAACCGCCGGCACGAGCGCACAGGCAAGAAGAGCGAAGATCGTGATCTGTCGCAGCATTGGTCATTCCTTTATAAAAAGCGACGAAGAGTTACAAGTGTTGGGTCCAGCTGATACCGGTCACGTAGAGCCCGAGAGGGTTGCTCAGGACGCCGCGTTCATCCGTTGGCGGATCAAACGCGACGGTGACACTGGCAAGCCAGTGCGTTGTGGCGAGCGCGCGGCCTTGTAAGTCGCGCCCGTCCTCGCTCCATTGGATTTGGTAGGTTTGCTTGCTGATCGGCAGTACGGCGTCGACGCTGACCGCAACGGTGCGGTTTTGGCTGAAGGGCGAATGCTGCCGATAGTAGTCGTTGAGAAAGAGCGTCGCGGTGGCCGCGGTCACAGCGTACGAACGTGAGAGCGCAGCCTTCTGCGCGAGCGGGTCGGAGCTGACCGAGCGCACGTCCACGATACACGCCGCGAGTTGTGCTTTGATCACGCGGACATCCGTAGGCGCGGCGCGATCGGCGCGAGCAACCGCCACCGCGTCACCGAGCTTGTTAACCTCGACGACGTATGGCACGACTTTGCTTTGCGCGCCTTGCCAGACCACGCCGGTCGTGAGCACCAGCGACACGGCGAGCGCGGCGAACGCGGCCCATCGCCACGTGCGTGCGCGTGCAATGTAGTCGCCGTAGCGTTCGTTCCACTCGCGGCGTGCCGAGAGATACGGGGTTTCTAGTGCCGCCGCATCGGCGGCGTGTTCGCTTGTTTTCATATGTTCACTCACTCATTCAGGATGTTTGAAGCGGACCTCGACGTTGCCGTCGGCTGAGTCGTCGGGCACGGGCGGCTGGCGAAAGAGCATTGGATTGATGCCGCGCGGCGCGCGGGTTGGATCGCTGCGCACGTCACTCTCTTCTGCTTGGGTAACCTCGCGAGCGGCGTCGGCCGCAACCGCTGCGTCGCTCGCGCGCGATGTGGCAAGTTCTTCTTCCGTGACCGCGGACTCAGCCGAATCGCCGGATTCGCTGACCTCGTCAGCGGCGTCCGCGATTTCGTTGTCGCGCTCCGAGCTTGCGCTGCTCGCAAACGTATCCGAATCACGCGAGTACGCGTCGGGATCGTACGTGCTTCCGACGTCGCCACGCCCGTCGCCACGCCCGCCGGTATCGAGGATGTGCGCGCTTTCGACATCGCCGACGTCGCCGGCGGCACGAGCTGCTTCAGAACTGCCGCCGGCAAGTGTCGTCGCACCGGCAGCCAACGCGCCGACACCGCTGCCGACGATCACGCCCCCGACGGCAACGGCGCCAGCGGTGCTTACGAAGCTTCCCAAGGTCATTCGCGGCGCGCCGTTCATGAGCGAAGCCGCCAGACTCGGAATCTGCCAAGCGAGAAAACCAAAGACCAACGCCGCGCCCACCACCTCTATGTAGGTCTCGGGCGGTGCGATGCCGTTAGCGAACAGTGACCCCCACTGCTGTCCGAGGTCGAACCCCAGCCCGACGATCAGCTCCAGCATAAAAAGCTTGATGCCGATACTGACCGCGTAGCCGACGTACTTCTCTCCGAAGACCAACGTCCAGCGGCTGCCGGTAAAACCGAGCATAAAAACTCCGGCACCGATGACGATGTACGACTCGACCAGCGTAATGAGCAGCTGACCCGCGATGATTGCAAAAGCCAGCACGACGCCGAGCGCACAGATCATCGCGGTAAGAACGATCTCGATCATTGGCAACAGATTGCCAAGCGTCATGCCCTGATTTTCCGAGGCGCTCTCGAGCATCGCATTTGCGATGTCCGTCCCGCAGTTGAAGATCGAGCTTGGATCACTTGGCGTCAACTGCACCTGTCCGCTGATCGCGCTGCCGGCTTGGCTGAAGCTGGAGATGATGTCGCCGATCCAAACCGGTCCGTACTGCGGTTGCAACACGATAAAGAAGAACCCGACGCCCAGGATCTTCAGCAGCAGCGACGCGACGAAGTCCGGTAGACTGTCCTTCTGCAGCACGTACGTAATCGCCGACCACGCGATTTCGATCGCGACCAGCGCAAAGAACAGACCTTGCGCGTAATGCAGGGCGGTCGCCATCCAAGGTTGGGTCGTGGTGCTGAACTGATGCGCCAGGCCCGTGAGGATGCCGCCCTGCCCGGCGCCGGGTACGCAGACCGGCGCCGAGTCCGCCAGCGCTGCTGTCGGCAGGAGCGCAAGAAAAAAGAGCAGCGATGCTGCTCTCGTAATCCGTTGCATTAGAACGTTACTCGCTGGACTTGTAGTTCTGCTGGCTGTCCAGCCACGCGCGCAGCGTGGCGAACTTCACGAGGTCGTTCTGCTGCTGCGTGGCCAGATAGTCGAACTCGCCTTGGAGTTGCGCCATCTGCAGCTGGCGGAGTTTCTCGAGCTGCTGCACTTCCTGGATACCGATCATGTTCCCGGCCTGGAGTGCCTGCATTTGGCCGACCGAGCCATTGGAGAGCCCTTGAAGCTGGCCGAAAAGCGAATCTTCACTCTGGAACTGCGTGCTTTGCAAGTTGGCCGATTGCAGCGCGCCTTGAATCCCTCCCAGTGAGTTCGTCGACCACTGCGTGTAGGCTCGCGTGTAGTTCGTCGGTACCTCGTAGCCGGGGTACATGTGTGTAAACTCGGTACTCAGGTTAGCGTCGCCGTAACTGATGCTCTGCCCCACTTTGGCGATGCGGGTGAGTGCCTGCAAGTCCTGTTGGATCTGGCCCCAGATGCCGTTGGGAAAGTTTCGCAGGCTCTGCACCTGGTAGTCGATTTGCTGAAGCTGGTTGGCGATTTGGGTCGCCTGGTCAGTGACAATCTGTAGCGTGTGCAGCTCAGTCAGCGTGTTCTTGACGTAGTTGGCCGCGTCGTAGACGGCCACTTGCGCTTGGGCGGGCTGTGCGGGTGCGCAGAGAAGCGCCCCCGTCAGCGCGACGGCGCGGAAGAGATTTCGTTTCATGGTGGTCTCCTTTAAAGAGAAGGTGTAGTGAGCGTTGAAGCGGGTGGTTACGAGTCGGCCCACTGGGCGGCCGCATCGCGGAGCCCGCGCCGGTAGAGCCACTCGGCTGGCCAGGTGACGGGAAAGCGATCGCACAAACCGCGCACCGCGACGAGGTCATCGCGGCCCGCCGCACCGAGAAAGCTGACTGCAATCGGTCCGAGCCCAAGTTCGAAAAGCCGCTTGCCCAGCGGACTGCTGTAGTAGTACTGGCGCTTGGGAGCGGCACGCGCGATCAGCTCGATCTGGCGCGACGACAGTCCCAGCGCCTTGTAGGCGCCGGCGGCGTGCTCGGTCTGCGCCTCACTATTGGGTAAGAAAATCTTGGTCAGGCACGACTCGATGATGACATCGCGAATCGGCGACTCGGTAATGTCGCTGATCGATTGCGTTTCGAGAATCGCCGCGCCGTTGCTCTTGCGCAAGGTCTTGAGCCACTCGCGGATCTTCTCGCGAAAGAGCGGATGCGAGAGCGCTAGCCACGCTTCGCCGAGCGCAACGATTGCGGGGCGCCCACGCGCCAATCGCCGCTGCACCCGATGAAAGAGATAAAGCAAGACCGGCACGAGGTTCTTCTCGCCCATCATCGCGACGTGGTCGAGTTCGAAGACCTGGAAGAGGTTGTCGTCAAGCTCGTCACGTTCGGCATCGAGCAAGCGCCCGAGCGGCCCCGCGAGCGTGTACGGCGTAAGCGCATCGCGCAAGAGTTGGTCCTGCACGGTGTTGACGAGATCGGTGAGCGTACGGCTCTGCGCGCTGGCGAGTAGCCCGAGTGCGCGATGCAGCGCGCGCCTGTGCACCGGCGTGACGAGCGTCTCCAGCCACTCCTGCGCCCACAAGCGCTCCGACGGCGCGTCGATCTGCGCCAACGGCGTAAACGCGGGGCCCGTATCGGCACCGATTTCGTAGTACGATCCGCCGCTCGCGGTACAGAGCACGTAGACCGAGTAGCCCTTGTCAAAGGCGAAAACGTGCGCGTCGGGATAGCGGAAATGCTGCGCGAGTAGGAACGCCAGCAATGTCGATTTACCGCTGCCGGTCGGTCCGACGACGAGCGTATGGCCGACGTCGCCGACGTGGAGGTTCAAACGAAACGGCGTTGCGCCGGTAGTCGCCGCATACGCGAGCGGCGGGCTGTGCGGCGGATAGAACGGACAGGGCTGCTGCGCGAGTCCAGGCCAGATGGTGGTGAGCGGCAGCAGATCGGCGAGGTTGAGCGTATGCAGCAGCGGCCGGCGGATATTCGGAACGCCGCGGCCCGGCAACGTCCCCAAGAACGCCTCGACGGCGTTGACGTCTTCGATGCGCGCACCAAAACCGGCGTGATGGATCGCTTTGAGCACGTCGCGCGCCGCGGCATCGACGAGTTCAGCGTTCTCATCCATCAGCACGACGACGCTCGTGTAATAGCCGAACTTCACTGCACCGCTCGACGCGTCGGCCAGCGCGGCAACGGCATCGGTGGCCATCGCGTCGGCGTCGGCGTCGACGTGCGTCGCCGCCGTGCCAGTCTGTTCGCGCACGAGGTTGCGCAAGCTCTTGCGTTTCTGCCACCAGCGCGCGCGATAGCGGTTGATTCGCTGCTGCGCGGCCGGCGCGTCGAGCAGAATGAAGCGGGTCGACCACCGATAGCACAGCGGCAGGCGGTTGAGGAAGTCAAGAATGCCCGGATAGCTCTCCGCTGGAAAGCCGGTAATCGCGATCGGGCGAATGTGCCGGCGGCCAATTCGCGGACGCAGACCCCCGAAGAAGTCCTGCGAGCCAAAGACCGCGTCGAGGTACATCGGAATCGGCGGCAGATTGACCGGATGGTCCTCGCCGGTGAGACACACCATCAGGTGGCGGAGCAGTTCGTCGTGGATGTGCCCGCGCCCGAAGGGGTCCTCGATCCGGCGACCGCGCAGGCGCACGAGCCGTAGCGCCGCTGACAGATTATCTTCGATTTCCACAAGGGCGCCCGCGAAGGTTTCCAGCGCTCGGGAGGCCATGCCGGCGTGCTCACGCGGCCGGTCGCCCTCGACGAAGAAGGTCGCGATCGCGTGCTGCGCGTCGATCGGCGGAAGGTAGGTGACGGAGAGCACGTAGCGGCTCTCATAGTGCGCGCCTTCGGCTTCGTAGGCTGCGCGCCGCTCGGCGTCGATCAGTAAGGTCGTACGATCGGGAAAGGCGCCGGCCACCGGATAGCCGCGCGCCTCGGTACGCAGCGCGTCGACGTGGACCATCCATCCGCTGCCGCGGCGCGCGAACGCCGCGTTGACGCGCGCCGAGAGCGCGGAGAGCTCCGGGACGCTGGCCGAATCGAGATCTTCGCCACGATACGTCCATGCCGCCGTGAGACTGCCGTCTTTATTGAGCACGACGCCGTCGTCGACGACCGCGGCATAGTTGAGCAGATCTGGCAGACCCTTTGCCGTCGAGCGAAACTCGCGCAAGTTTAGCACGGCATCCCCTCCCGCACCGTTGAAAGCCGCGATGTCGCGCGCGACTGCGCCGCATAGTACGCGCGGTAGCGCGTGTGGCGCAGATAGACGCGAGTGAACTGCGGATCGGACTTCGCCGCGCGTTGCAAGGCCGCAAGGCTCAAGCCCCAAAAGACGACGCCGATGACGGTGAAGAGCAACCGTGCAAGGCTCATCACCAGCACCGCCGCGAGAATCCCCGAGATGAGGACAAGCTCGCGCTCAGCGCCCATCAACAGGATCGGTCGAATCAGCGACAGGTGAATCGGAATCGTGCGCGGTCGGTCGATCATATCACCGCTCCCGTCAGGCCCAGCGCCGTCAAGAAGTTGTTGCCGAGCACGAGAAAGGCGATCGCAACGACGAGCAAGAGCGCGCGCCGCACGAGGTGCCCAAGCTCCTCGCCGAAAACCAGCGCCGCGCCGGCGGCGAAGAGCGCAAGCACCGAGACGGCCGTGGCAACTGGTCCGGTAAGGTCGTTTTGCAGCGTTTGCAGGGGTGTATCCCATGGCAGACCGCCGCCGGTGCTCGCGAGCACCGGCTGGAGCATGGCGATCGCGAAGAGCGGAAATAACGACGCCGCAGTTCTCACCGCGGCGGGCATGCGAATCATAACGTAATCCTCTCTTGGTTTAGTAGGTCATAGGGCGATCAAATGGCGGTGCATCTGCGGAGTCTGCTCGACAATCGTGGGATCGATCGGTTCGAGCACGTAGCCGGAGGCGGACGCCCCGTGGACACGCGCGATCTCGGTGATTTTTCTGCCCGTGGGGGTGCGCACAATGACGACGATGAGGTCGACAGCCTCAGCAATGAGCGCGGGCTGTGGTGGCACGTTAGCTTCCTGCACCAGCTGCTCGAGCCGAATGAGTCCCGCACGGGCGTCGTTGGCATGCACGGTCGCGATGCCGCCGGGATGGCCGGTGTTCCAGGACTTGAGCATCGCCAGCGCCTCCGCGCCGCGCACCTCGCCGACAATGATGCGGTCGGGACGCAAACGAAGCGCTGTACGAACGAGGCGTGTCATGTCGACCGTTTCGGTCGTGCGCAGAGCGACGTGATTGGGAACGGTGCAGCGCAGCTCACGCGTCTCTTCGATCGTCAGCACCCGCTGCGTTGAGCCAACCGACGTGGTCAGCTCGTGGAGCAGTCCGTTTGCCAGTGTTGTCTTGCCGCTTTGCGTGCCGCCGACGACCAAGATGTTCTGGCGCGTGCGAATCGCGTGGCGCAAAATGGCGGCGTGTCCGCATGTTGGCGCAGGATCGATGCTCGCCAGCGTCGGCAGCACCACGCCGTCGAGTATGCCGTCGCGCACGTAGTCGTCGAGACCGTAGACCAGCGCCGCGGCCTTGCGAATGCAAAAGGCCGGCGCAAGCACAACCGGCGGCAGCAGCCCGCACACGCGGCTACCGTCGAGATTTAGCTCGCCTTCGAGCACCGGGCGCTCCGGCGTAATGACGTAGCCGAGAGTAGCGGCGACGGTGCCGAGCAGGTTCTCGGCTTGCGCTGCAGAGATCCGGCTACCGGTATCGCGCATGCCTACGCCGAGCTCGTCGATCCACAATCGGCCGTCGGGATTAAGCATCACTTCGATGACGCGCGGGTCGGCCAGTGCGTCGAGCACCGCTGCGCCAAGCTCGCGGCGCAGTTTCTCCTGTAAGCGCACGTGCAGCTGATCGCGCAACGATAACTGCTCAGGCACAGCGTACCTCCGGCGGCGGAATCGATGCACGATGCGTGAACGTGCGGTCGCGGAAATAGAATGGTTGCACGCCATAGATCGGCGGATGTCCTGAGACGAACACGAGGATGTTGCCCGGTGAGACGATTTCGCCGGTGTCGGTCTTGCGCGGGCCCGGAAGCCGCATGACTTCGTCAGGCGTCAAGAGCGGGCGTTGCGTGTCGTGCTCGGTCGTCATGGTATGCGCTAGCAGGGCGCTCATGCGGCTTCCCGAGTAGTTACGCACCGTGTGCCGAACCGTCATCGTGCCGCACATCTTCGAAAGCAGCTCGGCGGTCCCGACGTCGTTGGGCGCTGAAGCGATGCGAACAGCGCAGTTGGCGATGATCGTCTTGCTCTTGCTCCCCCACGCCGTCTCCAGCTGGCTCAAGTCCTGCGCGATCAGGAACAACTTAAGCCCGTAGCCTCGGCCAAGCGCAAGCGCTGTTGCAACTACGTCCAAAGCGCCCAGCTCTGCCACTTCTTCGAGCATGATCAGGACCCGCGGTTCGGCCAAGTGCTCATGCCGGCCCATCAGCGCGAGCAGAACTTGGGTCGTAATGAGCCGCGTCAGTGGGCGCAACCGCTTCTTGTCAGCCGGGTGGACGACGAAGTACAAGCTGATGCCGCCGTCGCCGAGCTCACCAAGGTCGAAATCGCTGGATGCGATGTTCGCCGCGATGACCGGATCGCTGTAGAGTGTCAGAAAGCTCTGTGCTTCCGCCACGATATTCGCTTTGACGCGCGGCTCCATTGCTTGCATCTGCGTGGCGATCTGCGCCACGAGCGGATGCGTCACGGACGGAAGGCCTTTCGCATCGAGCCATCCCCGGGCATGCGACGGATCGTGCGGGTAGGTGCGCATGTGCTCGAAGAGCTTGTCGAAGTCATTGAAGCGCGGATCGGCGAGCATCGCGGCAACGCCCGTGAGCGAGTCGTTCTCGGGGTTGGCATCATGCTTGACGTGCAGGCTGAGTCCGACCAGCAACCGCTTCGCCATCTCGACCCAGAAGCGGTTGTCGCCGCGCACCGGCTTTTCGCCTTCGTCCGCAACGAGCTCTAAGATGTTCTGGACGTCCTGGATTTCGTAGCTCGTTCCGATACGGATTCGGTCGAATGGGTTCAAGTGGATGCTGGAACCATCAGTCGCCGTGGGCTCAAACCTGTAGACGCGCTGGCCCAGACCGCCGTCTTGCGGGCTCGCAGCACGCCAGCCCGCCGTGTGGGCCCAAAGCTCTCCGCCGGTAAGATCGAGCGCGAAGACGGATCCCAACCACGAAAGCAACGTCATAAATACGGAGCCGGTGGTCTTGCCGGCGCCGGTTGGCATGAACGCCAGGTCATGAGTAGAGCTTGCGTCACGCAGGTACTTGATTCGGCCTGACTGGGGATCGCGCCACGCACCAACATACACCCCGCGATCGCGACCCACCAAACCTGTCGCCCGGACTTCCGGCAGTGAAGCCCAATGTGCGGAGCCGTGAAGATCGGTGTGCCGCTGCAAACGCCCGACGCGCCGGGCCGCCATCACGACGGCGATGAATATGCCAAAAGCGTTGCCGAGCGCGACGATCACGTAGGCGTGAACGAATACGCGATGAATCTCGAACCCGAAGATCGCCGGATGATCGAATTTGATCGCCCAGGCGACTAGGTCGAAGGGTGAATAGGCGTGCCCAAAGAGCGGCCGGCCAAGCGATATTTGATAGCCGAACGCGCGCGCAACCTCTTGCGTGGCAGCCCAGCACGAGGCAGCGCCGACCCAAATGACGATTCCGATCGACGGAAAGATCACGGTCATCGGATCACGCTCGCGCCGCGGTAGACTGTACAGATATAAATTAGATGACTTCATCAGCTTTCAAACAGAAACGCATGAGCATAAAAAGAAAAAGCCCCGAGGACGATCGTGCCTCAGAGGCTTTACACCAGCATAATTATGCGGGCGAAAGTCATGTGTGCGCTTACACCCCAATTATCGCTGCCGCATCGTCGGCCGTCAAGCCGTTCGACGCCGAATCAGTTGGCGGCCCGACACGGCGCTGCCGCGCGGCGCGGTCACCGCCGGGGCAGAGGCTCCGCGTCAACGCCGAGCGCAGCGAGCCGAGGGGAAGCGTTTACGCGGAGCGGCGCCGGTGGTAGCCTCGCCAGCGGGCGGCGCCGCAACGGAGGGCCGCGACCGATGGTCGGGGCGCACCCGAGCCGAATCGTCTGAAAACTCGCAGATGAAAGGAGGCTCCTCGTTATCGAGCCATCATCTCGATGACATCGCTTTCCGGCCCCTTGTCCCATCGAGGGCAGACTCAGGGCACCAAATTCGGTCACGGTGGTGCCGTTCACACCCCCGGCACCACCGCCGCAGCGCACATACGTTCGAGTATATCTAGCACTCCACTGTCGCTTCTGCTAAAATGCTGGGAAGATCGCCTGGGAAAGGGGCGGTCACCAGGGAGTGTCCGGCCACCATGCCACTCTGCTGGCATTCTGAGGTGGTACGGTGCCAGCATGTACGACTGCTCGAAAAACCTGCTCAAGTTCTACCGTGCGGAGGTCGCGATCGACTCTGCGACCCGGACGCTCCTGCGCGACCACCGGAAGACGAACGAAACCCGGCTGAAAGACGGCCTTGCCGACCAGGGGCGACCGAAGGTCAAGCGCTTCCAAGTCCAGGGCGGCTATGCCATGCACACGGTCGTCCAGCATCCGAAAAACGACTACGACATCGACAATGGCGTGATCTTCGAGGCCGCCGATCTGATAGGCTCGCAAGGCGCGGCTATGAGTGCGCTCGACGTTCGTAAGATGGTGCGCGATGCCGTCGACGACGGCTCCTTCAAAACCGCACCGGAAGTGAGGACGAATTGCGTACGGGTTCATTACGAAGCGGGTCATCACGTGGATCTTCCGGTCTATCGCGAGAAGCAGAACCTATTTGGTACGACGTATCTCGAACTCGCCGGCGCCGACTGGAAAAAGTCCGACCCCGCGAGTGTGAACGACTGGTTCGAAGGCAAGGTCACCAACCGAAGCCCCGATAACTCCGACGACCTCCAGATGCGCCGGATCGTCGCGTACCTTAAGGCACTCGGAAAGAGCCGCGATTCCTGGAATGCGCCAACCGGGTTCATGTTCTCCATTCTTGTAGTAGAATGCTACGTCCCCGACCAGCGCGACGACGTTTCGCTTGTCAAGACGTTGCGAAAGATTCGTGATCGCCTCGATAACAGTCTGAAGATCAAGCACCCGGTTGTGGACGAATACGTGACGCAAGGCGATGCCGATACGCGCACCAAGTTCTTCCGCGATAAAGCACCGTCATTGCTTTCGAACCTAAGCGTTCTCGACGGGTCGGATTGCGACGCCGCGAAAGCTGCAAGCGCCTGGGACGCTTTCTTCCGGACGACATACTTCACCGATCGTATCAAGGAGTCAGCAGCCGCAATCGGCATCACCGGCATCGTATCCAGCTCGTCACCGATCCGCAGCATCCGAGACGGTGAGCGGCGATACGGCTAAGCGAGAGCTGCCGGCTGAAAAACTGACCCGCGTCGAGCGGCATCTGTCGGAGGCTAACCTTTCTCCCCGCTGGCTAAGGGAAGATGATCTCCAGCGTCAATACCCCGACTCCGATGTCGTCGCCGGCTGGCGAATCGTACTAGACGACGACCACGAGGTCGACGTGCTGCTCGGGCCGGACTATCCTTATCGACGAGCACAGATCGGCGTCGCTCCGTTGCGGCAAGACATTCCGCGGTCTCGCGTCTTCGTGAACAGCACGCTGTGCTTGTTGAAAGGAAATGAAGGGCATTCGCTCAACGACGACGAGCGCGTCCTTGACGACCTGCTGAGTCGAACTAGAGCGTTGCTCGAAGGTGAAGGCGAGGACTACGCCGCTCGCAACGCTGAGGAAATCGTCGACTACTGGAAGGGTTCCCGCAGTAGCAGAAGCATCGTTTCGATCTGCGAAGTCAACGCCGCTGCAAGGGAAGTGTTCTATTCGAACGACTTACCGTTTACCCTGATCGGTGACACGCGCGAGGACGTCGAGCGGTGGGTACGCCAGTATTCCAACTCGACGAACCCAACCGTTAAGCACTCGGTTCTCCTTTCGGCGAACATCGAATTCCCGGTGAAAATGAGTAATGGTAGAGCGCTTTACGAGTGGTTCCAGGAGAAACACCCGGACCAGATGACCCTCGTCGAATCACTTGCTGCCGGCGATCCCATTTCAGCTCCCGTCCTGATCGGGATCACGGACGCGGCCGGCGGCGGCGCACTTCTCGGGGCGTGGGTCAGAAGGCCCGAGAAGCAAAAGGTCGGTCAGCCTAAGGGACTCGGCACGCCAGGTTTCCGAAAAGGGAAGGCCCCCGGACACGTTGCAGCGCCGTACTTCTTTTCTCCGGAATCGGCGATCGAGAACGTTAGAGTTGACCGTGCTGATGTAGCATGGCTTGTTGATCGCGGCGGTGATGGTAGCAACAGCGCAATACGGTCTGCCCGGATTGTCCTGATCGGCTGCGGTTCGTTGGGGAGCACCCTTGCGCGCTTGCTCGTGAAAGCAGGCGCCTCAAATCTGACGCTGATCGATCCGGACCTACTCACGTGGGGAAACATTGCAAGGCACGAGCTGGGCGGTCGGTACGTCGGCAGATCCAAGGCGAAGGCCTTGGCGGAAACGATCAGGCGTGACTTTCCAAACGTTACAATCGGGGCTCAGTTCGAACCTTGGCAAGTAACGTACGAACGGGATCCCGGCGTGCTACTCGACGCGGACATTGTCGTTTCGACGACCGGCGAGGCCGCCGACGAAATCCA
Organism: Candidatus Binatia bacterium; assembly: GCA_035544215.1. GTDB lineage: Bacteria > Vulcanimicrobiota > Vulcanimicrobiia > Vulcanimicrobiales > Vulcanimicrobiaceae > Cybelea. The sequence goes on along the minus strand of DATKHY010000001.1, from coordinate 268,767 downwards.
ACTAAGCGACGCTGCGATAGCGACCGCTAACTTTCCATCACTTCTGTTCGCTTGGCTCGAGCCATTTGCCGCTGCCGCCCGAGTGCTCGCGCTCAACGAGGGCGACGGTTGCCTTCGGTGTGGATGCGATGAGTTCGGCGTCTTTCGGCACTCAATCACCGACTGGAACGGACCTACACATCGGTTCGAACCGGGCTGTTCGACAAGCTGGCAGCCGTATTCCGAGATAGAGGCTTTGCCCGCAAAGGCCTTTGTGGCACGCGTCATCCTAGACCTGTTAGCAGCGAAACCGGTGCGGTCCAGGCTATGGTCGTGGCTCGGCCCAGAACATGTTAGGACGGCGCACGGGGGGACGCTACGGAAAGAGTGGGTCGAGGTGCACGGCGAGCCACCTACCAGTGGCGGCATTTACGAAGACGAGTGGAGAACATGCCCGGCGTGTGCGGAACCGGCAGCGTAATGCCACGAGCATTCTGGCACCCCGGCCTTAGCCGACGCGTCGTGATCGGCGATGCAGCGCTATCAGTAATGCGGCGTCACCGGCAGTGGCCATTTTTCAACGAGGCCGGAGGTCTATTATTCGCCACGATAGGACAAGACGCCATCCACATCGTCGAGGCAACAATTCCCAACCGGAAGGACGGACGTGGCAGCAACTACTTCGAGATTGACCTGAACGGTGCGCAGTCAACAATCGATGAACGGTTCCAGCACGGTCTTCACTACGTTGGGGAGTGGCACACTCATCCGGTTGGTCACCCATCGCCTTCGGCAAGAGATCGCACCACGATGACATCGGCGTTCGCCAAGTCGAAGCACGGACTTCAAGCCCTGCTTCTCATAATCGTAGGACGACGTCTTGACGGTGGTGGATTGTGGGTGAGCCTGCATAATGCGAAAGGCTCACTGCGCCTTTGCGAAGCCACCACGGTTGCGCCCCCAAAATGACGTACCAGCTCAAAGCACTGTTGGAGGACCGGTAACTTGTGACTACCATACCACTGACTCCCTACTCGACCGACTCGGACGAGCGCGATGGAATCGTAATCTGGATCGCCATTGCGAGCGTGATTGTCGCCTACATCATCCATCAAGCGATAGCACCCTTGCACTGGGAATACGGTTGGATCATCGATGCACCGTCTGCGGTCGGAGTGTACACGATTCTTCGCCGCTGGTTTTCATTGCAGCTTTGGCGTATGCCACTGGCTCGGCGAATGAATATCGTGTCGATTCCCGACCTAAACGGAATCTGGGCGGGAGTCTTCGCTTCATCGTACGATGAATTCAAGGAAGAGCGGGAATGCAGCGTTGAGATCAAGCAGAACTGGTTCAGTATGAGCATACTATATCAAGCCGGGAAATCGGAATCCGTCAGCGTGATGGCTGGAATATCAGTCAAGAACGCCGCCGGCCCGCAACTAACGTACTGCTACGTCAATCGTGCGCATTATGATCAGAGACTCGCCGATCATGACGGTACGCAATCCTTGTTGCTATCCTCACGCGACGGTACGCTAACCCTCGAAGGTGACTATTACACGAATAGAAAGGACGGCCAGACACGGGGACACATGACTCTGCGGCGGGTGTCGGCTGGTCACGACGAACCTCGAACGTAAGCCTGGGCTGACACCATCGATCCAATCGGCCGTGCAATACGAGGACGGCTAGCCCAGCAATCGCCATCAACTGCGGGATCGCCGCTAACACGAGACGGTGCGCCGGGTTAAGTAAGCATCCTATCGTGAGCGTCGGCGCAACTAGCAGAGCGAATCCATAGGTCCACCGAACGACGTCGGAAACCGGAACAAGCGCATCGAGCGATAGCCTGCCGAGCCGGATAGTGTCATGCACTATTCTAACCAAGGGAAGGCTCCAGACGAGTAGCACTACCGATGTCGCGATAACAAGCGCGCGACTGGGCGAATCCTTCATGTGGAAAATGCCGAGTACGCTCGACGTTGACGTCAGCCCAAGGACGAACAGCATAAAAAGCCGTCGGATTGAGATCGGCTTGGCAGTGACAAAGACATAGATGAGCCCGAGCACTACAGGTCCCCCATCGATATCGATTCTCGCCAACGGTCGCGCTCCCGACGAAGGCCGCGCTCAACTTCATGCCTTAGTGGCTCAGGTACAGCCCGATACCGCTTATCGATGGCAGCCGCAAGCTGGTTGAGGCTCGCATTTGGTGTGGCATCGAGGACGTCCAGCTTGGAAAGCCCCACGCGCTCAAGGACGCTCACCTGATGCTCGACTTGCGGTATTCGCTCCCTATAAACAGCACGCGCTTCGTTCATCTCCCGCTCAAGGTTCAGTGACGCGGCGACGTATTGCCGGTACCGGCGTTCGTCGGAAGCGACGCGCTGGACTATCTGCGGCACCCTTCGTTCGTCGAACTCGCGCATCGCTTCGGCAGCTGCCTGGTCGTAGCGGGACCGGTGTGCGGCGTGCAGCTCCGCCTCCGCCTTCGCCGCTACAGCCTTTGTTAGCGGGTTCCAGGATCGCTTCTCTTTGCTGAGGTGCGTTAGCCGAACCCGCTCCGCATCCGTGAACCGAGCCGCATCGGCGACGTGCTCTCGGATGCGCTGGCGCTCTGCGGCAAGGACATCGTCCAGGGACAGTGGCTGAGCGATGCGTTGCAGCCCGTCGCGCTCGACGTTGGCACGCTTGTAACGCGCCTCCTCCTCGCCGCGGATGACGTCGAGCCGGGCGCGTACTTCATTAAGGGTCGGGCGCTGCGGTTCATTCAGCGGCGCATGGCGTTGCTGCTCACGCGTTGGCGTTACGAGCGAGTCTAGCACGGTCCGCGCTGCCGGATCGCCAGTGCGCGCTCTGTGGGTGACAAACGAACGATAGTCCATCGGCTTCTCCTCGCGCGCCAGCCGTCGCTCTGACGCCAGCACGATCTTGGTGGCTTCCCAGCGAACACGCGCTGCGACATGCTCCTTCGCGCGCCGGCGTGCTACGACGGCGTCGATCGACCAATACGCAAGCTGATGTGCGAGCGGACCGCGCGTGCCGAGGCGCGCCACCGCACGGAGCAACTGGCGTGCCTCGCGGCGGCGCTGGGTTTCCTGCTGCCGAAGCCAGCGCTCGCGCTCCCAGGCAGCGTTTCGCTGTGCGCCAATGACGTGGTCGCGCTCTGCAACGAATCGGTCGCGGTACGCGGCATAGTCGGAGCGCATCCGAGCGTGGTCAGCGATGGAACGAGCCTCGTGCATCGCCCAGCCTCGATTGGTGCGGGCGTCATGCTCCGCTCGCTCGCGCAGGCGACCGCGATTACGGAAATGTGGGTCGGCGCGGACGTTCGGCTCGGTGATACGTTCGTGTTGCCGCCCGGCTCGTGGGAATGGCCCTAAGCGCTGCTCGAGTGCAGCCTTCTTGCAACGCGGATCGATGCGCGACGCTCCACATCCCGGGGCAGCGGCATCTCGGCCTTGCGCAAACGCGAGGCCCTGCACGCGGGCACCACGCTGCACGACTTTGATGATGATGCCGTGCTGGTCAAGCCGCGCAGTGAGATCCTCCCACGACGTCGCGGCATCAACGGCGGTGAGAATCGTTGGACGAACCGTGTCACTCCATGGCCTGACACGCGCAATGTCTGGAACGGGATCGCGCAATGGCGCGAACGGCCCGAAGCGGCGTTCGAGCGCTGACAGTGCACAGCGCGCATCGATACGCGACGCTGCACAGCCCGGTGCACTGCGATCGAGGCCTTCGGCGAATGCCAGGCCCTGGACGCGCTCGCCACGTCGAACGAGCTTCACGACGACACCGTGGGCGGCAAGGCGCTGATGTAGGTCGCTCCAATCGTGTGCACGATCGACGGCGTCGAGCACGTAGGGTCGTGCGCTCTCTTGCCACGGCAGCGCGCCGCGTTCGTGCAGCCGCCGGTACGCGCCATCGCTCAGCCGCCGCTGCGGCCCAGCTGGCAGCTCGTGCAGGCGCTCGATACGCTGGACGATGTCGCGGTTGTGGTGGCCCACGACGACGTCCCAACCGCGCTCGGCCGCGATCTCCGCGCAAACACGCTCGCGGACGATCCGCTCATGCCACAGGTCGTTGGCCCGACCATCGAGACCAACGCGGTTAGCAATTACGTGCGCGTGGAAATCATCCGTATCTTTATGCGCTGCGAGCACGTACTGGTTCTTCTCCATGCCGATCGCTTTTAGCAGACGCTCCGCGTCGCTGATAACCTGCTCGCGCGTCGGCCGCTCGTGCTTGGCGTAGGCGATGATCAGGTGGTAGACCGGGTCGCGGCAGCGGGACGACAACGCCGCGACGGCCTCCATTTCGATGGCCGCCGTCTCAACCGACATGACGCCGCGCAGATGGACCCACTCGGCCTTCTCCGGCGCGCTGGCATAGTTCACGCCTCGCTCGAAGCTGTGCCCAGCCATCGCGACGGCACGCTGGTGCATATGCTGCGTAATATAGTCGACCCCGACCGCAAAGGTTCGTGTGTGCGCTCGCGCCGGGACGGATTTCGTGATCATACGCTAAACCCGTCGAGCGCAGCGTGCACCGCTATAAGGCACGCATTGAGCTGATCGTGATCGATTGTCTTGTTTGCCTCGGAAAGGGCAACGAGCCGCCGCAGATCGCGCGCGACCGCGCTGAGCTCACGGATGGTTCCGGCCGCATCGGTCGGCAATACACGGCGCATCGCCCCGGCTCGACGACCGCTGCCTCGGAGGACTGTTTTTCGAACGTAGTCCGAAACGCTCAACCCGCGCGCATCAGCAACGCCAGCGACATATTCGGCTTCATCAATCGTAAGTCGGATGTAGAGCCGTTCGCTGCGCTTTGCTCGCGAAACCGGCGCATTCATCGGGCGCTCCTCGTGCCGCGTCGAGCTGAGCGAAGCGACCCCGACGCCGACACGTCCGCATGCGAGCTGAGCGGCGCCGAAGGCGACGCGACCTCGCTCTCTCTGGCTGCGCGGACGACGCCGCAGGCGTTGTACGCACAGCCACCGGCTTGCGTTTTAAAAAAGACTCGAGCTCCTATACTTGCCTGTTGCGCCCCGTCCGACCTCATGCTAGCATCATAACAAGTTCAATACTAAAGTCAATCCAAAAATATAGAACCCAGAACCGAGCCAAAGCAAGGAGTCAGCCATGCTGTCCGATGAGCTCATTGCCAAGATCGGGGCGGACCTCGACGTACTGCCGCTCCAGCCAACGTCACGGCGCGAACTCGAACTGCTCGTGTCGCGCATCAGTGGGAACATCCGCGCCGCCCAAGAGCGCGGCGCAACCTATACCGAGATTGCCAGACAAATCAGTGCCAGCGGCTATCCGATCAAGCGCAGCACCCTCTGCGCTGCGCTGATGCGCCACCGCAAGAATGCCGCAGGGGCAAAGCAGCCCGTCCTGCGGAGTGAAACGATATCGTCGCCGTCGCGACGAGTCAGTGTTGCGACTGATTCTCGACCGGCGAGCCACGTACGCTCGTCTGACATGCCGTCCGGCGATACCGGGCCTCAGCAACAATCGCTCGCGGTCTCGAGGCAGTAGGCAGGGCGCCAAGAGCACGACTCGCTTCGTGTGAGCTGATGTCAAACCATGCGCCAGTGGGCCGCGGCGGGCCCCTGGCAGCCCTTAAGCGACCGCGGCGCGGCTAGTTTGTAGCCGACGCTGGCGACCGTGATAATCGAGAGTTCCGAGGACCGTAATCCGCCCAGCTTGTGACGGAGGCGGGAAATATGGACGTCGACGGTGCGATCGTCGCCTGCGAAGTCACGCGGCCAAATCAGGTCGAGCAGCTGTGCGCGAGTGAAGACTTGGCCGGGATGGCGCACTAGCAGCGCCAAGAGGTCGAACTCGCGGGTCTTCAGCTCGATGTCGTGATCATCCAGCTGAACGCTGCGGTGCAGTGGATCGACCGTTAGGCAGCCCAGCGTGATCGGCTGCGGCGGCACAGCCAGGGCGCTGGCCTGCGGGTCGCGCGTGATCGTATAGCCGGCGCGCTCGAAGAGCAGCGCGGCTTGGCGTACGCCCTCGAAACGCAACGGGTTGTCGCTGCGATAGGTCGCGTCGGCGATAGCCCGGATCTCATCGTCGCGCAGCGATCGCGTCGTGAGCCGGTCGTGGGCGTCGAGCCCCTTGACCTGGGTAGAACATGTTGCTGTCGTCATCGTTTCGTACTCCTTGGCTGCGCTGGAAAGCGAAGAGCCCGCGGTTTGGCGGGCTCTCGAGGGACGATGGACCTACGGACTGCTACGCGCCGGAATGGCGACGCCGGCGTGAGCGATCGCGCGTGTCGAGATCCGGTTCAGTAGCTGGGGCGACGTCGTCGCTCGGCGTTATATCGTCGAGCGGGTGGACGCCGAGCACGCGGCGCACGGCGTAGCCCGCGGCAAGCAGCTTTGAGGCTTCGTTGCGATCGAGATCGTCGACCGACACCGACTGCTCGGCAGGATCGAAGCCCCATGCCAAGGCGGCGGTGCCGTCGGTGATCATCACTTGGAGCGCTTCGCGCATCGCGGCGCTCGGGCGCGTCACGCGGTAGAGTTCAGCCGCGGCGTTAGCGTGATCGCTTGGGTCTTGGAACATCCACTCGCGCGTCACCGGATTCCAGATACCGCCGTTGGCCTTCATCGCCGCACGGCAGTAGAGGGTGCGCTCGTCTTTGATCGTGTACAGGTCGGACATCATCGCGTGCTCCTTTCGCGCTTCAAGGCGCTGGCCGTTGATGGGTCCGAAGCAGCCGCGGCCGGCAAGGGCGCAAGGACGGAGCGAAGCGTAGAGGCGTGGACCGCAGCGCAGCGAGGACCGGAAAGCCGCTCCTTGCGCGCGACGGCGGGCGCGGCTAGGATACATCACAGACGGCCGGCGCCAAAGCACGAAAGGCGCCACGGATGACCGGATGCACGATGACGAGCGCTCCCCATGCGGCGGCGCAGATGCCGCCTTGTCGTATGCGCCGGGCCGATTCGAGTGCGTTAGGCGGATGTCACCTCAGACTCGGGCTCTGCGTGGTTGGCGCCCTCACTCGTCCTCCGGCCCAGCGTCTGCAGCAGCGACATGACGACCTCGGCGACTTTGTGCTTTTCGCCGCTCTTCGATTCGTAGGAGCGGACCGTTAGGCGGCCTTCGATGAGCACCAGCGCCCCTTTCTTCAGGTACATGTTGCTCGTTTCGGCGAGCTTATCCCAGGCAACGACGTCGACATAGTCAGCGGAATCCGCTTCCTTGCTCTTGCGGTTGACGGCGATCGTGAACTTGGTCATGGCAGCGCCGTTTGCAACATAGCGGATCTCCGGATCGCGCACGACGTTGCCGACGAGGGTCACTCGGTTGTACTGCGGCACCGTTCTTCTCCTTTGCATTCAAAGAGTTGATTCGAATCGAACCGCGTGAAGGCGCCCTCAGAGCGCGCGCCGGCTAATCCGGTGGTCCTTCCGAAGGCGGGAAGTGGTAACGGACGTACTCGTCGACCAGCTGTCCAAGCGACTTTTTCGCCCGGAGCGCGTGCTCGCGCAGGCGAGCCAGCTTCGACGGTTCGATCGTCGTGGTGATCCGTACGCGCTGCGGTTGCCCAAGCTTCGGACGACCGAGCTGAGCCGGCTGTACGGTCTCACCGGAACGCTCGTCAGAACGCATCCGCTAGCTCACGAGCGCAATCGTCTAGGACTTTGGCCAGCGTTAGGCCACGCTTCGTCAGCGTTTCGCGCGTCTGCGGAGCGATGGTCGTCTGGACATAGACGCGCAGCTCGTCGCCTACCGCCGGGCGCCCAAGGCGTGGCGGCTGGGCCGGGCGCTTCGCGCAGCCAGGCACGGTGCGATGCGAGGCTTTGGGCGCGCTGCGACGGCGCCCGCGCGAGCCGCCCTGTCGTCGGCCGATCTCCCGGCGCATCAGCTCAGAAATGGACGGCTCCTGCTCCTCGTTTCGAAACCCGAGCTCGTCATCGGGAGTCGGGAGGCTGACGATGATGCGCCCCTTCTCATCGATGCGAACCCCGTGGTCGCGCAGCCAGTCGAGTTCGGTCGCGTCAACGCTCGAGCGCTGTCGGCCTGAACGTCCAGAAAAGCTCATGTGCGGGGCTTCAAACGCAGGAGAAGCGCCATCGCCTCGATCTCATTGAGCGCATCGAGCCGGGCAGTACGTCCGCAGGAGGCCGCACGAACCAGCGACGCGACTTCGACTGCCGGCGTTGCTCGCTGCTCGAAACGTCGGCGCAGTTCGCTCCGCTGCTGGTCCGATAAGGGCCTGGCTCGCGCCAGGATTCGAGCGAGTAGCCGATCGACGAGACGCCTGCGCATCGCGGTGATCTCTTCGCGGTACGCACTGCGTAACGTCTCGTGATCTTCTTCGACTGATCGAAGGTGGCCCTCGGCGAAGCGGATCGCCGCGCGCAGCTGCGCGTCGTTGAGCTGAGAGTACCCGTCGGCAGTGCTTACTGGAAGATCGCGGTCATCGTCAAAGTCCATAGGAACCCCAGTCCATCAAGGAAGGCGAAGGCGTGGTGACGACGCGAGGGGTGAAGCGGTAGGGGGAGGTGCGAAGCCCCCACTCGCCGAGGAATCACGTGCCTACTTCTGATTACAGGAATACAATACGGCGATACAAAAGTCAATAGTAAGATATTGGCATCTCGGTTGAAACCGTTGGAGAAAGATGGCAGCTTCAAGCTTCAGTAGACGCTTCAGGGAAGTGATCAAAGGGTTAACGGACGCCGAACTCGGCGCTATCTTGGGAGTGACCAGCGACGCCGCCCGTAAAATGCGCGCCGGCCGCATCAAAAGCCTCAAACTCGAGGCCGCGCTACGGCTTGCGCGCGAGCTCAACATCTCGCCGTGGTACCTTGCCGGCGAGCCGGAGCCCACCACGCGCTTGACGGCCGGACCTCCGAGTGAGCGTCATCGTCGTCGCCGGGCTGAGAATGCGCGCTTCGATCGCGCGCAGCTCGAGACCGCCGAGAGCGCGCTTTTGCTCCACGATGTGGTTGTTGAGTTGCGCTCTCGGATTCGTCGGCTGGAAGCCGCTGTCGAAGAGCTGCAATCACGCGCAAAAGCTTCCTCCGCACCCTAACCAATCGATCGTTCGATCCTGCGTCCACTTCGTGATCCATCCATCGATAACATAAAGTCCGGAGGCAAAGATCGTCTCTACCGAAATGTGATTAGATCGTTCGGCACAGCCTTTGCTCCTAAATGAAAGGAGAGCGACAGCTTGTCTAATGGCCGAGCCAATCCTCACTTGGTCGTACACACAGAGTGCAAGCGCGACATCCGATGCGGCCGATTGTGACCCGGACCCGCGGCCGCGCCAAAATCTGGGCGCGTCTTTCTTTATAAAGAAGCCCATCAAGCGATTGATTCGAGCCGAGTCGTGATCCCACGTCAGCCGGATCAGATCCTCGACGGCGTCACCATCAGAGCGTTCCCAAAATGATCACGTCGAGTCAGTACTCAAACGCTCCAAGCGCACGGTCGATAAAAGGCGCCGCGATTGTTACACATGGTCTCGACAACGCCGCCGCAGTAGAGGCTGTTAGGGCCGAGCTCGACGCAGATCGGTACTGGCCGGAGTTAGAACCGATTGGCGGATAAGTAACCAGCACACTCCAACGCCCGCTGGGCAACTGATTCACCTGCATCTAGAGCAGGGATGATCGGCTTAGTCTACCTCAGGGGATCGGTTTCGGTCGGTTTTGCCTTGAGTCTGGGAACTGCCAACTCAGTATCTGATAGCTACGGTGAGATTTGCCGAGGGATACTACAGAAGAGCCTTGGCAGTTCCGGTGCCGCTTGCTTGCGAGGAGCCCTGCAAAGTGCGGCGCGGCGGGGGCGGTACCGAGGGCCCTAGGGCCCATTGCACTTGTTGGAAATCCAAAGTTGGCTGTTTCGCTTCTCGAACCACGCGGCGGCCTGCGTCTTAGTTAGGTGCTCGGTGGCCATCTTCGCTTGCGCCTCTTTCGCAGCGCGAATCTGTACGCGCTGGAACTCACCGCGGCAACTCTTCTGGGGATCGGTGCTCAGCGCCGCAGCACGTCCCCAATCGGCTATCGCAGCGTTGAAATTGGCCGCCCCGGCCTCTTTACTGCCGCGCAGCTGGTAATAGTTGTAAGATCCGGGTGTGTCTGGCGAAGTGGCGTGCGCTAGTACTGGGGACAAAACCATGGGCGCGAAGATCGCCAGCAGCGTGAAGAGCTGTCTCACTGCGCACCCATTTTATCGATGTTCTACCCCGCACCTTCCGACTGCGAAGCTTCTGCGAGCCAGGCCGCCGCGCGTGCGAGGCGCTCGCAGCTGCAATGCGAGCAAAGCTGCAAAGCCAACAACCGCCCTCGCATTCGCGAAGCCGTGCAAAGCGCGGGGCGGCCGGGCTGTGCAGCGGCGCGATGCGGCGTCAAGGCAATATCGTAATCGTTATTACATTCGACTGTAACGGTGGTGCTGCGTTACCGATTTTGGCCCATGCCCTGGTGATTTGTACGGAGTACGTGCCAGGCGAGCTAAACGAGTAGAGAAGGTCTAATCGAAACCTTCCGCTCATGACCCCGTTTGGCTGCACACTATAATCATGCTGGTAGGGGTCGGCTCCGAATGTCGTATATCGATTTCTCGGGACGACAGCACCATTGGGGCCTTCTATTTTGAATTCGTAGAAGTAGCGAGCACCGAACCATGCAGTCTGCGGCTTCCCAGAAACATTCCGCAGCTCCGCGTCGACCCAAATGGGCCCGTGAAGACGCGCAGGCGTCGAGTCGACTCTTAGACTCAGCACAAAACCGTCCAGCATCGGGCCACTTGGGGGTTGGCCAACTGGCGTCTGTGCAGGCTGACTTGGTTGCTGCGCGGCACATGGTTGCATTGTCATCAGTGCGATAAGTGAAATCAAAACCATATTTCGGACCATGAATGTCCGTGATGAAGCTATCACATTATCGACGCGTATTCCACCAGATGGAAAGCTGCGCTCCGCCGCAACCCGCCACTGTGCGGCGACGCGATGCGGTGAGGGGCGGCGGATCAACCCTATGACGATATTTTTGCGTCTCCGGTTCGTTGCTCGGTAGCCTTTAATATCGACCTGCTTGTAGGTGTGTCTAGTTCTTGACGAATCGCCTCTTTCGCATGCCCGCCAAGGGCGTCTCGCATAAACTCTAGGAGGCTAGGCTGGCCACGCATACGACTAGAGAGATACGCCTCCGCGATCTCACCCGTGAGGCCCAATAACGCCAGATTACGAACTGATCCACCTTGCGCGAGCGCGTCTTCAATGACGCGACCAAGACGGACGCACGCATCTTTGTTAAGTTTGCCTTCCATCATCTGAGCTTGAAGCGTTCGCACCGCGTCTGGAAGAAACATGTATGGAAGAAGCTGCTGGTAGTTGTCGTCGAGGTGCTCGCGGTATGCAGCGGATAGCTCAGGAACTGCCTGCACAACCCTTGCGACAAGTGCCGCGTCCTCACCTCGCGGATCATCATGCCAGTCTATACGCTTCATCTACCTTGCTCCTCGCTCCGTGAACGCCACGCGTCCTAGCAGCGTTTCGGCCTAGCGTGGCAGAGCCCCCGCGCAGGCCAAGCCGCTACGCGATCTGAGCCGCTCAGCCCGCTACGCGATCGGCGCCGCTACGCCGCGCGCTGCGATGCACGCAAAGCCGTGCCGTGCAGCGCAGGCGATGCGGTGGTGAGGCTAATCGTTGGCTTTACTAACCACGAGTCCCCGAGGATAGTGCACGTCTTTCGTAATCGTTTTCGTCGCATCGCCGCCGGATGGATATGGGAAGTAAAGAACGTTGCCAACGCATTTTCCGCTGCATGCGTTTGGGGCGATTAGTCGGCTCCCAACAATGAAGTATTGTAATACCGCCCCCACATCGCTACCGCCAAGGGTCGTCGAACCAGCTTCGGTTCCCACATCCCCGCTAATGGAGAACTGGTACACGATGGAGGTATTCTGGTCGCCTACCGTTACGTACTTTCCATCCCACTGCACGCCGCCCGGGAACCCAATGCTCTGATTTAGCGTAACGCTCTTGAGCTTCGTGTCGCCCTGCGCAAGCTCTGCGAACTCGAAGGCGCTCGAAGCATAGTTCTGACCGTCCACGAAGAGATTGCCGCTGTTATCGTAGCCGCAAAAGTAATACATCTGGAACGCGCGGTTTTTGTAAAGCTTGGGGCTGCCTTTGGCTCCCTTATAAATGCCCACCGCACCATTGTTACCGAAGCCGAGGCTAGACACGGCAAGGTTGCCCGTCGTGGGGTCTACGGAGCAGCCGAGCGAGTCGGGGCCGGGAGCCGGTAGTGTCGCTATTGGATGTTTGCCTCCGTGCGCGTACTCGAATATTTTACCAGTGTCGGTATCTGTGATAAATACGTTACCCCCCCTGTCGACGCACTCGCCCGCTGGGGCGGCAAATCCCCGAAGGATACCGACCAACTTTCCGCGAGGGTACGAGTACACGGTGACCCACGCCGAGTTATGACTAGACGCCGGGCCGTTGGAGACATAGAGCAAATCCTCGCCGTTCGCTTCCGGCAGCATCCACGACGCGCCGTCGCTGCCTAGCTGAGCCGCGCCTGCGGAGCGTTGAGCAGCCAGACTGTGCTGCGCCACACTTTGTCGTATCGCGCTCGACGCCCCGATCGGTGGCTGTCCTCCGCCGCACCCTGCCAGCATTGCCGCAGCGACGCAGCTGCTAAGCGCGTAGCGGCTAAGACCCAAGCTCTTCACGTACCTCGTTCCTTCGTTACGCACGTATCGCGGATGATCTATCTGGGAGCGAGGCTGACAGAGTCGCCGCCAGGACCTCCCAGTAAACCGTTGATGATGATCTTCGTAGCTTTGCCCCCCGCGGGATAGTTAAAAAACATCACGGCCGAACCGCGCTTTGTACGTCCACAGCCGACGTCATGACAGGCAGTCGATGTGATGACGGTCCGCCCCTGGACCCAAAACTGCAAGGTATCGAAAGTATGACTGCCTAGAGGTGTCGTCCCAACTTTCGTTCCCTTACTTCCATTTATGCTAAACTGATAAATAGCCGGTGCTACCTGATCGCCAATCGCGAGGTGCTGACCGTCCCACTGCATCCCTCCGGGCCAGCCAATATACTGGTTCAAAGTCACCACTTTGAGTTGGTTACCATTTTTTAGCAGCTCGGCGAACACGAAGCTGCCCGTGCCTATCGTGCTCATTCCGTCGACAAAGAGGTTACCTTTGGGGTCATACGCACAATCGTAATAGTAGAGGAACTGCGAGTTTTGGTATTTTGTGGGCGCCCCTTTGGCATTCTTGAAAATCCAAACTCCTGTGCTACCCAACGACGAAACGGCCAGATTCCCCGTCGTTGGATCTATTGAGCAACCGTTCGCGCCAGGCATGGAAAGGACCCTGAGGCGTTTGCGGCCACCGTGCGGGAACTCGACGATTTGCGACGTCACATAGTCCGTAACATACACGTTGCTTGAGCTATCTACGCACTGGCCGGAAGCAAGGTCAAAGCCTTTTAACTTGCCGAGCAAATGCCCCTGAGGATACCTGTAAACCGAAACCCAGCTGTGGCTGGAGACGTAAAGCAAGTCTTGCGATGTTGCGTCCGGCGCCATCCACGACCCGCTCTCGTCACGCTGCGTGCTCTGGCCTTGCTGCGCTACGCCTTGCGGCATCGCGCCCGGCGCGCCGACCGGCAGCTGCGATCCGCCGCAGCCCGCGAGCATTGCAGCCGCAACGCAGCTGCTAAGTGTGTAGCGGCCAAGACTTAAGCCCTTCATTTGCCCTGCTCCTTTTCCCGATAAACGGATCGGCGGTTTAGGACGTTCTGCCTTTGCCGCTCAGCTCCGCGCAGGCAAGCTCCGACGCCACTACGGTTCTTCGATGCGGCGCTGTTCGGCCAGTTCCTGAATGCGTTCTGCCGTCGTCGCGAGCGGTTCTACAACACCCTTGATGATCTTGCGCCAGCCGCGTTCTGTCAGGGCGAGATCCCGTACCGTCGCGGCTTGCGGAAACTGCGCCAGGTAGTCGATGCTCTCCGCGAGTTCGTCGCATTCGTATTCGACCGGCCGATCAGGCTCAAGCGTAGCACCCTCGTCGCCACCGAGCCGATCGACCTCCTTGCCGATTCGGATCAGCCGCTTCGATTGGAGCGGTAATCGATGCAAAAGCCCGATCGTATCCGGTCCTGCTGGATTGCTCTTCCAATCTGCGGCTTTGGCTTCGGGATGCCGCCCATATTCCTGCACATATTCGCTCAAACGCATGACCGGCACGGTGTGGGCCATACTGCTGCCGCTCCAATCCAATCGAATCGGATCGCCGGTATGGTAGTCAACCAATTGCAGGCGTTTTGATTTGGCCAAGTCCCTTTCAAATGGAGCGATCGGCAGTGGTTCGTTGGAACCGATGACTGCGGGCGTAATCGATTGGACAAAGCCATACGGCTTAATGCGATGATCGTACGATTTGGCTCGGTTGTGCGGATCGAGCCGACTCATCCAGCGCCCATACATCGCCTTGGCGAGTAGCGGCTCGAGCAGATCGTAGATGAACGACTCGCGCAGCCGATCGTCGACGTGGATCAGCCCGAGGTCCGGATCGAGCCCCACCGCCTCGCAAGCGACCCGCGTTTCCACTTCCAGCAACGTGTAGCAGTAGTTCAGGATTGCGTTCCACGGATCAGTCGCATCGCGCACCCGCTCGCGTTTTCCATCGGTCCGTGGACTGATCGCCGCCCAGTGTGCCGGTATCCGCTTGAGTGCCCTCGGTCTCCATGGAAGGGGCGTCTCGACCAGCAGATCCCAGTAGACCTGTGCCGCCCGTCCCTCCAGCGCGAGGAAGTCCACCAGCGTCGTCGTCTCCGTGAGACCCGTCTTGCATGCGTGGATTTGGGCGGTAGCCGTGGACTTCCCCATCGCGTTCACGATACCAAGAGTTTTGCCACGAGTTTATGCGATCCTCGCCATAAGCCAATGTCTAATTACAGAAGGCAAGAGGTCAGGGCCACAAAGCCTGCGCGCGGAGCGAAGGGGGACGCCAAAGATCACGTCCCCCTTCACTCTCCTGATGCCTAGCTCACTTACCGATCCAAGCAAATACCGCTGGTGACGCGCCAAAGCCAACCTGATCCGTTGGGCGTGACAGGTAGAAGTCGCCAAAACTCATGCTAAAGGTAGATAGTCCGCTGACAAGCACACTAAGCAGTGGTGGGGTTGGAGATGAGCCCGAAAACGTGACTACCGACGGCCCATAGTAGGGCGTGGAACAGGTCGAAGCGGAGAGCGGATTGCCCAACGTAGGGGCGTTGTTACCATTGAGGATGGGATGCTGGTCGTTGTAGCCGGCGCAATCGCTTACCTGTAGATCCATCCCTGACGTTGGCGCATACAGAGCTCCAGATGCGTTGCCGTTCAGATTGCATCCGCGCACCCGCATGGCAACCACTGCCCCCGTGACGGAGATCCCATAAGGCTGAACGGGGTTTGGCGTTGGCTCGGAGCCATACTTTGGGATTTGGCCATAGCAGTCTGCACCAATGATCGTCACGTACTGGGCGGGGCCAGTGACTGCGATCCCGCCGCTGGTTGTCATGGACGGGTCGGTTGCGTTAGCGGCAAAGCGACCGCCGATGACGGAGATGTTCTGCCCGCCGTTGATCTGCAAGCCGGGACCCGCCCAGTTGTGGGACATGCAGTTCGTAAAGAAGATATCCGCGATCATGCCGCCGTTCGCCAAGCTAATCAGCACGCCAGGGGTGGCTTGAGTGCCCAACGTCGTCAGCGCGAAATCGCAGCTGTTAAAGAATACCTGATAGACTTTTTCGTTGCTGTCGATCGGTTGGATCAGGACGGCGGTGATATTGCATTCGCAGTGGACGTTGGAGATGAATGCATGATCGAGGTTGTTGCCACCCCCGGTGATGGTAATTCCGTAATCGAAATCGGAGATCTGGGTGTTGGTCACGTACATCCCGCCGCCTCCGGGCTGAATGTTGATGGCGGTGCAGCCGCCGGGAGGAGCAGGTATAGTACCTTTGGCCGTCTGAGAAATGACGCAGGACTCGACATAATTCTCGGAGCCGCCCATGAAGATCATGGTCTGCGTGCTCGGCCCCTGATCGTAGGTGATCATGCATTGGAACAGCCCGCATTGGAGGGATCTTCCATCCATGTACATCGTTTGGGGACAATCTGCGAACAACACGCGCGTGGCCGTGACCATCTGGCTGCTGGCTACGTTGATGGCTTGGGCGCCGCTGGCCGCGCCGGTGAACAAAATGATCAAATCCTGAAAGCGGAGCCCAACGCCAATGCTGCCCGGGTCAACCCAGCTGTTAACCGTGAAGAGCGCGAGGGCGGCGCCGGAGCTTTGGACGAGTTTCGTGAGCCCCGAGGTCCCGGCGATGATGAGGCCGACAGCAGGGAGTGACTGAGTTGGCGCAATGGTGATTCCGGTGGAGCTTGTGAAATAGTAGGTCCCCGCTGGGATGAAAATCGTACCGCCGCCGGCGTGCATGACTGCCGTGATGGCTAATTGCAGTGCGGCAGTATTGTCAGTGGACGGGCTATTAGCAACCATGCCAAAGTCGATCCCGTTAAAAACGGTGTTGTTACCGCTTCCGTCCCACGTATTCCATGGCGACGAATTGGCTGCTTTTGTTACGAAGTGAATCGAACCGTCGGGGTTTTGGACTGTCGCATAGGCTGGCTTACCGGAGCCCGACGTCGGGATTTTCCACTCGCCGAGATTTTCGTCGAAGGTAGCATTGTACGCCCGAAACATCTGCGAGCCAACGGTACTGCTGACCGTCACCTCACGGTCCTCGTGGTAGACACCGTTTGTTTCGCTCGGCGTGTACGTAGTGCCCGGATTCGGACCCGAAGCATTGAGATCGGCCATGATGTAAACTCCTTTAAGGATTGTTAAGTTCCGGCGTCCGTGCGATCCAATCCTAGCCTGCTCATTAGCCGTCGTCTCGCTGCGCTCGGGTACAGATATTAGCGCTGCGAAGCTGTTGCTACAAGTGGTGAAATCCCCAGCCTGGTGAGGTAGAATTTCAAGGTTTTGTCGTAGTAGCTAATTCGTGTAAAATGACCCAGCGCATTTCTGCTCACGGGGAAGCGCCGGAGGTCGTCACGCAGCAGCGCCGCCGAATGTTAGGCGATTCCCCAAAACTCGGCGCTTCTTCTGCTAATCGATTAACCGTACCGCTGAGGAGTCGGTTCGTTATGGCAGCAGCGCTGGAAAATACGCGACACCTTGTGGCGCGTAAACGCTCTTGCTGATCCGTCGTCGTGACGGGGTGATCGAGCCGGGTGGAAACTCAACGACATTGTTACTGTTCCCAAAGTTGGCGACGTAGAGCCATCCCTTAGAATTGAGGACCACAGCCACCGGAACATCCAAGCCCGCAATAATTGTCCGATACGGATGATCCTGTCCTGCGAGGTACGCTTCCACACTGTTTGTGGTTGCGTTTGTCACATACAAGGTACCGCTCGAATCTACCCCGATGCCAACTGGATGCGTTATGCCGTCAGTGATCGTTCGTGACGGCGCTTTGGTTCCAGGCGCGTATACTTCGACATTTTGCTGTGGTGCGCCCCATCCATTTGCGACAAATACGTTTCCAGAATGATCGATCGCGACGCCCACAGGAAACGCGAGACCTTTCGTGATCACCACGTGCGGTTTCGGGGAGCCATACAGATACTCCGTTACGTTCGGACCGCCGATGTTCGTCACCCAGAGGTTTCCATTGCCGTCGATCGCGCAGAAGGATGGCGTCTTAATTCCATTCGTTATGACACTGGAGGCCTTGGTCTTGCCAAGGGCGTACTCCGAAACCCAGCCGGAGCTGCTGGCTGGCTGATTCGCGACATAGAGTGTCCCGTGGCTGTCTAGGCAGTCGCCACTCG
The DNA here is from genome assembly GCA_035544215.1 of Candidatus Binatia bacterium. Taxonomy (GTDB): domain Bacteria; phylum Vulcanimicrobiota; class Vulcanimicrobiia; order Vulcanimicrobiales; family Vulcanimicrobiaceae; genus Cybelea. The sequence continues at coordinate 250,883 of DATKHY010000001.1, read as the reverse complement.
GTGCACCGAGGCTATCCGAAATGACCGCTATCGGGGCCGGATTCTTGGCCCTCGCGTGATACACCGTAAGGTTATTGCTCGTGTAGTTGGTGACGTACACAAGTGGACCGGTGACGCTGTAGCCTGGGCTGCCTCCGGAACGACGGACGGCGTTTGCAATGCGTTGCGCATTTAGGCTCTGCTTCGTCGCACCTGTAGGCAGCACGCCTTTCGCGCCGATCTGCGAGCTCGATCCGCCGCACCCCGCCAGCAACGCGGCAGCAATGCCGATGGTGAGCACCGAGCGAGCCAGGGTTTTCATGTGCATTACCTCCCCGAAGCGGAACGGACGAGCGACTGGGAACGTTCGGCGCCCGACCCCTAAGTTCCAGGGTAGCAGCCAGGGCGCCTGAGCCAATCCAGCCTCGTACCAAGCTGCCGTGGCCACGCCGCCGAGTAGGCGCGCGCGGATCGTTGGCTTGACCGCCGCCCTGGCGGCGTTGCTTTGCCTGGCTAATCAGCGGCTGGGCGGCGGTCACTGGCCTCAAGCGCGATGTGCGCAGCGGTTGTCTTGCGGGGTCTCGTCCTGCCCTGTGTGATGTCGCCCCAGCGTCGCTCCGACATGCCGATCTCGGCAGCAATAGCCTTCTGACGGCAACTGAGCAAGGTAGGCGATATCCTCGGCGAGCGTAGCCTCTGCACGACCCACAGAATAAGCCCGGTTGCGAGTCCGCGAAGATAGCCCCACGCGGAAAAGATTGCCATGCGGAAGCCTTCGACGGACCCGGCATTCTCCGCTGGGCGGCTGTCCTGCACCCAACGCCCGGTAGTGCGCGTTCGGCGTGGCTTCCGTTTGGCTACCTTCCGGGGCCGTTGGTTTCGCACGTTAAGCCGGGCCCGCGCGGCGAGCCGAGCCCCAAGGACTTTCAGGGCGCTGAATGCGAGCATCGAGAGAACGCCGGAAGTGACGGTAGACCAGAACCCTTGGTCCTGGGCCTGTACGATGACCACGGTCGCGCCCTGCGCTATCACCGTTACATCGTTGCACAAGGCTGGGCCGTACATAAGGCTGCATGTCCGCCCCAAGCCGGTAAGAAGGCTCCTTGACCCGTGGGGACATGCTCGCAGGACCGTGGAGCCTGAGAGCCGAGGATGCCCGCCCTTCTTGAGATGCCTCATCATGCAGCCAAACACGGGGCGCGTAAGGCTAAGCCGCCGTCGCGAACCTATGGACAGTGAATAGATCGCGGCAGTGGCGTCGCTCGGGGCTCCCGAAGAGAGAGCTTGCGACTAGCCTTTAGCGATGCCCGACGCGGGTTCGGCGCGGCTTCCGCTTGGGTGTCTTTCGGGGCTTTGGCTCCGCCAGCCTGACCTTGATAACGCGGCTTGGTTCAAAGGCTTCGTGGCAGTACCCGCACCATTACCGCATGCCGTCGGGGTATTGGACTTCCCGCAGGCTGGGTTTGCTGACGCGAGACGGCTCGCAGAGGTTCGGACAGCGGACAGATTTTAGATACATGGGGGCATTATACAACTCGGTCTGTTCGACCCGACCGCAAAATCCTAGGGTGATGGGGCGGCAGCGAATCCACGAGGCGCGGGTAGCAGAGACACCGGAAAATGTGTCACCGATTCGACCCTGCGTTTGTGGAAATGGTGCAAAGCTTCAACGGTGCTGTCGATGCTGTGAATGAGAGACTCGATGCCCTGAAGTTCGACCTGCCCTAGAGCCATCGAGGACGACCGTCACTCAAAACCAAATCAACGAGCCATGATTGACGGGTATAGCCAGTTTCGCGCCCAACAGAGCTTGCCAGAGAGAGAACAACTGTTGGCCTATTCGCCAGAGGAGGCGGCGCAGTTGCTGATTCGGCTCTTTCCCAAGGACCGCCCCTCGTTCGTTCCCGCTGATACCGTGCGACGTATCATTGACAGCGGATACGGACGCAACGAAGACCTCGACCGAGTCCTGATGGAAGGCGTTGCCTACCTTGACCGATATGGACTTTTAGTGGGTGAGTTTCGCGCTTATTCCGGCAGCGCAATGGGACGCATGCTATCGCGCCAAGGCAAGGAGCTTGCGGAATCCGGTACAAAGCTGACCGACTTCATCACGACAATAACGGACCCGCGCGCCCTTCTTCATCGAGACATCGTCGCAACCGCTCTTCCGCTCTACGAGCGCGGGCCCCAGTTCTTTGATTCGGCCGTGGCGGCGGGAATGAAATGCGTCGAGGTTGCCGTGAGACAAGCCGGAGGCTTCACCGACTCCGACCTCGGGGTCCCATTGATGAGGCGCGCCTTTGGTGAGGGCGGCCCGTTACGAAACGTATACGGCGACCCGGGCGAGGAGAACGGCTATCGAGAGTTGTTCAGCGGCGCGATGGCCGTATACAAAAATCCACCCTCGCATCGCTACGTCGGTTGGCGCGACTCACTGAGCGTGCTTCGTATCTTGGTTATGGCGAGCGAGCTACTCCATACCGTCGAGGACCGAATCTCGGGAGCCTTGTCCCACGACCTGGAGCAGGCGGCTCAGAGCGACGAGTAAGCTCTCCAGCCAGCTTAGCCAATAGCCCCGGACAGAAGCTTTTTGGGGTCTCGATGTAACGCAAATGTAACAGACGGGTCAGAAAAGGTCCGAATCGGTCAGTATCGTTCAGAATCGCTAGGCGTCGAAAACCCTTATAATATTGGACGTTTCAGTAGCGGGACGGATTGGGCAGGACCGCATTGTTTACACTTCGAATCCCGCTGGGGATACCAAAATCGTCCTTATTTTAGAGGAGTTTTCGCGACACCTGAGGCGCTGTGCATCAAATGCAGAGCCTCTTTTTCCTTAGACTTTAGCCGACCAGGCGGCCCAGGGCATCGGCCGCCTCGGCGTCTCGGCTTAGGTAGACGTGCAGATAACGCCCGACTGTGACACCGATTGACGCATGGCCGAGGCGCTGACTGACGACCTCGATCGGGACGCCCGTTTGCGCACACAGACTCACGTGAGTGTCCCCGAAGACCGTGCAACGTGATGGGCGTAACTCTGGCCCGCTTAATGCAGTCGAGCACGGCGCGGCCGAACTTCCACGGGTCGACTGGTGAGCCGTCTGCCCGAGCGAAGAGCAAGTCTTCGTCTTGATAGGCGCCACCGAGAAAGAGCTTCTCCTCCGCCTGCGCGCTGCTGTAGGTGCGGCCCCCGGCTAGCAAGTCGGCGGTCTGCCGATCAATTGTGACGCGTCGAGACGCCTTCGGCTATAAGCGCAGGCTGACGTGTAAGGCCTAAAACGGGCCAGCGGGAGTTGTGAGTTTCCGGGCGTAGAGCCCAGCAAGGAGACTCGCTCTTGAAAAAAGCCGATTCAGCGAAGCCAAGATCGTCGGGATCCTCAAAGAGTTAGAGGCGGGTACGCCGGCGACGGAGCTGGCCCGAAAGCACGGCCTTCATCCGAATACGATCCGGCTTTGGCGCGATAAGTATGCCGGCCTCGAAACCAGCGATCTCGTTCGCCTCAAGCAGCTCGAAGCCGAACACACGCAGATGCAGCGCATCATCGCTCGACAGACGCTCGAGATTGACGCGATGAGGAACCTGATCGCAAAAAACGGCTGGGGCCCTCAGCGCGGAAAGACGCGGTGAGAGCGTTGCAGGGCGACGGATTGACCCAACGCCAAGCGTGTCGGCTGATCTCCTGCACGCGAAGTACGCTCAGCTACCGTTCGAAGCGCCCAAGTGATGAGCCGATTCGCCTCACGAACGGCAGAACCATCCGGGCCATGAATATCGTCGACGACTTCACGCGGGAGTGCTTAGCGCTGGAAATCGGCTTCTCGTTTGGCAGCCACGACGTCATCCGAAGCCTGGAGGACCTGGCCTTCGAGCGAGGCTTCCCTGAGATGATTCGCTTCGATCATGGTTCCGAGTTTACGAGCCACGCGATGCTGCGTTGGGGCGCCGAGCGGAGCATTGCTCTACGCTTCTCCGACCCTGGCAAGCCGACACAGAACGCGCATATCGAGTCGCTCAACGGCCGCGTCCGCGACGAGCTGTTGAACACCCAGGTCTTCGTAACGATCTTTGAGGCGCGCCGCTCTGCTGCCGAGTGGCGAGCCGACTACAACGACTTCCGACCGCATTCTTCGCTCGGCAACCTGACGCCGAGGGAGTTCGCGGAGCGGCACAAAATCAACCCACCCTCACAACTATCCGTGGCCTGAAATTGCCTTAGACATCATGGGGGCAAGTCCAATGGCGAGCTAGCCGGCGAAGATCACAATGCTCGTTAGCCTAGCGTTGGGGGCAAGTCCACTCACTCAACGCGTCGCCATTTCTGGAGAGGTCGTGGCGTAAAAACGGGGAGACCTCCAACTACGAAAACTCTCCACCTATCTTCGGTAGCGTGAACGGGTGCTCGTGATCAGCTGCATGAATGGCAACCGCAGGTCAACCCGACGAATGTTGCTATTTACCGATCATGATAAAGCTACCACCGCCACCGCTCGCGATTGAGGCGTTCTCAACCGGATTGAGTTCAAAGCTTCCAAAAGTCAGGGTCGTAGCCACACCGTCAATTGTTACGTCTCCCGTGCCGCCCCAGTAATAGAATACGACGGGACCATAGTAGTTGTGGGTACTTCCGCTGAATGTTCCTGATGGCACACTCGTTGCCAGATGCGGTTTCTGATCGTTGTAACCGGCGGAGTTAGTGATTTGCACGTTCGAATAGCCTGTGGACGCCGTAGTCTGAATGGCGGTCGCATAACTAGAGGCCCCTACAATGTTGCAGTCTCTGACAAAGATGTTTTTCGTAGATGTCGTTAAACCGCCGGGAATTATGTTGATACCGCCGTCGGCATTTGCGTAAAAGTCGCAATTGCTAATCGTAACGCCATTGACCACGGCATCAAGGTATATCCCCCACGCCGTATTTCCACCAAAATACGAACTGTCGATAACGATTCCCGACGCTCCCTTAACGTATATTCCGTATCGCTGTTCGGCAGTGTTGCCAAATAGTGAACCATTGCAGATGGCTCCCGTGATCCGAACGTCCGATACCGTCGTTCCGTTTATGTAGATACCTGTCCCGGCATTTCCGGTCAAACTGGTGCCGGTTCCAGAGCAAATAACGCCGATGAGCTGAATATCTTGGCCGCCGGTGATGGAGATTCCGTACTGCTGAGTAAACGAGTTCGTTTCGGTCGGTCCAGCGCAATTGGCTCCGACAATCTGGACTTCCGTAGCCGGGCCCGTGATGGCAATCCCAACGCCGCCGCCCGTTGAGGCGCTGCCATTTCCGGAATAGCAGCCTCCCGTGACCTGAATATTTTGTCCAGCGTTGATCTGGAGTCCGTAGCTTGCATACTGCTTACAATTGCAAGAAACAAATCTGATAGTATCAATATCCCCGTTTATGCCGCTGCCTGCATTGTCAATAAATAGTCCGGTGGCCGGCGTCGTGCCATCCGTGGCTTGAAAGTGGCATTCTATGAAGGCCGCGTCATAGACTTTCGGTTTTGTCTGAACGCAATAGGAGGGGCTACTAACGCGGACACCCATGAACACCGGCCCTTTTATCGTCCCCGGCGAACCTGACTTAAAAAGCGCTCCATCAAGCACGATGCCTGCCGCAGGGAAATCGCTGAATTGCGAATCGATGAGGTGCGTGTAAGATGACTCACCTATCGTGACAGCCGTCTGCACAACGGTAGTACCACCTTGGTATTTGAAGAGGCATTGGTCGATCCAGGTCTGCGCTCCGGTAATTTGGAGGCTCGACAAGGAAGTACTCGTGTTACTATAAGCGGATGTGTATGCGACTGTACACTGGAGCATACTACATTGCCCTGTATTCTCAAATGTCACAGCAGTCGGCGCATTTTCGATGTAGATACGAAAGAGTCGCCCGTTAGTAGCGATGTTAAAATTAAACGCAGTGCCCGTGGCGTTCGTGATGCTCGGGTCGTAAATGACGGCAAAGTCTTGAAACCCAACTCCCAAATTGTCGCTCTCCGACGTAGAGCCGTTGATGTCAAACATGTCCAAACCGTCGATCTTTTTAAGGATGGTTGTTCCAGTTCCCATTATCAGAATTGAAGCACTAGAAACGGAAGCATCGATGGTCACAATACCAGACACGTAGAATATGCCAAAGGTGCCATCGGTCCCAACGTCGGGAAGGATGATTATGCCGCCTCCGTGACTCTGGGCGTACGTGACCGCACCTTGAATGCAAGCCGTATTATCGCTTGCGGCCGTACTGCCGCTGTTGTTTGCTGTCCAACTCTTTGAACCAAAATCGACGACATTATAAAACGAGCTGGGGTACGTAGACATAATATTTCTCCCTGCTGGCGAGGCAACCGGATGGCATGAGACCCTGGCGAATAAGGAGGTTCTTAGTTGGCATGTCTTCGATTTAAGAATCCGCGAGTCGGCCCCGAGTTGCTCCAGGCAATGGCGCGTTGCCATGAACGCAATGACAGTGAGGTTTACCGAGCCGCCCCCCTCGAATCGAGTTTTTTAGAGTGCCGATGATCTCCGCTTTTGCTGACTTAGGCTTCGCGCATGTGAAGCTTTGCTGCCGAGCCGTCCGCCAAAAACTCGCAGCTTCGGTTTGTCCTTGATCCGCGTTGGCGCGGTCGGATTCTCGAGCTAGTTTGTCGTTGCGACGCTCACGGTTACGCCACCAAGTCCGCTCCTGCCGATCAAAAAGCCCGCGATCTTGCTGATAGGCCTGCCGCCCGACGGATACTTCCAAAGGCCGAGCTTCGTTATTGCATAGTGACTAACTATTCGATTGCCCTGTATCCAAAAAATAGGATACGGCTTCCGGGCTTTCAGCTTCACCGTGCCGAGAACGTGCCCGCTGGAACCAGTAATTCTGTAAATGAGACCTTCTTGAGCTGCCAGCGCCATGTATTTGTCATCCCATTGGATGCTACCGCCGCCACCACCTACGACCCGCTTATCGAGCGTTATGTCGGTGAATGTAGAGCTCCCCTTGGGAAGCTCGGCCAATCGAAACTGACCGCTGGGGCTGACGCCATTCGCAAAAAGATTTCCCGCGTTGTCATACCCGCAGAACGCGAAATGGGCGAAACTCGCGTCGGTAAACGTTTCAGGAGAACCGCTACCTCCCGCGTAGACCACGACATTGGCATTGCTGCCGCTGCCACTCCCTCCGTTCGCGACGGCAAGGTTTCCAGTTGTCGGATCGACCGAGCACCCTGTCGGGCCTTCCCCGGGGTCACTCAGCGTCCGGATCGGAGTCGTGCTGCCATGGGGGTACTCCGCAATCTGATCGGAATCGAGCGTCAGAAAGACGTTTCCTTTACCATCTGAGCACAGTTGTCTGGGCCCATTTACGCTGAAGCTGCCGAAGGGTTGCCCGGTCGGGTATGAAAGCATATACACGCGGTCGCCGCCGATGACGTACAATAGATCCGAGCTCGTGGCTTTTCGCAGTAGCCGAGTATTGTCTGCGCGCGTCGTTGTCGCGATCGCCACCATTTTCGATGCCGCGACGGGTCCTCCGAGGGGGGGGTGCGATCCGTCGCACCCGCCGAGCATCGCCGTGGCCGCAAAAATGCCTAAAGTACAGCGGCCCAAATCTAAAGTCTTCATAGTTTTGTTCCCTCTCGACACGTAAACGCGTCCATGACTTGGTACGTTCTCGGCAGGACGCTCAGGTTCCACCGCAGCTGCGAGGCCGATGAGCCCAAAAGCTGACCCCGGGCACAGCTGCGCAGCCACCTGGCCGATTAGTGGCCTCTCGTCGCCGTAAAGCTGTGTTCCCTCGGAGCGCTCCGAGCGATGATCGCCACGCCCTGTCCAGGTACCCCAACGCGACCCATCTGCTTCTACCTGCACGGCCGCTGGAGGCAGCGCGATAGGCCTAGCACCGTACCCTTGCAAGACGGAGGTGTTAAGGTGACGGCGGTGTCAAGAGTTGATGAGAGACCGAGCTTAGACCGCCAGCAGCTGCGTCCCGCACCTCGGATTCCAAGAAGCGCAGCCACGATTTGACGTATGGCCTACAGGTAAGGACTAGCCATCGCGCCTGATCAATCGTAGCGAATCGCTTCAGCCTTGACATCGAAAGTACGGCGGCGGTTGTGGCGTTCCAAGCAACGCCGATAGTAATGTTCCTTGCGTCATTTTTCTCACGCAGTTCGCAAAATTGCTGTTCGTTTGCGAGCTTCGCCGTCTGTTTGAATATGGTCCGCTCCCTTTCAGAATCTACTGGCGGCTCTCAAAACGCCGCAGCGATGCCTCCTGACGGCCAGTTGTCACATTGCGAGGCGGTGAAACGCCGTCGATCAGATTACTCGATCGCCTCGCGGCTAGGCTAGCTTGTAACAATCTTGGAGCCGGCACACCACTACGAACTGCGTGTGGGGGGCTGAGTGGGCCGGCAGGCCCGCGACCCTTCGTTCTTCCGGGTAGGGCGCACGGGCTGGGAGTATCGAACAAAGCGTGCGCCATACGCTTGGCTGAGCTGGCGCTCATTAGTCAAAGCTGGTAGCACCGAGAACCAACTCCGGAACTAGTGCCGTAGCCATAAGAATCTCGGAACGCGGGCCTTGTCAGAGCGGGAAAGATGGCGCTTGTTTCTCTAACGGCGATCCAACGGACTTGTCAAAACGCGCGGGGATCCGAAGGGACTAACCGGGACTCTAAAACGCGAAAGCCCGTACAGGAAGGGAGTTTCCTGTAATCGACGGGAGCGGCCGGGACCCCGATACACGGGTTGCAGTCCCGCTGGAGTACGCACAAAGAGCTTTGTGCGCCTGATTTTCGTGGTTGACCGGCGTCCCACTGGCCCACATTTGGACGACGCCGCCCCCTTTAAATCGCCGGATCGGAGTGGAACACTTGTTCCAGAGGAATCGGTGGTACCGTCACGGCGAACCTTACACGAATGACAAGTACACTTTCTGGCCTCAGCCCGACCGACGAGTCGCTGTTCACTTTCATTTGCCGACAGCGCCTGGAGAGCACAATGCCCCTCGTCGACATGGGCTTCGTTTCGGCGTTCGCCCGCGATCAGGGATTTAGCGATGAAGACCTGCGAGGGACACTAGCGGAGCTTGTTCGGAGGCGCTTTATCAAGCAACCACCCGCGCGTGGTGGACTGTTGCCAGTCTCAATCGAGCCCACATTGCCGGGTCTCACGCGTTACGTTGACGGTTTCGAGCACCGACCCTACCAAACGGCACGTCGCGAAACCATCAATGCAATTTTGGACGACAAAGCTCATAACTTGGACGAGCTGATCGCCGTCTGCGTGGATCACGCCCCCGGCCTACTCGAACTTGTAATTGATCGTCTAGGTGAGGAAGGCCATCTCGACGTCGTGCATTCATTCGGGGGTCTGAAAAAGTGGACTGCGCGACCGTCGCTGAGGCGCGAGTGAGCCGGCTACACTACTGTTGACGATTCCACGGGACGCGGCTACTTTTGATATGCGCACGCAGCTCGCGGGCCTGAAGACGCCAGCGGTTACCGGCGCGAAAGGCCCCCGCAATGATGCCTCGGGCGCACATATCCGTGACGGTCGCTGGGTGCATATCGAGAATCGCGCCGATCTCCTTGGGGTTGAGCACGTACTCGTCACCGACGCCATCGAGTGCAGTGACGGGGGCGCGGCGAGACGTGCTCAACTTTTCAACCTCTCGCTTTACCGCGCCCGTCGCGCGTGCCGACGTATCAAAGCTCTCATTTCGAGCCTCGCGCTTCGATCATCTTCCGGTCTTGCTCGCGATCCTCAGCGTAGATCTTGAGCATGGTAACCGCTTCAGACGCGGCGGATTCGAGCGCGTATTCTAAGCCGCCAAGGGGCGCGTTTACTACGGCCAGTGCGACGCGAACGCCGAACGCTGCCCCCACGCCGAAGGCTGCGCCGAGATCAGCGTGGCTTAAGTCACTTTGCTCCACCAGCATATCGGCCGCTGCAGATTCCAAATTATCTGGATCGGAGGTGGCCGACGTGCCGGCGGTGGTGCGTAGCCAGTGGATCACAATACCTTCGGCGGCGGTCAGATCAGGGATCAATGGTAGGCGTGTGTCGCTCATCTGGAGCCTACTAAATTCCGGAATGCCGTCTCCAAAACGAAAGTCGACAGGGCATTGATTCGCGCGAGTTCGTTCGCAGGTTCATCTGCAAGGTCCGGCTGCTGTGGTGTGAAGGTGGGCACGTGCGCAGCCCGCCGCGGCGTGGCAAAAAATGCGCTCACTTCCGAGATGGGCAACTGCGTAGCCATCTGCAGGGCCTCAGAAAACGCGGTCGCCTTATCAACAGGGTTTGATGGTCGCCGACGCTCACGCTCGGCGGCCAGATCGATGACGTTCGAAAAAGCGGCCCGTGCGTGGTATGGTAGTGTCGGTCATTCGGAAGGTCCTTTCCGGTTGGCTAGGCGGGGGCGTCGGTGACACGACGCTCTCGCTGCAGAATGCTTTGGGGAACCCGGTTTCGAGCCTTTCCTGGGCGCCGGAGCCATTTCTCGACCTCGTCGAGATCCATGCCGTGGCCGTAGTGGCTTCCGCTCGCTATGACCACGTTTTTGGCCGGATCGACGATCCAGTAGATGCCGAAGTCTCGAGCGAGTGGGTCGCGTCGGCGCGACCGCCGCAACGCATAGCCCTGACGCTCGGCCATTCGGCGAAGGAGGTTCTCGCGAACCTTGTCTCCCATGCCCGCAAGTGTACCAGAACGGATGCCAAAAGGCAAGCTGCAATCGAGGCTGCCGCGCCATCGCGGGGACCGGCCAACGCGGCCGCCGAAGGCGTCTCTGTGACCAAGCCATTACTTGGATTGGCGCTCTGCGCTATTGCCGCCAGCGCGGCACTGCCGGCGGGCGCCAGCCAGACGCTGACGACCGAGGCGGTCATGTCAGGATCCTCACCGGTGCGAATTGATAGCTGCCGCGCAGTGCTGGTGGACAAGCCGGGGCCCGGCGGCGTTATCCCCTCGATTATCCTGACCAAAAGAACTTCTACATCGCTGCGGCCGTCGATTTCACCAACGTCAGCCCGCAGCCGCTCGACGGCGTCCGCTTCCTCTTTGACGTTCAAGACACGTTCAGTGCGATCACGCAAAGCCTCGGGCTGGATTGGCTTGGTACGTTCTCGCCCGGCATTCAGATTCACGCGCGGTGCACGCTTACAGGAGCTATTGGAGCCACGGTTCAGGAAAACTCAGCCGGAGCCGTCACAAATGTGATCTGCCACGCGCAATATGCACGCTATGGTGACGGCCTCATCTGGAAAGAGGGCGATACGCACGTCCCGATCGCACCCGGCCTGTACTACCCGACGCCCTATCCAACGCCTACTGCCACCCGGTGAATGACGTAGGATGAACCTCGAGGACCATAAGAAAGCCCTAAACGGCGTCGGTTGGTTTATTCCGCCGTACCTGCAGCTCGGCTTTCTAACCACGATAAAGACCGAGATCGATGTGGGAAAGATCACCGACCCGCATCAGCTCGAGAGCTTCTTGGCTCAAGCGTATTCGGCACCGCACCTCGCCGCAATGGTTCAAGAGCGATACGCTACTACACCGACCATAAATGAATATTACGGGATCATCGCGGAGGCCGTAGAGGCCCATTTTTCGGGCTTGGGACACGTCGCGGTGTCGGGATTGCTCCCGGTAATCGAAGGCACGGCGAGAAAACTCGCTAAGAGTCGCGATCTCCCATCGGGCGATAAGGTTGGCGTCAAAACCGTGTTTGCGGCGCTGGCGAAAGATTGCAAGAAAGAGGCCGCTCAGAGACAGATCGGTGACGTCGGCGAGATCCTAACAATGATGGACGCGTTCGTCGAATTTACGCACGCCTATCTCTACGAAGCGTCGTCGAACTATCCACTAGCTGACAAGATGAATCGACACGGTATGCTTCACGGGGCGTTCAGCGACGGTGATTACGGTCGACCGGTCAATTTCTATAAAGCCGTTGGTGCTCTAGATGTGCTCTGCATGATATCCGCGTTCCGCGTGAACATTTCATGGCTTGCTCCGGACCCAACGCCGGCGTCGAATAAGCTCTGCGCCTATTACGTAGTCTGTGCGGCTCTCAGAACCTTGAGGCCCGGATGAGGCAAGCCGTGAGGACGAGTGTAACAAACGGCCCACATTTGGCCCACGGATTTTAGTGGAATGCCGTGGAGCGTAGGGGTACGCGCTGAGCGCGCTCTCTAATATTTACGGCTTTTTTTCCTCGTCATTCCGTGGCGTTCCAGAGTTGGTATCGCTTTTGATTCCCGTTGGCGCAGCGAAAGACGCCTTACTCTGCTTGCATTTTTGGAGATTCGCTCGATCTTCGTATAACGACCGTATAACGGTGGATCGGAGGCCCGCGAGTTCAATACTAGTGGGTGGATCGGTTCGGGCAGGTCCTCGAAATCTGTACGTAACCAACCGGCATTCCGTTGAACGGATGGCGGCGCCGAGGTGTGGTCAACGCCGCCACACTGATACAATTTCCCCGGAAACTTTGTGACCGAGACACCTTCCTGACTGCGGGCGATCGGCGCGAACTCGTGCGACACTGGCTACCGTTTCTTAGCCAATTCTCCGAACGCGCTGTTTCTCCCCACAGTTCTCCCATTTTTGCCGAAGATAGACGAGGAAGGCGAGGTTACACGGCCTCGTCCTTCTCCGGCCTTTCGCTTGAAAAGCTGACTGTGTCGAACTTTTCGAGCGATTTCGATGGTGGAGATGGGGGACTCGAACCCGCGACCCCTTACGTGGGAAATAGGAAGAAGAACATGAGGGCATGCCATTTTAAGGTCACGCGCTGCATCGATATCGGCGCTGCCACTCGGCCAAGCTACCGCGCTGGCGTGTCCCACTCGCAAGGCAACCGCTGACGCGGCTGCGCTTCGCTCCGGCGGTGCGGGCGGGTCCCTTCGCGCGCGGTTGGGCGGCCGTGCGGCAGCGCGATGTCGATGCCGCCGGAGGATAGCGATGATCGAAGTCTATGGTACGACCTTCGCTCGCGTTAAGGAGATCAAACGTGGCATGCTGGTGCGCCGGCTCGCCGGCTTTCGCGTGGTCGTCGACGTACGTCTCATCGAGGATGATGCCACTCGTCTGTGGCTAGACGACGGCAGCACGATTACCCTTGGTCGTTGAAGTAGCGCGGTGAGCCACGTTCGCCACTGGAAGCCTCACGTCGCCGCCACCCACCGGCCACTTGACGTTGCGAGTTGCGCGCGCGATAATTGTGGTGCAGCGCTGCGTTCGAATTATACCCGCATTTAAATGCGGGCGATAATCCAAGGGTCAGGTTGCAGCGGGGGCGCTGCCCTCATTTTTTGTGCCGTTCACTTCCATCCGTATTCCGAAGTGCGCAAAGAGCTACGGTAGACCCGAATATCGCTAATCCGTGGAATACTGTTCCTGAAGCCATTACGGTTAGCGAGGCGGCTGCTTTGCTCGTGGTCTCTACTGCGTACTATTGATCGAAGCCCAATTGGGCGACTCTCTTTCTGCGCCGCCCTGATCTGGCGGCTGAGCTGAAGCGATCTTTCGCGAGATTTTCGAACTGCACAGAGACGAGTTGAACTAGGTCAACGCTCGGATCGCTCGACTACGTGCGAAGGTCCGTCATCGAGTGCCTCTCGCGTAGCTCCCTTTTTCGCCGCCCAGGAGAAACCGCCTAAAACAGGCGGCTTATTGTTGCCAGTGCCACCAACGGAACGCGACGAAATTATGATCGATGGCGAGGCCATCGTCGAGGTTTTGGGGCAGATCGAGGCCGCTATTCTAGTGCGAGAGGCCGATGGGCCCGTGAGCGCCATTCGTGCGCGCGACGCCGCTAACAATTCGCCGGCCCATTTTGTACATCGTGGGCGCGACTTGGCCTATTTTGCGATCCCTTTCGGGGACGGCGAGAGAGAGCCGAAGCGTCGCGAGCTTCGCGCGCGTCGGCCGTGATGTCACGTAGAGCGCGACGATTGCGCAGGCTCGCCGGCAGCGCATGTAAGCCGCGCTCCGCGAAGTAAGCCGCGAAGCTCCAGCCGACTCGGTAAGCTCGGCGGGTGTCGCTATATGCGCCCCCTCCGGCGATGCCCCTTTGCCGGGCCTTCTGTGCTACTAGAAGCGAGTTCCGCGGCGCGGCTGGCATACCGTTCTCTTTGTGATTGCGGGACGATATCGTCGGGCACGTTCAGAGATTCTTCATGAGTCCGCTACAGACTGATTCCAGTCGCCCAATTTGGGCGACAACGTCCGTTGGAGGTTGCACATGCCGGGTAGCAATCGTTCCTCTTTGCGCTCGATTCACGGTTTGGCCGCCATCGCGCTCGCACTCGCCGGATGCTCTTCACTTGCGGGAACGCCAACGACGGGGGCGCTGAAGGCGCCGGACGGCGCGCATGCGGCGCGGCTCGGCAGAACGCTCGGAAACCGGCCTGCGAGGGGTTCGCAGGATCTCTACATCGGAAACATCCTTGGCGGGGTGCCTCTCTATTCCACCGGTAAAAACCCGCACGAAGTCGGCGATATCAGGGATGGACTGCCGCGAGTTACCAGCGTATGGGTGGATCAAACCGGCGTTTTGTACGCATTCACCGACAACCGCCAGTATCCGTATGAGACGATCGAGGAATTCAAGGCCGGAGGCACGAGTCCATTTTTCTCACTCGTGCTCAAGCGTTATGGTGACATCGTCGCCGCCGACTCGGCGCAGAACGTCTATGCCCAGGGAGAGAACGGCCAAGGCCAACAAGTGATCGACGTCTATCCGCCGGGTAGTCAGACCTATGCCAATGAGTACGTTGTCCCATCGATTGGCCAGATATCAGTGCCGCAGGGTATGGCCTTCGACTCAACTGGCGCTCTGCTCGTCGGGGTCGCTGCGCTCGAGAATCACAAGCTAGGTCAAGGCGGGGCGGTGTTCCGTCTCGATACAGGTTCGTCGACCTTCGTCAATCTCAACCTTAAGAAAGCCTACGGTGGGCTGATCGCGACCGACGGAGCGGGGAATCTCTATGTGGGCGGCGGGCAGTTGATCTCGGTCTACGCGCCGGGTGCAACGAGTCCATCGCGCATCGTGCATACCGAAGAGGCGGTCGTCACTCTCACGGCCGCCGCCGACGGAACGCTCTACGTCGGCACGTATATTGGGGGAATTACGGTGTACGCGCCCGGGAAACGGACGCCGAAGAAAAGCTTCATTCCGCAGGCGCAGGTGAGCGGACTCGCTCTCGGGCCGCGTTAGCCACCGTACTGGAAGGGCTGACGCCGCTCGCTAGCCTAACGCTTGTGGTGCACCTTTACATGTCGTGCACGCGCACATTTATCAGAAAACGAGCTCATCGGCACCGTTAGCGACTCAACTATGCTGACGACAAGCAAATCAGCGTCGCTGCGAAATGGATTCTCGCAAACTGGCCGGCTTAATAATCCGTCGGGAAAGGCCAAGCTTACGATTTAGAAACCGAAGGAATTCGCGGTTCCGCAGGGCGTGGTGTGCAACTCGTATTGGAACGACATCGGGCTCGATGCCGCCAGATCGTTGCTACTCGCTATACGTTCCAAATCAAGGGACGCGAAAATAGGTACCCGTCACGGCCTAACCAACGTTAACGGCACACTGTTCGGCATGACTCCGAAGGGCGGTGGGATCGGGTGCTCGTCGTACCCCGGGTGCGGGGCGATCTTTGCGCTGTTGCCAAACGGCCCGGAAATCGTCGTCTACAGCTTCACCGGCGGGTGCGACGGCAGCTGGCAAAATAACGCCATGATTAACGTTAACGGCACGCTGTACGGTATGACAAACAATACTAATTCAAACGGCCTTGGCACAGTCTTTTCGCTCTCGTTTTAGTGAGGGCAGCGACAAGATAACACTCGTCGCGCACCTAACATTGAGCCGCTCGCGAAACAGCGGGCGGCTCTTTGCGTATCTGGCTGTGTTCTTCTGCGCACGCGTTTGCTCGCCGCGCTCCTGCCGGCGAGTGGTCAGCCGCGAAAACTTATCTCAACGATCGTTAAGTGCAGCGAGTTCGCGTTCCAAAAGCCGCGCTCGCTTGCGCCAGCGCGCGTCGCGCGTGATCGTCGCCGCCGCTGTGTAAGTGGACAATGCTGCGATGGGCGGCGCTCCGTGCTCCAGTTCTGCGACGGCGGCCGTGATGCGTTCCGAAGCGTCAGCAACTTTCCCGCACCCATAAGCGGCGAGCGCCATCTCTCGCCAGGCTGCGCTCAAAAACCGATGGCTCCCGAGGCGCTGCGCGCCGGCTTCCGCAGCTAATGCGGCCTCCCAAGCGTCGCGAAAAGCTGACCCTAGATTGTAGCTGCGCGCTCTGAGGATCTTCGATCCGAACCAATCCACGTTGCCCTCAATCAGGTAGGGGTCCGCCTTTTCCAGAAGCTTGACGACGTTCGAAGGGCCGGAGGTTAGAAGCACAACATCCGCAGCTTCCACAAGTGTCTGGGCTCGTACCCTTGTATTGGGAAAGTGGATCGCCATCGCTATCAAGGATTGCGTGGCGCGTGCAGCCTCGTCAAACATACCGCAGTGAACTAGATATACGGCGAGGCCGTGCATGGCGCGAAGGGTGAGCCGAGACGAGCCGCAGGATCGAGCGCGCGACAGGGCATCACGTAGCGCATCTAGTCCACCTGGGCTTTCTCCACGCTCTCCACCATTCGTTAGGGACAGCAGCGCAAGCGTCATTTGCCAATGGACGCGCGAAATCTCAGGGATCATCGCCATCGCTGCGTTCAGCGACGCAGAGTTGAGAATCGCCTTGGCAGGTGCAAATTGCCCTTCCAGCAGTAGCGCCTCCGCGCGCTCGAATGCTACATCTGCGCAGAAGCGCGCGCAGTCAGGGCTGGAGTCGTTCAAGTGATTCGCAATCTCGGCAGCACGGTTCAACGCCAGCTTAGCTCGCTTGGCATCACCCTCGGCTCGCCGAAGCGCGGCCAATATAAGTGAGAGCCGGCCCACGATCAGATCGCGTACTATTGGAACACTCCACTCTGATTTCGCTTGCTCCAGAAACATTCTTATGAGTCCGATGTTTGCGCGCGCAACCTGGCGGTCACCGAAATTAACGGCGATCGATGCCACGGTGCAAGCAACATTTGCTTTGTCCGAAACGCATCCACAATGATTTAGCAATGCATTTAGTATCGCATATGATTCGGAAGCGTTGCCAACCTCGGCGGACATCTTCGCGCGCTCAACCTCGAAGTCGAATGATGTAAAGCCGCTTTCGACGTGCATTCGTGCTGAGAGCTGATTCCGCCAGATGTGGGCAGCGATTCTCGCGAAAATCTCGGAGCGCTCGCGATATAGCTGCCTAATCGAGATCCCTAGGTATTTCGCTACAGCCTGAACTGGGTCGCCGTCGAAGTAGAGTTTACGAATAATCGCGTATTGACGTTGAGCTTGGCGATCGCGCCCGCGTATTAGGTCCGCGTCCTTGGCGGTTTCGAGACCATCAAGGATTAAGCGGCGGAGCTCGAAAACGGCGGTGCGGGTCCTCTTGGCGTCAAGGCATCCCGTTATCGGATCTCGAAACAAATGGCGCGCTACAGGATTTCGTTGCAGCCTAATTGGGTCATCTAAATTTCGAAACAAATGCGCGATGGCTTTGGCTGGAAGTTCGTCGACATCCGACACCGCGGGTCCATCGCCGGCGCCCCTCATTTAGATGCTATGAACTCCGATACGGTCAATCCGATACGGTCAAATTGAGGCGCGGACCGCGTCGAGCGCCGAGAGCACTGCGCCCACACTGCTAAAACGCTTGGTTCTTCTACCGGACGGTCAATCATAGTTTTGTGCCAAAAACAGCCATTCTTGCCACTGGCTGGAGGTCGTCTTAAGTTGGCGCTACTAAATGAGCCCTCCTCTAACCGGTGGAGTTGGGGCTTCTCAAACAGAGGTGCTAGGAACACGTCAGCGCTTGTTAATCATAACCTTCCGATGCCGAACACGACACGACGCCGAGAACGCGAGCGACAGTTCGCGTATCGGCGCGGACCAACCCGGTTATACTACTCTTTACCATTTGCCAAAAGGAGAACTTTTGTGCGAGTCAAGTTAGGACTCTTGTCCGTTGCTCTAGGTTGCTGGTCGCTGCTAGCCGCATGCTCCGGCTACGGTTCACCGGGCATGCTATCGACATTGCCTGAAAGCGCGGCCCAGAAACTCTCCGTGGTTAACGCGGCAAGCCCGGACCACCACCGTAGGCATCGACCCCTCAAAGAGCTCGTGATCGCGGATCCCATACTCGGCGAACTCATGATCTTCGACGACACGTATCACCAAACGGGATCAATCTCGGTCCCTGTTCCGGTCGGCGCTTGGGTGGACGCCAGTGAAAACGCCTACGCCGCGAGCCCATCGTTCGGATCCGGCGTCAGCGTTACCGAGTACAATAAGGCTGGATCACTTATCTTCACATACAACAACACCAGCGTCACCGATCCGATTAACGTAGCAACTGATACGAAGGGCAACGTTTATGTTGCCAGCAGCGGCACCTCGGGGGCGTCCGTGGTGGAGTATCCGCAGTCGAGTAACATCCCGATCAATAGCTGCTACACCGGCCTGAACAACTCGGGCATCGCTGTTGACGGCAAGGGCGATGTCTTCGTTTCCGGCGACAACCCGAGCACCAACGCCGGCGAATTAGTCGAGTACAAGCAGGGGCTCTCGGGCTGCAAGATCACCTTGCTCGGTGCCGTTCTTGGCTCTGCCGGGGGGCTCCAGCTTGACAATAAGGGCGATCTCGTGGCCTGCGATCAGTCCGTAGGTGTGGACATCATCCCGCCACCGTACAGCTCGATCAGCAAGACGATCACCGTTTCCGGCGCATCTGACTACCACGCTGATGCGCTCAATGCTAGGAGCACCAAGTTGTTCGTTGTCGATTCAGGAGTCGACGAAGTCTACGTCTTGAGCTACCCCGGCGGCAGCTTGCTGAAGACACTAGGCCCTTCGAATGGTCTCTATCGGCCCAGCGGCATCGCAACTTATCCTTTCGAGCGGTAAGAGCGAACCTCGACTCGGTCCAAACGCGTCCTCAAAGGTACGACCGAACCGAGGGGGAGTCGTTGGGCCCGCTCCTTCCGGCCGGGCTCAACGCCTCACTCCATTGTCCCGACGAAGCTCTACCCGTTCCCGGGAGGCTTCCTCCGGTTATCGTTGAGCGCGATCAGGCATTTCAGTAAGGGTAGTTAGATGCAATCCGCTAATGTAAGGGAGACGTTTCAAAGCATGCATTTGTCATCAGTCATGGCTACCGTCGCTGCGGCAGCATTCGTTGCCGGCTGCGCCGCGTCATCTCAAGGCCCTCCAAATGCGAACGTTCCATTTCCCCCGAGTCAGGCGACGAGCGTGGAACCTCAGGTCCGAAACGTCGTACAAGCACTGCAGCCGCGCCCGCGGCTGCATTTTCCCCTGAAGGCGCCCGGCGGCAGCGTCGGTCTTTGGGCTTCATTGATAAACTTCAACTATCTCGTGGGTCAGGATAAGCGTAATCTGAGGAAAACGATCTTCGCGATCGATACTGAGGCGACTGGCTGCTTATTCCCGAATAGCGTTAAAGTCGACCACGCTCGAAACATTTGGACTGCCTGCGAGAACTCAACGACGGGTCGCCAAAGCGCTTACCAGGAATATAATAGTGAGGGCACGGTCGTCGCGACGTACCCTACCGGACCTGCCACGAACTGTCCAGGCTCGAGCTTCTTCGGCCGTGGCTACGACGGTGCTTCGAATGCGAGCAACGTTATATTCTTGCTATATAGCACGAACTGCAACGCCAAATCGGGCGCGGGGTATGAATTTTGGCCGGCGGGTTCGCCTTCCACGGAGCCGACGCTTTACATTTTCCCTTACGGGCAACCCGTGCAGAAACTCTATTTCGGTGATCTCGACTCAAATGGGAACCTCTGGTTCGACTACTATGGATGCCAGCGAGGTAGGTGCGGGTACGGAGCCGCGGAAGAGGCTGCGCCCTTCAGCTCCTCTCCGTCGATGGAGTCCATCATCGCCCCTGGCACTAAACTCGCTTGCCCAGGCGGAGTTTACGCGAGCAAGGCGTCAACTGTGATCAACATCATCGACTGCGTCACTCGCGATGTATATCAGTTGGATGAGAGCGGATCGCAGATCAGGACGCTGGGGCCTGTTAGCCTTTTGGGCTACCCGTATGACGGTGGCTTTAACCAAACAGATAGCGCCATGGCGATCGGGGACTCCGAACTCGACGCACTCGAGGTCGGTAAGGTTCCGGCAAACACTTGGATAGTGGAGCGCGGTGTTTACATGGCGACTGGCTTGGGTGGAGCTGCCTATACGCCTTCAGATAAATGATGTAAATGATGGTTGCATCGCCAATGCGGAAGAGGACGTCAACAAATAAGTCGACTATGATGCTCTTCTCTCAGTGACCGTGCCTTCCGCGAGCGGATTGCGCTGCGTGCGGTCGCGAACGCAACGTCGTGAACGGATTCTGAAGCTACGTTCGCTCGGACGTTCTGCCCGATGGCCCTGGGCCTACCGCGGCCTTAACAAAAAGCGCCCTCTGGAGTGTTATAAATACTAAACACCGTCTAGCGCAATAGCTGGCGCCTGGCTGTAATCCATCCTGCTACAAGCCACTTCTGCCCGTTGAAGCGGCCGTAGGGGCGTGCCTCGGCGGTAACGGCGTGCCGGACAGACTTTCAGCGATCGGGCCGAGGCCGAGGCGTCGATCGAGAAGGGGTTTGAGCCCCGAAAACTAGTCCAACGGGAATTGTGGGTTTCCGGCCAAGATGGCCTACAAAGGAGACCCGCATGCGCAAGCGGCGCTACACCGAAGTGCAAATCGTCGCGATCCTCAAAGAGCTCGACGCAGGTCGACCGGACGCAGAGCTCGCTCGCAAACACGGCGTTCACGTCAACACGTTGCGGCTGTGGCGCAGCAAATACGGCGGCCTCGACGTCAGTGATCTGTCACGGCTCAAAGAGCTCGAGTCCGAAAACTCGCAAATGGAACGGATCATCGCCCGCCAGGCGCTCGAGATCCGAGCGATGTCCGAGGTGATTCCAAAACGGGTGGGGCCCTCAGCGTGCAAAGCAGCGGTGAGGGCGCTCCGAGTTGAGGGCTTGAGTGAACGCCAAGCCTGCCGCCTCGCGCACTGCCCGCGCCCGACGGTGCGATACAAGCCTTGCAAAGCACCCGACGACGAGCTGGTCCGCGATCGGCTGCGCTGTATCGCACAGGAGCGGCCGCGCTTTGGCTGGCGGCGGCTGAAGATACTCCTGAGGCGGGAGGGTATCGTGATGAACCATAAGCGCCTCCGTCGGCTGTACTGCGACGAGCGTTTGCAAGTGCGGCCGCGCAGGAAGCGGCGCGTGCGGTTGGTACGCGGCAACGTCTCGCCGCCTCCCACAAGAATCAATGAGGAATGGGGCCTAGACTTCATGCACGAGTACTTGATGACCAAGCGAAAAGTTCGGTTACTCACGATCGAAGACCGGTTTACTCGCGAGGGCCTTGCGCTCGATCCGGACTTCTCGCTGAGCAGCCGACGGGTGATCCGCACGCTCGATGACATCGCCGAGGTTCGAGGATACCCAGGCCGCCTCCGCGTCGATAACGGCCCCGAAAACGTCGCCGGCGCAACGCTGCAATGGTCGATTCGACCACAATGTGCTGCTGCACTTCATCGATCCGGGAAAGCCCGCTCAAAACGCGTGGATTGAATCGTTCAACGCACGTGTCCGAGACGAGTTTCTCAACGTACAGGTCTTTCGGGCGCTACCAGAACTTCGCAACGCCGCAGATGCCTGGCTGATCGATTACAACGAAGTCCGCCCGCACTCGTCGCTCAACTACCTCACGCCGAAGGAATTTGCTGAAACCCTGACAACTGAACCCATCCCACAATTGCCGGCGGCTTAAGAAATGGGCTCAAACCCGAGTCAACATCGATAGTCAGCGTTTCGAGGACTGCGTCTTCGATAATTGCGCGATCGTATTCAGTGGCACAGGCCCTTATCAGCTAAGTGGCTGCACCTTCAATGATTGCTCGTTCGCCTTCGAAGGGCCCGCGGAGGCCACGGTTCAATTCATGACCGATCTTTACAAGCTCGCACCGCAGATGATCGAGCGGACGTGACAAGATTCGTCTGAACATATAGGCAGCCTCACGAGTCGGCTGCCTTTCTGCGCAACACTAGGCGGCGCTGCGTTTGCGGGGTCGGCCACCTTTACGGCCATTAACCCGTGCTGCTCGTGCTTTCGCTTCGCTGCGCACCGCGCCGCCGCGTTTGCCGAGTTCGCTCATCCAGCGACGATTCCCGAAAACGCCCTCGATCAAGCTCGGCACGTAATGGTCGACGTCGAGCGCTTTCCAATTAAGGCTGGAGCCCGGCCCCCAAATCTCAACTTTTGCAAGTTGCTCAGGGCTCGCATTCTCCAGGCCCTGCAGCAGCCTGCGCGGGATCACGAGCTCGACGCCGGACGCAAGCTTGATCGCGATGACGTCGTCTTTCGCACGGTACTCCGCGGCAACGGCCTTCGGACGATAAGGCTCGCGGAGCTTCGCCAGGGCGATAGCCGCGTCGATCTCCGCATCAGTCGTAAGGACGCGCGCTTTCTTAGTCATGGATGCATCTTCTCCCAAGCCGCGACGAGCTCGTCGAAATGATCCCGGGCGGCGTCAGCAATTTTTTACGTCGCTCCGCTTTGCGTCAGCAGGTGAGATCGCGTCGATGCGATCAGCGAGCGCTACCGCCCGATCGTCGAGCAGGTCAATGACGACCTCAGTGCCGGCGTACAACCCTTGGACGTGCCGCGGTTCGTGGTCGTAGGGGAACACCTGGAAAACTATGCCCCCAACGCGCACGGTACTCACCCCGGAGTATAACCCAAACGCCATTAGGTTTCAAGGCTCCTTACGCCTTTTTGAAGAGATGAACTTACAGCAGGGTGGTATGTCGCTTGCCTGAGCCCTCGCAATCGCAGCACAAGGCTCCCCGCCCGCCGGTAGCGCAGCTATCAGGCGTGCCGACAGAAGAAGAGCGAATCGCATCCCTAAAGCGAGAGCTGCTGAACCTCGAGGCGCGCCGGGCTTCCATCAAGGCGCATCTACGGTCGCCTTTACAGTTGCTTGATTCGCAAACAAGGGCGAGAGCGGAATGGTGGTTGGTTGCGGCGCGAGAGACGCCACCAATAGTCCGAGCAGGATCTGCATGCACCCCCTAATGTGCCTTACGCTTCACGAATATCGTAGTCCGATGGGCCGCGCCCCAGACCTCTAGGGGTCTAATCGCGCATCCAACTGCACGATGAGCTCGATTTCGACTGCGACGCCTAACGGTAGACTGCTCACGCCCACGGTCGTTCGCGCATGCCGGCCTGACTCACCAAATAATGCGATCAACAGGGTTGACGCCTTGTCCGTCACCAGGGGTAAGTTCACGAAGTCTTCCGTACAGTTCACGTAGCCGTTGACCTTTACCACGCGACGGATGCTCTCAAGCGTACCGAGAGCGTGCTCAAGTGACGCCAGGCAACCGAGAGCCGCGCACTCAGCTGCGGACTGCGCAGTCGGCAGATCGATCTCTCGCCCGACTTTTCCGCGATAGCGATACTCTCCGCCGAAAAAGGGCGCGTGTCCCGAAACGAAAACCAAATCACCGACAGTATTGATGGCGAGGAACTCGAACGTTGGCGCAAGATCAGGAAGCTCCACGTCTAGCTGCCGTAGCCGATCTCTAATTGTCATTCGAGATATCTCTTGGCGCCCGGAAACAGCGCTAAAGGATTTCCCTCGAGCGGTACGGTCGCGAACTCGTCAACGACCTGAAACGGCAACTCCACGCGAACTGGTCCTCCTAGGAGGTGGAGAGAAGTGGTCCGAAGGGCCTGAGCCCCGTAACGGGAACGATAGCACGGGAGTACTGTAGATGCAAGTATTGTACCAACAAGAGTCCTTATGAAGGCCCACGGACACGTCCTCCCGCAGGGCCGGCAGCGATGCGCGTGCACGACGCTTCGAGGTCTGGCGCGACACGCGACGGCAATCTACGATAGCTTTCTCGAACCGACGGGGATAAAGACGACGCAATACACCGTCCTTGCTCGTCTTGATACTCTGGTCCACTGCAGTTTGGTGGAGCTTTCAAAGGCCTGTGACTTAGACGTCACGTCGCTGTCGCGGGGACTCCGCCTCTTATCGATGCCGGCTTCATCCACGCCGGATGCGGCAAGGACCACCGCACCAAGCGCTATGAGTTGCGGCTCGCGGCAAACAATTGCTGCGAAAGGCGTTCACGCTCTGGAGAGAGGCGCAGGCCCGTGTACACGGAGTCATTGCTTCGGAGCAGGTTGAGGCGCTTGCACGCCTTTCGAGGGCGCTTCGCACCCTCTAGATGATAGCTCAAGTATCGAAAAAGCGGACGCGTCGCGGAGCATTATTTGGCGGTGTCCGAGCTAGTAGGCGGCTCCAACATCGAGCGGACCGTCTTCACGATTTGGCTCGGAAAAGGCACCGCTTTGCCGATGCGTCGATTCATGTGCACTGCAGTGATTTCGCATGTTGCCGCGACCTCGAATGATTCAGTGTCGCGCATCTCGTGTATAAATACGATCACCTTCCGACGAATGGAGACCACCCGGGAGACGATGTCGACCACGGAACCTGCGAACAGTTCCTTCTTATAGGTAAGGTTCTGCTGAACCGCGGCGAGGCCACTCTCGGTCTCTCGTAGGTAGGTTCCCGTGAGTCCTAAAGCGCCGAAGAATTGCCAGCTAGCTTCGTCGAACTTGCCGACGTACCACATCACGTTCATGTGACCCATGTGATCGCAGTGCCAAGGATATACGGAACCGCGGTACGTTAGTAGCGGCTGCAGCGCCCCGAGCTCCCGTCAAGCGTTGACGTTGGCATGAGCTAAAGTCGTGCCGTTGGAATGCGACGGCCGTATTTTGAGCAGACGCACCCTAAGAATCAGCCACCGGTCGGAGAAAACGATCTGGCCTGGAAGGCTGATCGTTTCATATCCGCTCCTCGTGACGGTCATGGTATAGATATCCGGCGATAACGTCAAAAAATGTGAAAAGACCTAGAGCATCCGTCGTTATACTCGGGTTTTCAGCTGGCTCACTTGCGCGCACTGTGACTGTCGCACCTTTGACCCGAGCCGAAGTGTCAGCATCGACCACCACACCGAGGAGGACCCCCGTGTCGCCTGCCTGCGCCGACGTTCCCCGGCTAAGGATTACGACAATAAATAACAACACGGCTACGTCGTATCGCATTTGCAGTCGCGGCCCCGGCTTACGGCTCTTCATCATGCTTGAGCACGCAGTTGATTACCTACATTCACATCACTAGGTCGGGCAAAGTCCCTGAGCCAGCCTCCTCCCTAAATTAATAAAACAGCTGGCGCTCACGACAATGGCCAGATCGCGCAGAATTGGTCTGAGTTTTAGTCCCAAGGATGCCTAGGCGAGTCCTAGACAGGCCACTTTTCGTTCAGGTGGCCATCGGATTTCTGGCCGCATCCGGATACCCTTAAAGCGCAGCGTTCTTGGAAGAGGTCGGCAATGGTCCGCAGAGTTGCTTATGATTCATGATCTAAATGATAGTGGACGCCCGGTCTCGTGATACTGCGCTCGATATCAGGAGGCCGTCAAAGCTTATGATGCGCCGACGTGTTCATTGCATCGCGGTTTCCGGAGAAGCAGAAACGTTACGTGATGTTACCACCGCTATCGGGCTCATCTTCGTCGGTGTCGTGCTCGGGTTACTTGTCTTTCGAACCAGCTCTGACTGCGCTACGCAGCAGCAAGCGCCAATTCCAAAGGCGACAGCAACGATGCATCAATATCGACATGCTCCATACGCGATCCGAAACTAGTTAAGTGAGAGTCTTGCTGGGCAGTAAGCAAAGCTCGAACCGTCCCACGCCGTACGCAGCGACAGTAACCTATGCCGTGAGTCCGGATGGCCGGTGGATCGAACAGACATCGGTTTGGAATCCCGTTCCGTGGTATCCATACAAGTGCACTTCCAGCGACAAAATCACTTACGATGCATACACGAAACGCTGGGTCGACGTTGAGTATGACGATATCGGCGGATATGGCTTAACGACGTCTCGGGGCTGGGAAGGAAACACGATCGTGTGGCTCAGTGCGGGGTTGTAGCGTTCGCCTCCGTGCTTGTAGGCGATTGTTACGAGCCCATCCTAGTCGTCGCCGTAAAGAACCTCGCCGCGCTGCGGGCATTATCGTGGATCGCGATGGTCTACTAGCCGGGCGAGGCTCATAGCCGCGTAATGCCCAAATCCCCGGGCCTCCACGAAGCGGGTCAACGTCAAAATCTCCCTTGACGCAGAAGTTCATACCACTTGAGTGCGGAGTGGCCATTGCATTTGCTAACCTTCGCTCCCACATTCAGTTAGAGGGCCAATGAGGGTCGGCGATGTTTGTTCGTCGTTGGGGCTCCAGCGATCTGGGGTCGGTTTCAGTCAGGCCTGTCCAAAGCGCGTTTAGAGTGGGGCCAAGCGGCGATTCCATCTCGCATTCGTCAAGCAGAGAAATATCACAATAGGAGCAGAGAAAGGTGATTCGGACCGTTATTCTATCCACGTGTCTTGCCGTAGCTTGGTCGTTTGTGCTAATGCCTAGCGCACGTGCCCAAGAGACACCTGCCCAGAATACACCTGCCCAGAATACACCTGCCCAGGATGTGCCCCAGTACGCTGAAGGGGCCGTCACTGAGGAGGACTACATCGAAGTCGAGTATGGGCATTATGACGACTACATCGCATGGTTAACCGCGAAATGGAAGCCGACCATGGAAGCCTTGAAGAAAGAAGGATTCATCATGGATTACCACGTCTTCAGGGCTAATCCAAGATCTCCCGGTCTTCCAAATTTTATTCTCTTCATCACGTTTAAGAACGGCGCAGCAGCCCTGGATAAACAAGCAGAAATAGACGATGTGACCAACAGAGTAATCTGTAGCCCCGAATGCCAGAACGAGGCCCGAGTGTTTCGGAATCAATACAGAAAAGTTCTTGGCACTGAATTGATTCGTGAACTTATTTTACCGTGAAGTGCTTATAACATCGGGTCGCTAGTGCAATCGCTAACGAATGCGTACGCCGATCTGGCGATGGTCCTTGCCGGTGAGAAGATCCGGGCCGATGCGCGCGAGTCGCTGCCCGTAATCGATCCCGCCGCCGGCGCCGAGATCGGACGGTTGCCGAAAGCCACCGATGAGGATTTGACGCGCGCGCTCGCATCGGCTGCGCGCGGTTTTGAGGTGTGGCGAAAAACCTCGGCGATGGACCGAGCCGGAATATTGCGCCAAGCGGGAACGCTGATCCGTGAGCGCCTTGAAGCGATCGCGCGGATCATGACGATCGAGCAAGGCAAACCGCTGCGCGAATCGCGGGTTGAAGTTACGTCGTCGGCGGAGATCCTCGAATGGTGTGCGGAAGAAGCTCGCCGCATTTACGGGCGAGTGGTACCGTCACGCTGGCGAACGGTGCGCCAGCTCGTGCTGCGCGAGCCGATCGGCCCGGTGGCTGCGTTTACCGCCTGGAACTTTCCCGCGATTCTTCCCGCGCGAAAACTCGCATGCTCGCTCGCAGCAGGCTGCTCGATTATAATCAAGCCCGACGAAGAGACACCGGGCACAGCGCTTGCGCTCGTGCAAGCCCTGCTCGATGCTGGACTTCCACCCGACGTTGTCAACGTCGTCTTCGGGGTCCCGTCGCATATCTCGGAAGTATTGATTGCCTCCCCAGTGATTCGCAAGGTCTCGTTTACCGGGTCCGTTTCAGTCGGCAAGCACTTGGCCCGGCTCTGCGCCAACGGCGTCAAGCCGATCACTCTCGAACTCGGCGGGCACGCGCCGGTGCTTGTCACCGAACACGCCGACCTACCTAGAGCGGTGGAACTTTCCGTTAGCGTCAAATACCGTAACGCTGGCCAAGTCTGTATCTCGCCCACGAGATTTCTCATCAATGAACGCATCTATGACGAGTTCGTCGACGGCTTTGCGCGCGCGTCCGATTCATTGCGTATCGGCCCTGGTTTGCATGACGAGACGCAGATGGCGACGCTTTCAAACGAGCGCCGCCGCGACGCGGTTGAAGGCATGGTAGAAGAAGCTAAAGCGAATGGCGCGCGGATTCACACGGGGGGCAGACGCGTCGGCGATACGGGCTTTTACTACGCGCCTACGGTCATCGGCGATGTTCCGGAGCGTGCGCGGCTGCTCAAGGAAGAACCGTTCGGTCCGATCGCGATCATGCTCAAAGTCCCCGACCTCACGACGGGGATCGAAGCGGCCAACGCGCTGCCCTACGGCCTCGCTTCGTACGCATTCACGCGCGACTTCGCCGAGCAGCTACAGATTTCGAACGACGTGCAGGCCGGTATGATCGGCATCAATCATTTCGCGCTGGGCCCCGCGGAAATTCCCTTCGGCGGCGTCAAAGAATCGGGTCATGGCTTCGAAGGGGGCACCGAGGGTCTCGACGGCTACCTCGTCACCAAATCGGTAACGACCTCGGTCTAACTAGCTGACTCTTATTGTGATAGGTTATTCAGGCTGCGATTATCTCCTTACTCCACGCTACGCTATCACGGTCGCCGGCGGCGGCTCCGGTACCCTCTTACAAGACGTCGATCTCACTATTTGATTCTATCGGCAAACCTTTCGCACTGAACCTTTTGTCGAGGTCGACGGCTTCAACGGCACCCTGTGGAAACATGAAAACGGCAATCGTCGGGATCGTTAACGTTCCGGGCCTGGTCGCCGACAGTGTCTCCATCGCGTACCTCCTAGACGCGGGCTAGCAGCAGGTGAACGGTCACGGTCGGTGCGGTCACGGACACGACGTACCGCGAGGTCCGCGTGACGTTGGCGCCGAGCAACGCAGAGTTCGCGAAGCCGACATAGCACTACGTAGGCTCGGGCGATGGAAGCGGCGGTTCGCGGGGGTGGAGATTGCGAGGGGAAGTGCTCGAACGTCTCGGTCACGTATCACTTGTGCCTAGGCAACGAGGAGTTCTACCTGGCGTACGGCGATCCGAACAGACTCGTCACAGTGCCTGAGGCGATTTTCAAAGTGATCTTCTACGCCGGAAGCACGAAGGGGACGTAGGCTTGGCTTCGTCTACGCTTTTGCCATTACGGTATCGCCCGCGCTAGCGGTCGGCGCTGTCGTGATTGTTCCCGTGCTTTCCGCGGAGCCGCCGATGAACGGGACGACCGGCCTTGTGGGCAAAGGCTCCGCTTATACCGCTAAGTGTCGATTTCACCTACCGCCACCGCGCCGCCGCCGGCGAGCCCAACCTCGCCTACGTCGCGCAAGACGCTAACCTTCTGGACCGTCATCGAGACGTGGGACGAGTCCAAGGCCGAATATATGGGGAATCCCGGCTCAGGCGAGTTGCGAAAAGAGCTCAGGTCGGTGCATTCGTGAAAAGAGCCGGCAGCCCGAAACATCGCTTCCGGGTCGCTCGTACATGCGAATATGAAGCTTCAACAGGCACTACTTGCGTGTGTGTTGCCCGCATTGCTTGCGGCCGCGCCCGATCCCCGCGTTACGACGCTCATCAAACGATCTGGCGTGGCGCTACACATTAGCGCAATGCGCTCGATCCAAACGGTTCATACGCGTGGCAAGGTCGTCGCTACCGGCCTCTCCGGCAGCGGCGCCAGCTGGAACGAGATGGGTGGCACGCGCCAGGCCTCGATATTTTCGACGCCACCGCTCGGTGGCGGCACCGGCTGGGATGGGAACGAAAGCTGGATTCTCGATCAAACGGGCCTGGTGATTGTCGACGACAGCGTCATGGGGCGTTCCACTGCGATCAATCAAGCGTATTTCGGCAACTACGATCTCTGGACGCCCGGTTATGGCGGCGCGTCGGTTGTCTGGGGCGGCGCGAAAAGCGAGAAGGGGAAGCATTACCAGTTGCTCACCGTAGCGCCGCCCAAGTCCAAGGTGCCCTTTGACTTCTGGTTCGATGCGACAACGCACCTGCCGGTCAAAATGGTGCAGAAGTACGGCCCGATTGTGTCGACGATGACGATGGGTGATTATCGTCCCGTGCACGGACTCATGATTCCGTATCGCGTCGACATCGCTACAAGCGAAGGCAACAACACGTCATTCGCCGCGACCGCTGTTAACGTCAATTCGCGCGGCGGTACGGCACATTTGGCCAAGCCGCACTCGGCGCCGCACGATTTTTCGATCTCCGGCGGTGCGGCGTCGACAACGGTCCCGATTCGCCTTTCAGAAAATCACGTCTACATTGACGTCATGCTCAACGGCAAGGGCCCATATCACTTCATCTTTGACACCGGCGGTGGGAATATCCTCGACACTGACGTTGCTAAGGAGATCGACGCGCTCGGCGGCGGATCACTGCAAGTGAGCGGCGTTGGAAATGCGACCGAAGCATCAAGCTTTGCGACGGTCAAAACGCTGCAAGTCGGTGGCGCGATCGTAGCCAATCAGGTATTTGCGGTACTTCCGATGCGCAAGGGCGTCGGGATGAGTACGGGGATACCGACCGACGGGGTGATAGGCTACGAAGTGCTATCGCGTTTCATCACAACGTTTGACTATGGGAACAATACGGTAACTTTCAATACGCCAGGCACGTACACTGCTCCAACCGGCGCAAGCATCGTACCGATCACGCAGAACCAATCGGTACCGCAGTTTGCCTGCGCCATCGACGGCGTCCCCACCACCTGCACGCTCGATACTGGCGCACGCGATTCGGTAACGTTCTACGCCCCGTTTCTGCAGGCCCACCCAAACCTTATTCCAGCGAAGCTCACGGCTACCGGGGTGAGCGGTTTTGGTGTCGGTGGCCCGGCGCTCGGTAGGCTTGGCCGTCTGCGGTCGCTTACGTTCGGAGGATTCAACCTTCCGAATCTCATTGGCGACTACACGACGCAAACGGAGGGCGCGTTCGCGGCCCCGGATCTCGGCGCGAACGTCGGCGGCGCAGTGTGGAAACGTTTCACCATGACCCTCGACTATCGCGCGCTGACGATGACGCTCACGCCCAACGCTGCTTTCAACAATCCGGATCAATGGGACCGCAGCGGGATGTTCCTATTGAATACGGGCGCGATCACGATCATCGACGTGCGTCCCCATACGCCGGCGGCGGAAGCGGGGCTCATCAAAGGGGATGTCATCACCGCGGCTAACGGATCTTCGACGCTTTCGCTGCGCCATCTGCGCGAGCTATTCTTGGGCGCACCGGGCACCGTCGTGCACCTCGTTGTAAAGAGCAAAAACGGCGCCACGCGCAACGTGGACCTCACCCTCGCCGAGTACGTGTGAGACCCTGTTAAGCTTAAATAAAAATCTATGCGAGTAGCTGCCCTTTACGACATCCACGGCAACCTACCAGCGCTCGAATCCGTTCTGAGCGAACTTCAACATCTTGCGATTGATCAAGTCGTCGTAGGGGGCGATGTGCTGAGCGGGCCGATGCAAGATGAGTGCCTGAAGAAGCTGCGGGCGTTATCCGTGCCGGTTCATTATCTAATGGGGAATAGCGATCGTGAGGTGATCGCGATGCTTCATGGAGACGAGAATAAGAAGCTTCCGCCCTATGCCCTGGACATGCTCCGCTGGAGTGCACGCCATCTCGAACCTGAGCATGACGAGTGGATCGCGACGTGGCCTAAGACTGTGACACTACAGATCCCTCAGATTGGGAAGGTTCTCTTCTGCCACGCCACGCCGCGAGACGATAACGAAATTTTCACCTCCCGGACCGACGAAGCACGCTTGTTACCAGTATTCGCCCGCGTCAACGCGGATGTCGTAGTCTGTGGGCACACCCACATGCAATTCGACCGCATGATCGGTAAGACGCGCGTTATCAACGCCGGGAGCGTCGGCATGCCGTTCGGCTCGGCGAGTGCGGATTGGCTCTTGCTCGGCCCCGACGCCGATCTGCGACACACCTGCTACGACCGCGAGCGCGCACGTCAACGCGTGGCCGAGGTCGGATTTCCGAACCCGCCGGAGTTCGACATTATGAGTCCGCCTGCCGCAGCGCAAATGCTTGAGTTGTACAGTAAGGCGGAGCTGAAGAGCTAACTTCGCAGCGTCGCGCATTAGCGAATTTTCTTCGCTCGGACGTTGAACAGTTGTTCCGCAAAAATGACCGTGCTAAGATAGTCTCCGGCAAGTCCTCCGAGGAATACGGGTTAAGAGGCACGAGGCTTCCGTCGGATAAGGCTCCAAAATCCCAATAACACTTAGAAGGAGCTTGTCGGGGCAGCGTCCGGCCGAACGATCTCCGTCGTTGGTACCGGCCTCTCGCGCTCAAAGAGGAGCGCAGCCAAGTTCTCCTCACAAGGACTGCCGGTTTTCCGGCGATCAAGACCGCACGATTCATTCGCTTCTCGGTTAGCGCGGGCCGGTAGCGGCGTTTATCGTGCGGGATTTTGGACCACTTTGACCCCATGTGGCCATCGCATCCGTTGCCGTGAGCCTTCAATATACTCAATAGAGCAGCGAGGATCGGTGATCGACTCTCGTGCCATTAGAAGCGCTTACGGAACATCTTACTGCATATGGCCCCGACCACCACCTTTCGCGGGACGACCGTAGTCCGTCAGGGCCTCTCGTTAATACGCGCGCCCGCAATACATATCACGGCCCTGTGTGCTGCGATCGGTGTGGTACCTATTCCCGTAGCAGCAGCCGTAACCTACCAGTCGAGTTTTCAGGTGCAGCCAGTTCCTAACGGACTCGAACCTACTTCCTTCGACGGTGGGGCCTGGCAGAAGGCTCAACTGGGTTCGGATTTTTTCAACGTCACCACGCGCGTTCCGGGCCGGCTGTCGACGCGCTCCTATGTCTTGCACGACGCAAATAACGTCTATGTTCGCTTTGATTGCGTTCAAGACAATATTCCGGTGACGGCGTTGCAGTCGACGAATAACGTCGGTTTCGGTACGGACGATTTCACTGCCGCGCCGTCGCTCGATGAGTCCGTCTTCCTCAAGCATGTCGTAAGCGGAGACGATCGTGCTGCGACTCACGCCGCCGGCATCGGCGAATCCACGCTCCGATGGCAGGCGCGTGCCGTCGGCGATTAACCCTTCCAAAATCGCCTTCTCAACGGCATCCTTGAGCCGTGCGCGAAGAGGGCCTTTCCCGTGCAGCCAGGGCTCGAGAAGTTGGCCTAGCGCGGCGGGCGTCAACGACGAGTCACTCCTGCGCGATGCGGCGATTTCATTTAGATGCATGGCGTTTCCTACGAAATAAGTTGGGCTGCGCGGTACATCGGATCAAAACAGCGACTTAATATAACCACCATCGATCGCAATCGTTTGTCCGGTGATGTAGCTCGCGGGATCACCGCAGAGGAAGGTGACGAGCGGGGCAAACTCGCTCGGGGTCGCTGCGCGGCCGATCGGAACGTCGCGCTGTGCAGCAGCTTTAATCGCCTCCTCGTCGTTGCCGTACAACTGCAAGAGGCGATCTGTAAGAATTCGTCCGGTAGCAATGGAGTTAATAGTGACGCCGTCGGAAGCAACTTCTATCGAAAGCGTCTTTAAGGCAGAGACGAGTGCCGTCCGTAACGAGTTGGAGAGGACGAGATTAGGAATTGGCTCTTTTACGGACATGGACGTAAGGGCCACAATCCGGCCCCAGTGTCTGGCTCTCATTTCCGGCAGAGTCCCGTTAACGAGCTGGAGCATGCTTCGCAGAACCAGACCATAGCCGCGATCCCAGTCCTCGAGTTGTGTTTGCAGATAGGTTCCCGGCTTTGGGCCACCGCCGTTGGCGATCAGAATGTCGATAGGCCCAAGAGCACTACAAACCTCGGAAACGAGGTTGGCACCCGACGTTAGGTCCGCCTGATCAAAATGAAACGTCTTGACTTTTGCGGCTCCCAACTTGCGTGCGTTCTCTGCTACCTGCTCCAGTCGTTCGAGGCGCCGAGCAGCCAAAGCAACGGTTGCGCCTTCCTTTGCGAGCGAGAGCGCGACGGCTTCGCCGATTCCGGAACTTGCGCCGGTCACTAAGGCGACGCGGCCGCTAACCAGGAGATCCATCTATGGTGCCTTGCCCGCCACGGCGATGACCGCAATTTCGACTTTGTATTCCGGCGCTGCGAGGGCGCTCCCGACCGTTGCGCGAGCAGCGGGATTGTGCGGATCATTCTACCGCTCCCACGCCTGGTTCATTTCATCGAAAGTCGCCATGTCGGAAAGCCAAATACTTGCCGACAGCACTTGCGATTTCGAGCTTTGCACTTGCGCTAAGAGGGCGTCGATCTTTGCCAGCACGTTTGTCGTTTGTTCACCTACGTCGGTAGATTCCTTATCGACCTGGCCGACAGTATACAGCAGTCCACCGTGCACGACGCCTTGGCTCATGCGCGGGCCAGGCGTTAGCCTTGCGATCGACTTTTTAGCCAAGACACACTCCCCTTAGAATTCCGCAGAGACCCTTGAGCGCTCGAATATGTTCCGGCCCAATAACCTCGTGCAAGCGGCCCTGCGCTTTCAACCAGAGTGCGAAAGCCTTTCGCAGGACTTGCTTGCCATAAGCCGTTAGCTCATATCGCTTCGTACGATCATCCTTGCCCTGTCCCGACTTGACCCAGCCGTTGGCAATTACGGGACGTAATCCCCGCGACAGGGATGTAACATCAAGGTCGCACGCCTCCGCTAATTCCGCAAGGTTGCAATGAACCAGTCGATCGAGGCGCGCGAGAACGCCGTACTGTGTCAGCTTCATGCCCAGCGGCTGGAGAACGCCGTCGTACATCGCCGTGGCGCGACGCGCGAGTTCTCGCAACGTGGTGCAGGCGCAAAGCTCCCTGCCCTGCGGAAGCGCGTGCTCTGCCTCATTCTTAAAAGTAGTTGGTCGCACAAGACTTGCATATACAATACTCTTGTGCTATCGTTTCGTCAAGAGGCGTATCCAGAACGCTGGGAGTTTGTTAAAGCGGCGCGCTCGCGCCAGTACACTTCGCCCCGGGGCTCGGAGATCGCCGCGCGATGGGTGGCTGCTAAGATATAGCCACTGTGATTGAGATTGCGAATCCCGGGAGGCCCGCATCGAAGGGAGATCGAGTGAGATATCGGGACATCGTCACAACGTTGGCAGCCGCGTTGCTTCCCTGCATGGCCTCGGCGCAGACCAGGCCGGTCGCAGCTGAGGACCTCTTCAAAATGACGTTCTTGAATGCGGCGCTGCTGTCGCCCGATGGAGCGCACGTCCTCGTCGGGACGAAGAAAATGAACGGGCCAAAGAACTCCTACGAGCGCGCCATCGATCTGATCGAAGTCCGCACCGGCGCGATAACCGCCAACGTCACCGGAAAAATTGGCGACGGCGACTACGCGTGGATGCCCGACGGCGCGAGCTTCGTGTTCATTCGAAGGGCACCTGGGGCCATGCCGCAGCTCTACCGCTACACGTTAGGCACCAAGCAGGTCGTGCAGCTCACGCGCCTCGCGCCAGGTGTTTCGTCGCCGGTCGTTTCCCACGACGGCAAACATATTGCGCTGTCGGTTAACTCGCCCGACGCGCAGCCGAACACATACGTGGATTTCACGAAAGCGGGTTTCGAGCCAACCGACGAGGAGAAGAAGAGCGACATCCGCACGATCGACCGGCTTTTTTTTGAGACCAACGGCCAAGGGTACACGTATCAGGATCATTTGCACATTTGGATCGTGGACGCCGACGGCGGCAACGCCAAGCAGCTCACGTTCGGACGCTGGAGCGAGGCGTTCGACGCCTGGTCACCCGACGACCGCACAATTCTGTTCGATTCACTGCAGCGCGAATCGGTCGACCAGGGACCGAACGACGTCTACATTGTGTCCGCTAACGGCGGTCAACCCTCAAAACTTCCATCAGAAGACGTCGCAAACAACGGGCTGTTCTATAGCGTGGACGGAAATCGCATTTTGACCTTTCGCAGCGGGGTCACCGATAATGCGGCGTATGCTTCGTTGGATTCGACAAAGATCGACGGCAACGACGCACAGACGATCGTTGCCAAGAACACCGTATCATGGGGCGATTCTGTGCTGGGCGACATGAGGGAAGACGGCGGACTGTGCATGCGGCCGCTGCCCAACGGGAAGCAGGCGCTGGTCAATGTCGACGGACCGGGATACTCGAACTTGCGAATCGTCGATCTGGCTAACGGCGAACTCACGGACGTGACCGCGCCCAAGGGCGAGGCATGGTCGTGCAGCATATCCGCTGACGGCAAAACGGCCGCCTATCTATACAGCGATTTTACCCATCCGGCCGACGTCTATGTGGCTGACCTGGCGACGGGCGAGACGCGCCAGCTCACCAACGTCAACGCCGCGTATTTGGCCTTGGTAACGCTCTCCACACCGCAAGAGTTCTGGGTCGACGTTCCGGCTGGCCAATCGCAAGGGCCCAATGCGAAGGTCCAGGCATGGTTTATGCCGGCGACAGGGGGTACGCGCGGCACAAAGCACGCGACGCTGCTCGAAATTCACGGCGGGCCGGAACTCCAGTTTGGTGATACGTTCTTTCAGGAGTTTCAATACTACGCGTCGCTGGGGTACAACATCGTCTTTACGGATCCAGCGGGCAGCACTGGGCATGGTTATGCTTTTGAAGAAGCGTTGGAAAGCGACTTCGGCGACGCGATGTTCGCCGATGTCGAGGCCGCGATGAACGTGGCCGTCGAGCGGCCCGACGTGGATAGCGATCGTTTGGGCGTGCTGGGCGGTTCGTACGGCGGTTACGCGGTGCTGTGGGTGATCGCGCATACCAATCGTTACAAGGCGGCGGTAGGTGAGCGCGTCGGCAGTTTCTTGCAGAGCGAAAACCTCGCCGCAGACTTCGCGGGCAAGAACGGATTGGGTGGTGGATATTACACCTGGGGCCCCCCGTGGGATCCAGCGAGCACCTCGTATGCAAAGTTCTCGCCGTTGACGTACGTCGAAAATGTCAGGGCGTCGCTTCTCATCTTGCACTCCGATCTCGATACGCGCGCGACGATCGACCAAACGCTCCAAGAGTTCACCGCGCTGAAGATTCTCGGGCGCGACGTCACGTACGTCGCGGTGCCTAACGAGAATCACAACCTTTCGCGGACGGGCTCGCCGATTCACCGGGTCGAACGGCTCAACCTGATCGCCGGCTGGCTCGCGAACTACCTGCATCCCTAGGCTCGGGCCAAGGACCAAACCCAGCGGTGCCTTCCTACCAGTAGTTAGTTGTGGGCACAAGGCTTGCATATGCAATGCTCTCCGTGTTATCGTTTCGTGAAGGGGCGCTCGTCGGCGAAAGTGCCCCAGTCCAAGACCAAAGAGGCATCGATCGCATGGACCTGTCCTATTACATCCTCGACGTTTTTACGTCGGTGCCCCTTGAGGGGGCAATCCCCACGCCGTCTTCCCCGACGCTACCGGGCTCGACACTGGGACGATGCAGAGGGTAGCTCGCGAGCTGAACCCGCCCGAAACCAGCTTCATAATTCGCGAAGACTCGAACGATCGCCGGACGCGCGTGCGCATCTTTACGCCCGACGCGGAACTACCGTTCGCGGGCGTTCCGACGATCGGCGCGGCGTACGTCATACGCGCGAGCGGCATCGTGCCCCGCAGCGCCATGAATTTCGTTCTTCAAGAAAACGTTGGCGACGTTGCCGTTCGAGTCGATGAAGGGGAGGATCCCGTTATTTGGTTGACGACGCCCCCCATCATGACACTCGCGGAATACCCGCGCGAACGCTGTGCGGCGATGGTGGGGCTTGAAACGGATCAGCTCCTTGCGGACGTCCCATGCGAGCTTCTCACCGCCGGGAATGCCTTTATCTTTATAGCGGTCGACCGTCCCGCGACGGTTGACCTAGCGCGCCTCGACCTGCCGGTTTTCGAAGAAATCGTAAAAGGCCGCGCGACACCGACTCAAGTGTTCGTCTTCGCGGTCACCAATACCGGAGCGTACTCGCGTATGTTTGGTCCGCAGATCGGGGTCGCAGAAGATCCGGCCACGGGGAGTGCCACCGGTCCTTTAGCGCTTTTTATGATGAAACACGGCCTGGCCAAAAGCGCCGACGGTACACGCTTGGTTAGCGAACAGGGAACCCAAATGGGCCGGCAGAGCTTCTTGCACGTATATGTACACGGTGAGAGGGGCGGTGGGGGCATCGACGTTGGCGGGCACGTTGCCGAGTTGGCAAGGGGTGTCATGAGCATCCCGGCCCCGTCGCTGGTAACGGCATAGGGTACGAACCGTTTGAGTGCAGTGAAGGTCGCGAAGGTACCCCCAAGCTGGCGTAGTCGTACTGCCCCGTGGATCAATGGTCATGATCGACGCTTTAGGAGTTCGAAACCCCGTACTGCGATCACATTGAGAGGATAGTATGGAGCTCAAACCATTCGCGCTCGATATCTGGATGGACACCTACGCTCACGACATCGACTTCGATCTCGGCGGCAGCACGGGACCCGTGTGGACCGCGAACGAAATTCTGGACCTAGCCGACGAAGCCCAGCGCGAACGCTATTTGAATCACGAACTGACCTACGGGCGCGCTTCCGGTTCCCTCGGGTTGCGCGCGGCGATCGCCGAGATGCACGCTGTCGATGAAGAATGCGTCCAGATCGTTGCAGGCGCTTCTGAAGCTCTGCTCATTCTCTTCTGGCTCGCAGCGGCACCCGGAGCGAACGTCGTTCTTCCGCAATCCGGTTTCCCGACGTTCTCGACCTTACCCGAATCGCTCGGAGTCGAGACGCGCTTTTACAAGATTCGGCGCCAGAACGGATTCCAAATCGACATTGCCGAGATCAAAGCGCTGACCGATAGCAACACCACGCTCGTTCTCGTCAATAACCCGCACAACCCGACCGGCACTACGTTGAGCGATGCCGAGATGAATGTCTTGCACGATTTTACGTCCGCACGCGGCATCACGCTCGTCAGCGACGAGGTCTACCATCCGATCTATCACGGGGCCGCTACGCAATCGGCGGTGCGATTACAGAACGCGACGGTCGTCAGCGATTTCTCGAAAGCGTTTCCGCTAGCCGGAACCCGAGCGGGGTGGATCGTGGAACGCGACGCACGCCGCCGCGAAGCCTATAAGAACGCGCGATCCTATTTTTCGGTCTCGAACTCCTCGGCCGGCGAAATATTGGCCGAAGTTGCGGTGCGCGCGCGCGAGAAAGTCTGGGGGAAGACGCAGGAGACGGCGACCCGTAATCTTGCTGCGCTCGACGCGTTTATGGCGGAGCGCCGCGATACGTTCGGCTGGATCCCGCCGCGCGGCGGATTGACGGCTTATCCGTGGCTGCGATCGGGCGAGGGCACGCGAGCGTTTTGCCGTGCGGCGGCCGAGCACGGCGTGCTGCTCGTACCAGGCGATTGTTTCGGCGAGCCTGAGCACTTCCGTATCGGATTCGGCGCGGCCGGCGGCCGCTTCGCGGACGCGTTGAATCGGTTAGCTACGCTGGATCAGGTGATCGATGCTGCGTTGCCGCGCTAACCTCTCGAGGCAGCGCCGTAAGAGACACGTGGAATTGCGAATGCATGCTGACGGCAGCGATTTATTAGAGCCACTAGCAAAGGAGGATAGTCTATGAGCGATAAGCCCGCGGCGGCGCAGTATAGTGAAGTAATAACAGAGATCCGCACATATCAGCTCAAAGTGGGCCGTCGCGAAGAGTTTCTACAATGTTTTCACACTAAGGTAGCACCGCTTTTCCGTTCGGTTGGAATAGCATTCGTCGGGCCATTTTGCGACCTTGAAAAGAGCGATACGATTGTTTGGCTGAGAACGTTCCCATCGCTCAGCCATCGCGAACAAATGCTGAAGGCGTTCCATGAGTGCGATGAATGGGAAAGCCTAAGAGTGGTCACCGGCGACATGATCGAAGGCATAAGTCAGACCATTGTACTGCTGCCTTCGGGGATGTTGAGCGGCCCTGTGAGCGCGGAGAGATGACCGTCGTGTGCCGCCCGTGTATGAAGAGTTCACTTCGCAAGTGCGACGGCTTTGCGGCCGATCCGGATGCTTAGGCATACGCACAGCGAAAAATCGTGAGAGTCGTCCACACTCAAGTCTTCGCAGCAAACCCCGGAGGGGGAAACCCCTGCCCCGTCGTGACCGATGCTGCCGCGTTGTCTGATACGGCGATGCTTGGATTGGCCCGCCGTTTCGGACTTGACACGGTGTTCATT
Source organism: Candidatus Binatia bacterium (assembly GCA_035544215.1). GTDB lineage: Bacteria > Vulcanimicrobiota > Vulcanimicrobiia > Vulcanimicrobiales > Vulcanimicrobiaceae > Cybelea. The sequence continues at coordinate 210,689 of DATKHY010000001.1, read as the reverse complement.
TTGCCGGCGCAGCGCGGCGGTAGTATCCGCATGCGATATTTCGTTCCTGACCACGAAATGGGTGTGTCTGGTCACGCTACCATCGCTGGCGTCAGCGTTGCCGTGGGAGGTAGGTCCTCGGTAGGGCGGATTCTCGTGGAAACCATAACTGGGGATTTCGACGTGACGGTTATCGACGGAGAACACGACCCACTCGTAACGTTGGAGCAGCTTCCGCCCACGTTCGGCAAACTCGCCGATCCAACTGACGTCGCTCGCGTGCTGAACATCGAGCCTAGCGACGTTGTAACCGATCGGGGCCCCGTTCAATCAGTTTCAGTGTCTCGACCGAAACTCATCGTTCCGCTTAAAGATTGGCGCATCCTAAACTCCTTGAAGCCGGATTATGACGCATTGTGGTGTCTTTGTGAATCAACGGGTGTGACCGGAATATATCCCTTTACGCGGCAAACAAATAAGCTCCATGCAGACGTCGAGGCTCGGCAGTTTCCACTGCGGGCTGGATTCCTAGAGGATGCCGCAACGGGAGTTGCGGCTGGAGCGTTGGGGGGATACTTCGCCAAGTATGATACAGACTGCGCTCCCGGCCAGTATTACGTTCAAGTCGCTCAGGGTTACGCGATGGGGGCACCGAGTTCGATTCAGGTCATCGTCGAAAACCGTGACGGTACTACCATTCGCACCGCAGTCCAGGGTTCGGCTCGGGTTGTAACCGAGGAAGAGATCGCTATCTGATTGCGCCTTTAACCTCGGTTCGAGACAACGGCCAGCGGCTCTCTGCCTCTGTTCTCGATCTGCGGCTGCTGCAGACGTTTTGTTCCGTCATGGAGAACGGAAGTATGAACGCGGCCGCCAACGAATTGGGATACGCGCAGTCGACGGTCACGCAGCATATTCAGCAGCTTGAAAATCAGGTTGGCATCGAACTGTTTCAACGAAACGGTAAACGACTCATCGCCACGGAGGCAGGGCGGCTTCTCAGAGACTCGGCAGTGGGTCTGCTTCGTCACGCGAGCGACGTGCGGACGTCATTGGCGCAGTTCGCTTCGGGCGTTAGCGGCAACGTGCGGCTTGGCTGCGTCGAACCATTCGTTAACGTGCACCTAGCCCGTATTTTGCGGGAGTTTGTTCGGGATTCGGAGTCGGTTATGGTCTCAGTAGAAGTCAGCGCCGAGCAGGCGTTGTATCGTTCGTTACGCTCAGGGACTCTAGACTTTCTTATTGCTTCGGAGACGTATAAAACTGAGGACATCGCCTTCGAGTCATTGCTGATTGAGTCATTGTGCTATCTCCTGCCGGCTGAGCATCGGTTGGCAAGTTATCGGGAGATTGGGTTGGCCGACCTTGCTGGAGAGCCCCTTATCGTGGAGGATTCTCAAGCCACGCGTCGTGTACTTGGCAAGGCCTTTTTGCACCCTTCTTGCTCGCCGCTCCCTTTCATCACGATTAATTCGCTAGAAGGGCGCAAAGCTGCGGTGCAGGCAGGCTTAGGCATCGCGATCGTGCCGGCGAGCGGGGTAACGCCGCCACCGCCCAAGACGGTGCTTCGCCGACCCGTTGGATGGGATGCCATAATGAAGATCGGTGTTGCGAGGCGGAAAGGAGTGGACGCTACACCGGCCACGCAACGGCTGGAGCGGATGCTGCGCGCTTTCCTAGCGCAGCACCGGGAGAGAACTGTCGTGGTGTCGACCGAAAAGCCGTCGACCCTTGGCACGAAACCGGACTGCCAAATCGACATCCATCCTTAGGTGATTCCTCACTACGTGGGTGCAGGCACCACGACAGTCGGCAGCGGCTCGATGTCGGGATCAACCCATTGGGTACGCGCCTGGTCACTAAAAAGTACGTCCCTAGAATAGAAGCGTAGCGGCAGGTGCTTATCGAGCAATTCCGGGTGCTTGGAAATCAGTGCGTTCGGCGTTTCGTAGCAATCTGCCGCTGCGATGGCGGCAGCAACTAAGCGAATCCAACAAAGAGTGATGGTTTGGTGAAACTTCTCCGCATGTCCGAGGTGCTTCGCGAATGTTTCGATCGCGCGAATAATGGCTTGGCTTCCGGCCTCGGTGCCCTTACTCTGCAAGTACCAGAAAGCGAGTTCAAGGTGCTGGCGATGGTGGAATTCTGAGTTGGAGAGCGACAAGGATTCGAGCCGCGAAACGAGCTCCTTTACATCCACTACGGCGCACCGGTCTTGGCGAGGTACGCATTTATCGCGTTTTCCCACTCGGACGCTTGGTTTACAAAGGTCTTGGCAAACTCCGCAACCTCGGCATCGCCGGCCGTACTAAGCGACGTACGGTCGTACGTAACGGTCGCGCGACTCTGGTTGGTTCCAAAGGGCGTGACCCGAATAACAATGACCGAGATTTTGATGCCGGGATCGACCGCAACGTAGCGCACGACATGGTCGACCATGTCCCAGGTTTGTAGAAGCCATATTTGGGTGCGCGGGACTTGGAGCGTAAAAACCGCACCCTCGACGTCTTTGGGCGGATTAGGATATGCAAAGAGCGGGCTGAATCCAGGGGCCCAACGCTCCTCGGCAACGGCACCGAAGGCTCGAGTGGCGACTTCGGTGCCCGCATTCAGCGTGATCGTGAACGACCGCTCCACGTGGAGGCGGCCACCGGGCGACTCGGCCATTGGTGCGATTGGCGAGGGCGCAAGCAGAGCAAGAAGCGGGAGTAATGGCATCATTATATCGAAATTGTATAGTACGATAACGTATTATGTCAAGCTGCGGCCAAGTGTTAAGAGGTCATTCGCCCACGAGTTCGGCCGCCTCCAGGGCGGTCTTCTCGAGAAGACGCCAGGCCGACGCGCATTCCGCCTTTCGTGCGTTCACGCTGTTTTCGAGCGTGACGAGGGATTCTGCTACTCGCGCGGCGAGCTCTCGCCCAGACTTCGTAAGCTTGAGTACGAAATTGCGGCGATCGTCTTTACTAATGGTCCGCTCCAAGATCTGCTTCGATTCCAGGCGATCGAGGACGCTCGTCAGCGTAGAACGGCGATGAAGAAATGCGCGATGCACGTCATTAATCGTCGAGTCGGGATTGCCCCAGAGGTGTAGGAGGACCATGGCCTCGGGCTGAGAGAGCCTACCTTCCAGCGCGCTTTCAAGGAATAAACCTATGCTGTGAATGGCGCGGTGCAGCGACCCGACGTATCCAACGAACTCCGCAGTAGGCTTGACATCCTTATGGTGTCGCGCGATTGCTTTTCGCATACTGCGATTTCCACTTCGGGATCGCGCTTCGCCTCCTTAGCGAGCGCAGTCGCCCGATAGGCTCGGCGTGACAGGTCCTTGCGCGTACCATATTCTCTCGATTCGTAGCATTCGATTGCGCGCTCGCAGCGTTAAAAGCGAGCAAGCGATGCATTGCCCGCGTAGATGGCTAAGACCGATGGGCGTGCGGCCGACTTTTTTACTGCGCAATGATTGCAACGCGCCGAAAAATAAGCGCGCTGGCATCCCAGTGACCGAGGACCGCTCGCGCCTTCTCCGGGACGATCGCATTCTCGTAATTGTCGCCGGCAAACGCCTTGATGGCATCGATGGAATCAAATCGCATGATGATCAGAAACTCGACGTCCCCGTCAACGTCACGGCGTACCAGTTGAATATCCTGAAAGCCGTCGATGTGCTGGGCTCGAATCTTCGTGCCGATCACTTCCTCAAACAGGTCATGAAATGCATCGGCCTTTTCTTTGGAAGCCCAGACGTGCCATATCCGAAGGATAGTGTTGTCCATGGTGGTTTTTGCGAATCCTTTTCGAGCGTTCAGCGAAAGTGCGGCCGCGGTCGCGGCTCAGGTCCACGGCCGCAACCGGTTTAAATCCAGACGATTGCCTTCGAGGGGTCGAACGTACGCGTCGGCCGGTTCACGCGAGGGAGGGAGTGTGTAAACGCATCGTTGCCGTCGCAACCTCCGCAACCTGGCCACCGACTTCAATGCCATCGGCACCCATTTTGCCATGCACCTGCACGTGGATTAGACTTCGTCGCCCCATTTTCACGCCCTGTTCACTGGTAAAACGAGTACCATCGTCCGAGGAAATAAGTCTGTGTTTCATCATGAAGAGTGTGAGAGGCCCCGTGGCGCTGCCGGTTGCGGGGTCTTCGGCTATCCCGAGCTGTGGCGAAAACATGCGCGAGTACGCACCTGATTTCGTAGGGGCAAAGACAAAGACGCAGGTCGGGGAAGTGCGATCGCTTACCACTTGCGAGAGCGCCGTCGAATCGAGCCAAGCTTCATCTACGATCGCCGGATTATGGACCGCTATATAGCTGTTGGGATTGCCGGCCGAGAGTAGCTCGCACGGAACATCGGCGATGAGCTGGTTTTCGCCCAGCCCCAACATAGACGCGCAGCTCTCACGCGGATATTCCGCGAGCTTTTCAATCGGCGGAGTCGTTAGCCAAGTTATCGGATTGCCCCCTTCATCGATTCGAACGGGAACCCGTCCGACGTTTTCGTTCAAAACAAAGCACTGTGAATCCGCCGCCACGATCGCCAGGCGCCGCATAACGAACGCCGTTCCGGTCGTCGGGTGCCCTGCAAACTCCATTTCGGATGTCGGCGAAAAAATCCGGACGCGCGTGCCGCGTTCGCTCGACTCCTCGGGAAGTATGAACGTTGTTTCCGATAGGTTCAGCTCTCGAGCGATCCGTTGCATTGTGGTCGAATCGACTGTTGAGGGCGTATAGGGGAAGACCGCTAAGAGGTTTCCCTGGAACGGTATGGCGTGAAGACGTCGACGATGTGATAGGAGAGCTCCACGCGGATTCAGCCGATCCTCCGAGGGGGCAGAAGGGGAGTGGGTCCCAAGCGCTGAGGCCCTTGACGGAGCGATAGTATGAGCCTAGTGCATATGCAAGCATTCTGCCGACAAAGGCGTTTATGAAGGCGACGAAGCATCCTCTCCCACAGGACCGCCGAGCACGCTTCGTACACTTTAATTAAGTCCGTTTTTAGCGGCTCCAGCATGGACTGGACCGTCTCCATTATTCGATTCGGAAAAGGCAGCGCTTTGCGTACGCGTCGATCCATGTGTATCGCAGTGAGTTCGCAGCTGACCGAAATCCTACCCGATTCCGTTTCACGCATCTCGCGAACAAATGCGATGGTCCTGGAGTTGTTGCGGGTGGTATCTTCGTATCATGATTCGATTCGCGTGCAGAGTTCTGCAGCGCGTTGGGGTGCTCCAGGTGCTCCATCAGCTAATTCGAAAAACACGATGAAGTTATCGTTAAACACGAATAGCCGCGCAGCGCGAAACAGCCGTGATCCCGCGGCGTAAGCACGCCATGAAAGTCTCCAGGAAGCTCTTTGCCACGGTCACTACAAGAACGTGGGCGGGTGACACGGGTAAGGACGGCTAGCTCGAACCCTCAGTGATACCCACGCCCGGCGGCAGAGCGTAGGTTACTTGATGCGTGCTGACGATCGTTCCGTCATCTGTGCGAACCTCCGCGACCCCTACCGCCAACCGGCGACCGACCTTAATCAAACGCGCCGTCCCTATTATGTCTCCTCGGGCAGCTGCGACATAATCGGTCGTCAAGTGCACTGTGAGCGCACCCTCGCTCCCCTCTACTGCGGTCATGATCGCGACCCAAACGGCAACGTCTGCAACAACAACGACGCATCCGCCGTGAAGGGCGCCCCCTGATCGCTCGAGCTCTCGACGATGTGGCAGACGCACGGACGAACCACCGTTAGAAACGGATTCGACGAGCAATCCCCACCAAGGCCCAAACGGCGATGCGTCCAGGCGTCGCTGTATCGTCTCGAGATCGCGCATTAGTTTTCCACGACCTTCGTACGGTTTATCGATGATCTGTAGCCGATTCCAAGATGGAGGCGGCTAGCGTGCCAAACGCCTCGATTTTCAGAGGAAAGCGTCCTACGTATACGCGGGGAGCGAGTCAGAATCAGCGACTTCGAGCCAAAGGCTCAGGTAAATCCTCCTTATCGTGAATCATGATTGCCTTATCGTGGTTGGCGTTAAAGGGCAGCCGCTCTACGGTATTATACTTGATGCGCTATGTGGATTATTACTAGGATACTGACCCTTACAATTTGCTTTTCGTCAACCATGCTCGTCGCGGCAGCTCAGTCGCCGGCGCCAACGCCAACGCCAACGCTAGACCCACATCCTCACGAAGCCGAGCAAGCTTTCGTCGACGATATTCAGAAAGATCTGGCCTTTCGGTTCCCTACCAGTGCTGATGCAATCAAGGCGGGTTACTTCCGCTACACCAACGAGGATAAGACCGGCGCAATTAGTTACGCAAATCTGCAGTGGCAAAGTTCCGATCCGCAGCATCCAAGTCAACTTTGGTACGATGTTAACGGGCATCTACTTGGCGCCGACTATTCCGTCCTAAAGGCGAATTCTCCGGCGCGACCACAGATTTGGGGAATCGAGCCGGGTCGGTGGGTTTCTTTCCCAGCGCACGTTCATTATATTTTCTCAGGTGCAGACGGTGAGAGCTATGGCTACATCATGGCAAAGGACTTCGCGGCTGGCGGCGGCGATCCGGATAATCCAAGTGCCACCACGGTGGTGAAAATGGGAAAGGCGGCTAGCGGCAGCCAGATTAAGCGCGTTTTCTTATTCCCGTCACTTTGGGATCTCATCGTCTGGGTACTGCCCAATCCAAACGGAGCGTTTGCCTTCAAGAATCCCAACGTCATACCTAGCGTGAACCAAGGGAGCCAATGGGACAGTCATAAGTTGGAGCTGTCCGAACGCGTGGCTTTATCGAAATAGTACGGTCGTCGAACTGCAACTCAAGCGGACTCTTGATGGGTGCAGAATCGTGGTGACGTGCTTAAGGATTCGGTAGAGCATTCCCGTAGGCAGGTACCGCTAGCAGCCTATGATGCTATTGGGAGAGCCTGATTAAAGTCATTGATTCTGCAAAAGGAACTAGGCGACGCAACACTCGACTCGATCGACGCAACTGATATCTTAAACTGCAGCGAATGTGAACATCGAAAAGACCTGCATGAAGAGCGCGACGGTCACCGAATCTGCCTGATTTGCGAGCGGGACGGGGAGGGTCCCGAGAGCTAACCATAGATTCGAGATAAGCCAACCCGTGCTCGTGCCGAGGGGCCTCGTTTTGAAAGGCCTTCTCCTATCCCCGGGTGACCGCGCCCTCGGGTAGCGGATGGTGCATGACCTCGAACTGAGCCGGGGCTCACCAGGTTGAAAAACTTTGGCGGGCCAGATCCGCAGCAGGTGGTTCGACCGTCGCCGGCGCCTGGAAGCTCGGATACTTGGACCGGGAACGTTGCGTCGCGAGCGATAGTGCGAAGATTTTCCGGCGTTGGATCCTTCTTGACATGAAATTCGTCCGTCGTCGACATCTGCACCGTACCGGAAGGGCCGAACGATACGTGAGCTCCTCTCCATAACTCCGCGGCCGCTGCGGCACCGCCACTGTCAGCGGGATCTCCGGCACGGAGATGCTTGCCCGTGCATGCTCGCACATTGTCTCAAATTCGGAATGCATTGGTCATCACCTCGCCGGCGGAATCTGTAGAATCTTTGAAAACCTCCTAGCAGCTGACGCAATCGTAGCTTGGCGACCATGAGCCGAAAGCGCACAGCACCGTCGTGTATTCTCAGGATCGAAGCAATCTCGCGGCTCGAAAGATCCTCGAAGTAACGAAGCACGGTGTCTCCGCGGTAAATCTCGAGATGCTCATTTCGAGTGGCTCCCTTTATATGATATATGCCGAGATTGCTCGACGCTGGGCCGCGGCAACGTCTTCAGACTATGTGCTGCAAGCATTAGCGACTGGAAGCCGGGTCTCACTACTGCGGAGAACGGATCGAAAACGCCATCGGAACTCGTCTTCGTGGCCGCACTCCGCCCTGGGGTAGGGATAAACGATTTTCTCGCGGCGATTCCCAGGACTATGGACCCATATTTCGAGCGTTTTACGGCAAGGATCCCGACGTAGGGCCGCCGCTACAGTTCCGAGGCTTGGATACCGGAGGCATCTGCGGGATTGTAAAGCGGCAGGTATGACGCCGTCACGATGGCGAGACTGCGAATCATAGGTAGCTTAGCCACCAGTCATCGTGCAGCTTCTTGTAACGCGCAAAAGCGGCGCACGGAAAATATAAAGCGGCAACGACGGCAAGCCAAAACAACCACACTTCTGGCAATGAGAGTCCGAGTCCGGCTGGTGGCTGAGCCGCAAAAAATCCGCCGTGCAAAAGCCAACCGATGGGAGCGCCTATAGTGACAAAGATCCCAATCGCGGCAAGATGGATCACGAAGAGGTGAAGCACGTAGAAAAAAAATGGCACTTGCCCGAATACGAGTATCGGGCGCAATAGCGTGGGAACGCGCCCTCGCGACGTCACGCGGTCGACGACGGCGAGTAGTATCAGCGCCGGACCGAGCGTCATCAACAGAAACTGCAGCGAGGTCGGATACTTTTCGACGTCCAAGAACGAGACGACCGACATGGCCAACGTCCCTCGCGGATGCCACGGCCCCGGCGAGGAAGCGGCGAATGCCGCGGCGGGGTTGCCATACAGATTGAATCCACGAAGTATTAGGAACGACACTGTAGCGGCGCACCCTATCACTGCAGCTATTCTTACCCGCTCCTCGGTACTGCGGCTCATCACAGTGCCAAAAGCAAACCCCGCGGACATCACGAACGCAAGCGGGATCAGCGGGAATAACACAAATGTGGGCCAGTTGATGACAGGCAACACTACCACAGTGCGCGCGTGCAAGAGCGCCCAGATCCAACCTAGGCTGCCGACGGAGTGCACTGTTATCGGATCGAGCAAGTCGTGCGCACATATCACTAGCAATGAAATGCCGGCGAGCCATGGTATGGGGAGGCGAATCAAAGCCGCGAGCAAGATCATGGACACGCCGAGTGACGCTAAAACGCCGAAAAGATGTCCGGGGAAGAGAAACGTCCAAGCGAACCACACGATTGTGAACTCGACGAGGATCAGCCAGAGCCCCCGTGTCCAAAGAAAACGCGACACGGCGCGGATCGATCCTGTCCTGGACAACATCAAATATGCTCCGGTTCCTGCCAAGAAGAAAAAGACTGGCGCGCTGTAATGCGTCACCCAACGCGTGAAAAACAGCGCCGGGAATGTGTGCGTGAGGTCCTCCGGCTCAAAGGAAATGTTCGACGTGAAGTCTCGGGCGTGATCGAGCGCCATGAATACGATGGCAAGACCTCGGAGGATGTCCATCGCCGGGAGCCGGCTGCTGCGGGCGCTTACGCTCATTTGCCTCACGTGCCTGGCAACGAATACACGAATGGCGGACGGTGCCACGAGCCGGCGCAGGACGCGGCATCAAGCCCTCTTGCAGAATGCGCGAGTATGAAGTCCACTTCCAGCCCAACGGTGCAGTCGGAATCGTCGGTGTGCCCTGCTCCGCGCTGCAACACGAGCTGCGCGTTCGGTAGATACGGCAGCTCCTGCTGCGCGAAGATGGCCGGGCTTGCAGGATCGTTCGTGCCGGAAACCATGAGTACCGGTAGCGTGCTGCTGACAATCGTGTTCTCCGATGCCGGCACGGGCCGTACGCTCCAAATTGCACAGGCGCGTTGTTGAGCGCGCACGCGCAAATCGCCCATGAACGATCCTGCGCTCGTACGCGCCATCATCGCGGGGGTAATGAATGGTACATATTCGGCGCAGGTGTATGAAAGGTTCGCACCGGTATCTAGGATGTGCGCAAAAAAAAGCGTCACGCTATCAATCAGTTCACCCAAGGCTAGATCGTTACCGCGGTATGCGTCCTCGACCGCAAGCGGCACGTATTTGCCGAATCCGGAGGAGTAAAGCGCCTGTCGCATCCGATCCGCGAAGACTTCTTTTGAAAGCAGGACCTGCTGCAGCCGATGAGTGCTCTCATTTCGAATGGTGATTGCAATCGGGCCGCGGTTGAGACGCGTCAGTAGCGCTGCAAAATGCTGCTCCAGGAGCGGAAAGTGGGCGTGGCATTCGCCGTCCGACGCGCATTCGCGGATAAGGTTGTTGACAGCAAGCTGGGCCGCGTGCGCGTCGGGAAGCGGGACGATCAACAGGTGCGGTGGTGCGACACCGTTGAGCAGGGCGCTCTCGACGCTCGCGGGGTGGCGCCGCATATACATCAGAGAGAAATAGGTTCCACCCGAGTCGCCAAAGAGCACGATCTTCCGATATCCAAGCTCTGCGCGGAGGTCGTTGAGATCGTCGACCGCATTGTCCGTAACGTACTGGCTCAAGTTGCTGATCCGAGCCTCGCGCTCGCGGCATGCACGCAAGGCTGTCGACGGCCACAGTTCCATATAGTACGGCGCTGGATTTGCTTGTGAATAGATGGTGCTGCAGTCGAGTGAATGCGACTCGCCTATGCCCCGATTGTCGAGCAGCAGAATGTCGTAGCGGTCACGTAGAATCCAGAGCGCCTTCATGTACGTCGGGGGCTGCTTGCCCGTAAGCACGCTCGCGTAAATCGTAGTAAGCCCGCCAGGGCCGCCTGGATTCAAATAGATCATCCGGCCGCTGGGATGCTGCGCCTTGAGCAAGATGAAGCCCAGCTCGATGGTCCGCCCAGCATGCGCCGCGCGATTCTCGTAAACCCGGAAGGCCCCACACTCGGCCGGAGCGCGACTGCGCCCCACCACGCAGGGGTGCATCTGCAGAACAGGCGGCGTGGACCAAGCCACAGCGCCTTCGCGTACCGGGAGAAACCACCCAAGCGTGATGACGATCGCGGCGGCAGTTACCCAAATTGCTTGACCCATGCTTGTATACATGTATACACTATGGCACATGGAGTCGTCAAACGAGGGAGCCAACCCACAAATCGTTGAGGACTCGGGCGCGAACGACAGGACCGCATTTGTTGCGCGCAATCTGGACGCATATGTTCAAGAGCTAAGCGATTTTGCGCGCATCCCAAGCGTCTCGAGCCAGGACACAGGAATCCCCGAGGCTGCGCGATGGCTCGCGCAGGCCTTACGCCGACGCGGAGTCGAGACGCAGGTCCTCTCCGCTGGAGGTAACCCCGTCGTCGTTGGTCATGTGGGCCACGGTGACCGTACGGTCTTGCTCTACAATCACTACGACGTGCAGCCGCCGGAGCCGCTCGACGAATGGACGTCGCCGCCCTTCGAACCGACGTTGCGCGATGGGAAGCTCTTCGCGCGTGGAGTTATCGACGACAAGGGCGAGATCATCGCGCGCCTCGCGGCGCTAGACACTCTCCGCGAGCGATACGGTGAGGATCTTCCGCTCCGCCTCACGTTCTTCGTCGAAGGCGAAGAGGAGAGCGGCAGTCGCACTCTCGAGACGTTCATTGCACAGCACTGCGACTTGCTCTCCGCTGATGCATGCATTTGGGAGGCCGGACAGATCGATGGGGAAGGACGTCCTCAAATCTGGCTCGGCGTTCGGGGGCTGCTGTTCGTCGAACTCTGCGCGCGAACCATGCGCCACGACGCTCACTCCGGATGGGCGCACGCATTGCCGAGCGCGGCGTGGCGTTTAGTACATGCGCTCGCAACGATGCGAGGCGAAGGCGACAGCATTACAGTCGACGGGTTCGATACCGGTGCAACGGGGCCGACGAAGCGGCAACGCGAGCTGCTTCACGCGATGCCCGATGAAGAAACGACTTATCGCAACGAATACGGCGTAGATCGCTTTGTTGCCGGCCGCCGCGGATACGCCTTGCGGGAAGCCGTGTTTTCACCGACATGTAACATCTCTGGCCTCTGGGCTGGTCATATCGAAAGCGGCCACAAGACCGTGCTCCCGGCGACGGCGAACGCCCGCCTCGACTTCCGTCTTGCTCCGGGGCAAGATCCGCAAACGGTGCTGCAAGCCTTGCGCTCGCACCTCGCCCGTCACGGATTAGGCGATATCGAGGTCGCACCGTCCGGCGCCGCATCTACCGCGGCCTGCAGTGACCCCGATCATCCGTTCATTGCGCTCACCATCGACGTGCTGCGCGAACACTACGGAAAGGAGCCGATCGTGGCGCCGCTCGTCGGTGGAACAGGGCCCGCTGCGCACGTCGTGCGCCATCTCGGCATTCCCTTTGCAGGCATCGGCTGCAGCTACCCCGGCGCCTGCAAGCACGCGCCAGACGAGAATATACGTCTCGAGGATTTCGTGCGCGGCGCATCCGCCATTGCCGACCTTCTCGAGCGCTTCTCGCGCTACTCGAGTCCTTTGAGCAAGATCGCCTCCGTATGATTGAGGTGCTCGCGCGTCGCGTGCACCGCCGCGCGCCGGTCGCGTCTCTCGCAGGCCTCGAGCAGTACTCGATGATCCACGCGCGATGCCTTAGCAACGGCAGCGATCCGGGCTTGGGGATCCGGCAACCGTTGCGCACGCACGTGGTGGCGAAAGATCGCTTCGATCAGGCGCGGATTCTCGAGAGCACCGTAGATCGTCTCGTGAAACTCGCGATGCAACACGACGGCCTTCGCCGGGTCGGTCGTGTGGCGCAGCTCGCTGTCGATGCGTTTTGCTTCACGCAGCCGGGCGTCATCGAGCTGCGGAATAGCGCGCTCGATCGCGCCTTCTTCCAAGATATGGCGCACGGCATAGAGCTCGCGCACGTCTTTCGCGGTGATCGTCGCAACGACCGCACCGCGATTAGGCTGGTAATCGATCCAGCCCTCCGACTCCAGCTGGCGAAGCGCTTCGCGCAAAGGGCTTCGGCTCACTCCGTAACGCGCTGCGATCTCCTCCTGCGGAAGCGGATCGCCAGCAGCAAACGTTCCTTGCAGAATATCCTCGCGCACGCGCTCTGCGAGCGCGCTTGCCGTGCTTTCGAGCTTCAGTGTGCGTAACATGCGTGATTGTATACACGTGTGCATGGCAATACTCCTGGCAGCTTTCGCGCTCTCGTCCTGCACACGCCCGGCGCTCGACGCGAACACACTCGTTATTGGTGAAGCGCAGGAACCGGATTCACTCGATCCTCGACTCGCGAACCTCGCCGTAGCGAACGATATTTTTGCGCTCACGCGCGACGGCTTGGTGAAGTTCGGGCCGCACGGCGAGATTCTGCCCGACCTTGCCATTGAAGTGCCGTCGCGCGCGAATTGCGGCATCAGCGCGGACGGCCGGACCATCGTGTATCATTTGCGACGGAACGTTCGCTGGAGCGATGGATCGCCCGTTACCGCTCGCGACGTCATCTTTACATGGCGTTCGCTCGTGGACCCACGCGCTAACGTTCCGGTACGCGGCGGGTACGCGCGCATTGGAGCGATCGATGCACCGGCCCGCTGGACCGTGCGCATTCATCTAAAGGCGAAATACGCACCGGCCTTGTCCCTCTTCGCTGACACTCGGCAAGGCGCGCTCGTCTCATCGCATTCGCCGGCGATTGGAACGGGACCCTATCGCCTCGTAGCGTGGCATCGCGGCTCCGAGCTCGTATTCGAGCGCAACCCCTATGCAGATCGTCGAGCGGTTTTCGCGCGAGTCGTTATCCGTATCATTCCAAACGAACAAGGTCTGGTTCTAGCGCTCCTCACGGGCGAGGTCGAAGTTGCCTTGCACCTGTCGGCGCCGGCATTAACGCCGTTGCAATCCGAGCGGTCACTCCAAATCGTTGCAACGCCAACCTTCCAATGGGAGCACCTGACCTTCAACTTGCGGTCCGGGAGCGGGCCGCAGAGTAATGTTCACGTCCGCAGAGCAATCGCCTACGCGCTCGATCCGATTCGGATTCGCACACAGCTCTTCGGAGGTTATGCAGGCCTGGCGCCGCTCGACCAGGGCCCGGATTCTTGGGCGCGCGACCCGCACGTGCATTTCTATCCGTTCGACCTGCGCGCTGCGCGCCGGGAACTGCGCCTTGCTGGCATCGCGCACCCCCAGATGACGCTCGTCAGCGCGACGGGCGACGAAGAGCGGTACTGGCTCGGGATCGTGACTCAAGCCCAGTGCAAAGCCGCCGGGATCGACGTCGCGCTCAAGAACGTTTCGGCGAACCTCCTTCTCGCTGCGGCAAACGACGGCGGTCTGCTCATGGGTGGTCGGTTTCAAATCGCGCTTTTCTCCTACATCGCCGTTTCGCCCGACCCCGACGATTCGCGCTTCGTCCTGTCGGACTCGATGCCGCCGAACGGCGTCAACGTCGCCGCCTACTCCAATCCACGGGTCGATGCGCTGGTTCGTTCCGCTGTAGACGAGTTTGACCGCTCCACCCGCGCACGCGCTTATGCGGCCGAACAGCGCGTGTTGATCCGTGACTTGCCCTTTTATACATTGTTCTGGCGCGTAGATGCCATTGTCGCGCCTGCCTCGATGCGGGGTTTGCATCCAATCCCGGTCGGCAGTCCGTTGTGGAACGTCGCGCAATGGCGAGAGACCCATCGAGGCTAATCGCATGCTCTCGCTCGTCGTCCCGGTTGTCCAGACCGCACCACCCTTGGATCCCTCTGCGGCGGTCAGCTCATGGCCCGTAGGCTCGATCTCACTCCGGTGGGACGTTGGACATCAGAAGTCCGCCCAGAACCCGACGACCGTTCACGCAATGCTGTGCGCCGGCTCCGCGCTCCGCGGGTATGCCTATAATACGAGCCTGCCCTGCTCGCCAGGAGTACGAGCCCTTCGTTTTGAGCTTTGGCTCGGTCGGCGCATTCCGCGGCTTGGACAGCTTGCTCTCGATGTTCGTGAACTTGGCCGTGCGGGGCTTGCGCTCGTGACTGTGCGCGGCGGCCGGGCGGGTTTTCGCGCGGCGACTCCCAGGACTATGGACCCATGTCTCGAGCGTTTTACGGCAAGGATCCCGACGCAGGACCGCTGCTACAATTCCGAGCCTTGGATACCGGAGGCAGCTAAAATGCAGCCAGCCTATGCTATCGTTCCGTTCACGTTACATGATCAGAGCGCGTCGGCAAGTCGACGCGGTCCTCAGGAACACGGAGCCAAACTCAGTGCAATGAACCCGACGATCGGCAGCGAGCCAGTCGCCGATGAGCCCGATCGACAGGCGGGAAAGGGTCTTCGCAATGTCGCCGCGCGGCAAAGTACTTCCGTTGCGAGGTAGATGCTCCGCGATCAGCTTCGCGAGACTCGCCTCGATGGCCGAGCGCTCCCTAGTACCTTGAAAGATTGTTAAGGCGTTAGCGCGCTGCTCCTCGAAATGCGCGAGAACGCACGCCAACCGCGGCACGTCCATTCCGGACGCCGTCTCAGCTAGAACCGAAAGCAGCGGATACATGCATTCGACGAGCAAGGCAGTTTTGCCGTCGAAGTGCTCGTAGAACGTCGAACGGCCAACTCCCGCCTTCACCACGAGTTCGCTTACCCCCGTCTCGGCATACCAACCGTTTAAGACGAGGCCGTTGAATGTCGTGACGATCGCGTCACGGCTTTTCCGGACACTTCGACCCGAGTGTCTATTGTATCTACTCACTGGGGCGCTACCCTCATCGACATGCAGGATAAACAGGGCGGTACCTTTGCGCGAATTTTGATATGGGCCACGGTGTTAATCTTCGTCACGCTTCTAAACCATCCCGCCGCCCGCAGCAGTCACGGACTTAGCGACAAAGATCTTCTCGAGCTGCTCTTTAAGGCTCGTTTCCAATTAGGCGTGATACATGCGGTCGCCATCGGCCTGCAACTCGTCGTTGCAACGTGCGTCCTCGCCTTTTGTGCGCAGCTTGGGTTCAGTCGTCCGCTCGTGGCGCTTGCAGCGCTGGCGTTCGCGACCGCGACGGCCGCTATCTACGTCGCGGGAAGCTTTGACGGATTTCTCATCCCGGCGTTTGCCGCGCCGCAGTTAACCCTCGGTGACGGAAGCGTTGACATGCGCGCGGCTATCGCGGCCGGCGCGATTATAATTCAATACTCTACCAAGCTGGCAATCGCGCTGATGACCCTCTCGATGCTCCTTTTATCGTTGCAGCTGGTTAGGGTCCGCACGTCGGCTGCTGCGCCCTGGTTTGGATTGGGACTCACGATAGTCCAGGCCGTCGCGATCGTCGCATTTCAGGTACTTACGCCTCGCAACGTCGCGCTCTCCTTGCTGCCGCTGCTCGTCTGGCAACTCGTTCTCGGTCTAGGTTGGAAGAATCTAGTTGTCCCTGCTCCCTGAGTAAACATGTGTTCGGCGAATGCGCAAGGCGCATAGCCGCCCGGCAACCGTCGAGTCCACCCAAAGGCGCCATCGCCGTTCGCGCGCGCAACAACTCATCATTCACTCCAGTAGCGAACGAAACCTACTATTTCGCGACCGCCACGCACACATTCGGAAAGAGCCCATACGGGCAAATCATACCCTGTGACAATGACGTCTTAGTAGGCGCTGCGCGCGGCGTCTAAGCCGCAAATCCAGCGCGGCGATCGCGGCAACCGGCCTTTGTAAATCGGTTGCTAAGCTCTTATGGAGTCGACGCGAAATGGTTGCGCGGTTGCGCAGCAGTCGGCAGGGCCGCGGCGTCAAGGGTTTGTTGAGAAGATCCGGTGTCCGACGGAATGACCGGGACTTCGATTTGCGGGTTCGCTTCCCCGGTGACGTTGGCACGAAAAACCTTGATTCCTCGGTGCTTTCGTAGATTCGATCGGCCTTCGTTTAACAGTCATCTTGCAGTAAATCAGTCCACCGCTGAGCGCGACCAGGCAATGCGTTAGTGGAACGAGTTTTCTTATCCCGCTTCCCAGCCAACACTACACCGTTTACTCCACAGAATTCCGAAAATCGACCCGTGGCGCTCATTAGCGTTTACAGGCAGACGGCGAAAAGTGCCAGTACTATCAGGGACTACTGAGGCTCAGAGGTGAGTGGCGGGGACGTTAGGAGAACCTCCTACACGCTCTCGCTATTTTGGTTTCAGCTGCTGCGCTCGCCGACGTTGTCGATGACGCTCCGGTCGCAAGATCCGCTTAGTCCCGTCGAGAGTCCCCTCGTTCGGTTCTAGTCAGGTGCACCATGCGCATGGCACCGCGCGCCTAGGTTACGGGCAAGGCCGCATTTCAGCCGCCAGCTCTTCTCTAATCGCTTCAATCTGCGCGGGAACAGGATGGCTATATTCGGCATAATCGGCCTCACGTATGTCGCTGTTAACCAGTTTGAGAAGAGTTGTTAGCTCAAACGCCTTCTCTATGGCCTCGTGAAGAACAACTGACGCTTCAGGATCCGCTCCCGTGCTAACTGTGTCCGTCGCGGCATTATAGCTGCCCACGATAAGGCCCCCGGGAATCCAAGGGATGTTCTGCCCCTTTCTTGGTGGAGAGAACACGCGCTCGAAAACGTGCGCCACGTCGTTCCTCAAGCGATACCAGCGGCGTAGATGCTCCTCGAACCTCAGGCGAACTGTCTCAAGGCGCGGATTCAACCTGCAAGCGACATTTGTCCCCTCATTCATGGAACCAAGAGCCACCAGCAATCCGACAAGTACGACGTGGCGGCCCGCACCAGATTCTACCGGAACTCTTAACATATCATAGGCCGCCACGAGTTGACGGTTCTGGATATCAAAGAAATTCCAGGCATCCCATATATTTGGTGAACCATCGTCGGCCATGTGAGTCCGCTTCGACGAGCGGCCCCTAGTTCATTGGATCTACGCACGAACTTCGGTCCAACAACTTGTCGGTTCCCAACAGATTAGAGCACACCGCGCACTATCCCGATAGCTCGTTTTGAGGTAGTGGGTTCGGACCATAGAAACACAGACACCGAAGAGCCAGCCACCAGACGTATGCGGCATCTACGGAATTGCTTTCGGAATCCGTCATTATTCCGTGGGCTACATGGTTGCGGATATTCGCTCCAAGGCGCTCGGCGAGTACGCAATCGAGGGCAAAGATGTGATCGTCATCAATAATCTGCGCAAGCCGACGGTGATCGAGAATCGCTTCTAGGGAAATCAGACTCTGAACGTCATTGCGCGTCACGTAAACGACCTCGCCAGAAGCCCGTAGTATGGTACGCAACGCGTTTTCGATCTGTGGCGCTAGCAAATGTACCGCAATATCGTATTCGCCAATAAGGCCAGCGTGTATTGCTTTTGACCATAGTAGAGAATGGCCAGCTGGAACCAAAGGACGACTTGATATCGCTTGATGTATCTCGGTCAGGGTATAGTCGTGGTTGATTAATAATTGTCGGCGCCCCGGCTCAATCGCGTCCAGTACGGCTTGCATCCTACCATACATCGCGTAGTTTCGCATCTGGGATTTGAGCACTTGCTCCCGGTCTTCATTGCGGCTTCCGATTGACCCAGGTATGTAGCCTTCTTGTCGCCCATCATGTGCGACTGGGCGACGACCAAAGCCAAATGCAAAGACATATCTAGAAATGGACTCTTCTGCATTGTCGCGAGCCTTCGAACGCGAATTTAGTACGGGAAGCGCTGCGAGACGCCAGAGTCCTTCAATAGGTTCAGTATTTCGCAACAAAGCCCGAACATGCTCGGCAGTTACTCCGAGGTTTAAGGACGTGGTCACAGCGCTCATCTCATGAATCGCGAGAGCTTGAGAAACGTCAATCGCAGCGGCAATCTCTGCGATGCGTTCCCGGGAGGCGCCGCTATCGAGTAGTTCAGTTCTCGCTTTTCGCAAGAAAACACTACGCTGCGTCTCCGTGGGTGACATCGTGGCTTCCTGGACATATGTTTCAGCGCGCTCTAACCGCAGAATTCGTGCACGATCTGTATGCCCAGCATGGCGCTCAAGTTGAATCGCTAGGCTAAGATACGTCCTCGCTCGATCAAAATCACGAGAACCAAGGGCGGAATCGATAATGAAGCGCACGCGTCTTGTTAGATCGTCTGTTTGATCAGGCGCAAGTGTTTCTAGAATTCGAGAAACAATACGTTCAGTATAGTAAAGATGATCGTTACTCTCGAGTCGCTCTAAGAACGCCCAAGCTTGTGCTGTTACAGCTTCGAACTCCGCGTTACTCTGGCCCAGAAGGGTGGCGATGCTAAATGCGCGGCCGAAGTGCTGTTCGGAGATGACCCAATGATCGGCATCAAAGGTGTCCGCGGCGACCCTGAGATAGGCTTCAATAGCTGCGCGAGCGTGCTCGGGCTGACGCGGTGTTATACGGTGCCATAGAACGTCGGCGATTCTTGCCCGCAAGATCGGCGTCTGTATTGTAGGCAGCATAACAATGAGCGCCCGAACGTGTGTCTCGGTCAGGTGTTCGGGTAGCGGTGTGTGCCAAGGACGACCGTCCTCAAAGTTGCCTGCAGCAGCGTGGCCAAAAGGCGACCGGGCATCGTCGGAAAGCCCGAAGTTCGCTACAACGAGCAGTAACTGAAGCGCATTGGCTGCTATGATGTTACCTGACTCCGCTGCTTGGTCCCGAGGGGCTAACAAAAGTTGGGCAGCGCGGAAAAGCCCTAGATCGAGCGATGCGCCTGCGATGAATGAGTCTACTTGAAGGTCGCGCGCAATCTCCTCGGTCAGTTCAAAGTCGTCGGGCAACCCAAGAATAGCTGGAGCTAGATCGCGGTTCATTTCAAGACTTGCTGCGCCATATGCTCTAGCCTAGCTGTTGCTAAGTGTGAAATCGTCTCAGTTCCGTGTCCAAAGCAATGATTGAGTGGTCCAAGAGTCACTGCGCTTTCTCTTGGCGTACTGTCTGTGCTTGCGCGTACGGTTAAGGATCATCGAATCGTGCTCGATTTGACGCGTGCCGGAAAAGCTCCGCCCCGAGATACTTCCAGGCTGAACCGCGATCTCTAAGGGTCCACGCGTAAGGATTTTTCACTGGTCGCGTAGAGCGGGAACGGATGGGCGTACCGTCTTAAGCCGCGCTGGGCGAGTAGATAAAGCATTGCTCGAAATGCCGACTCTTCACCGGCGGAGCTAGCGCCTGCTCCTCTAACGGATTCCGCAAAACTCGTCGGGATTCGAAGGGACTAGGCGGGACTCAAAAACGCGAAAACCCGTACACGAAAGGACTCTCGGGTATTCGACGGGAGCGGCCGGGACCCCGAATCACGGGTTCGATTCCCGTTGGCGCCAGCGAAAAACGCCTTACGCTGCTTACACTTTCGCAGAATCGACCGATCTTCGTATAACGATCGCATAACGGTGGATCGGAAGGCCCGTGAGCTCCATGCTGGTGGGTGAATCGGTTGCGGCGAGTTCTTCGAAATCTGTACGTAACCGACCGTCTAATCCGTTGAACGGGGTGGCGGCGCCAAGGTGTGGTCAACGTCGCCACACTGATACAGATTCCCCGGAAACTTTGTGGGCGAGACGGCTTCCTGACTGCGGGGGATCGGCGCGAACTCGTGCGACACTGGCTACCGTTTCTTAGCCAATTCTCCGAACGCGCTGTTTCTCCCCACAGTTCTCCCATTTTTGCCGAAGATAGAGGAACAAGGACGAGGTTAGATGGCCTCGTCCTTGTCCGGCACTTTCGCTTGAAAAGCCGACTGTGTCGAACTTTTCGAACGATTTCAATGGTGGAGATGGGGGACTCGAACCCCGGGCCCCTTACATGCGAAATAGGAAGAAGACGAGAGGGCGCGCCGCTTCTAAGGTCACCCGCGCCCGATACCGACGCTGCCGGCCCGGCCAGGCTACCGCGCAGGCGTGCGCCGTCGGCAAGGTAACCGCTGACGCGGCTGCGATTCGCTCCCGGCCTTGCGCGCGGATCCCTTCGCGCTCAACTACGCCGCCGTGCGGCAGCGCCGATGTCGAGCTCGCGGGAGATATCGATGATCGAAGTCTACGGTACGACCTTCGCCCCGTTACGGAGGTCAAACGTGCATGCTGGTGCGCCGCCTCGGCGGCTTTCACGTGGTCGTCGATGTACGCGTTATCGAGGACGATGCGGTTCATTTCGCTGGGTTGACAATGGCAGCGCCTTACCCCGGGGCGATCGGTCTAATCGAGGTGGCGCGGTGAACGATCCGGCACCGCTTGATGACCAAGTCGCAAAGCGGAGTTTGGGTTTGCCGGTCGCCTTGACTCTTTTTGAGGGGCAAGTCATAATTGTGGTGCAGAGATGCGCAGCAGTTTTCACCCGCATTTAAATGCGGGTGAAAATCGGCGACCGAACTCAAAAGCGGTGATCCGCGCTTTGTGCCTCTGACCAGCAGCATTTCAAAATATTTCGGGCTAAGCTAGGCCCGCTGCCCATCAGGAGAAAGCCGCCTTCCGGGCGGTTTTTTTATTGCCCAATGCCCTTCGCAAAGGACCTCGTGGTTGTCGAGGGGGACGCTCTTGTCGAGCTCCTCGCCACGACTGAGGCGGCTATCGCTGCCCGCTCGTCGTCAAAATCTGGTCCTGCCAGCGGTGGACGGTCTTCCGATCGTTCCATCCAGAGGAGCAGCATGATGAAAAACTCTAGCCGGTTGCGGTCACTTGGTCATGCGCGCAAGGCTGACGACCGAACTGTCCTCGCGCCGAGCGGCGTTGCCGTCCAACGAAGTCGTGTCGATCCCTTACCGACCGGTGAAGTAATCGATGCAGAAACCGGGACCGACATTCGGGACTCGAAACGCATCGCTGCACCGTAATCGCCTCGTCGTCCCACAATGGGACGGTTTAGAGACGACGGACTTAAGCAGCGCCAGGGTGGTGGCACAGCATCAGGTCCGCACGCTCTCGGGTAGCGCGCAGCAAAAACGCCCGGTTAGGAGCGTTCGTGATGGGGTGCCTTGGAGGGCTAACCACGTCCACCACTCGGTTTACGTCCGAGCACGGAAGTCTCGCTCAGGGTTGCCACCTGGGACTGCATACTCACAGTGGCCCTCAAGGTTGCGCCCGGCGGCATCCTGACCCCCGATCGGGAAGGCTTGCCGAGCCGTCGGAGCGCAGGACCATACGGCATGATCTTCGTCGGCTTCTGGGTTCGCGTCGGTGCGGGTGACGTTACGTGCCGCAAGTCGAAGTGCATCAACAGGACCGAGGCGCTCGGCAGAGGTCTTCGGGCGGATCAGGCGATTGGGAAGCGATGTTATCACTGCGACGACTTGCTCGCGCCGGCAGAGACTGCGGCGTCCCTGGGCGAGCAACGGGGGTTGGTGACAACGAGTAGCCCACCTGTCTGCAGAGTGGTATGATAGACCCGCCTCGGCTTACCGACCGGGGTTTCCGCCGATTGGGAGAGCGATCATCAAGTCGCCTCTCCCTTTTTATCGAGAGAGCCTGGAATCACACACGCCGTCGCGCACGGAACGCAACCAGTACGATGAGCACTCCGGCGACCGGCGCGCTTCGCATCGTTACCGATAACCGATAGTTAACAGCGTCGAGCGCGGCCAAAGACTACTTCGCGGGGGTGCAGGCAGCGTACACGGTCACGCTCACGGATGGCGGTCCCGAGCCCTGCGGGTAAGCCAAAAGAATCCACCCATCGAAAGCCGGGTCCGGCGTGCTGCCGTACACGAAAGCGCCCATAGCGCGATAGCCGCCTCCGGTCACGAAGTATTGGTGTGGGCAATAGGCCTCGATGGACTTGATGGAGCCGCTTACCTTCGCTGTATGCCAAACCCAGACGTAGGTTCCGACTCGCTTGTGCCCGGTCGGGCTCATCGACGCCGACGCTGGAAAGACGCCGGTCGATACCTCGGGGTTTACAGACCCGGGAGATGTCGATTGTGCCGAGACGGCGTTGCAGCCGACAAAGAGCGCAGCCGCCGCCACAGCGATCACTAATGCAAATACGAGATTGCACTTCATATGGGATCCTCCTAAGGGGCGATCCAGTAGCCTCGCGGCCTCATGCGGCAGCATTCCTCGCGGCCGCGACTTCACCATGCGCCAGAAGGGCACGAAAGGGCAGAGCGATGTGGTATCTCGACGTGCCGCAGCAAGATCCGGACTCGAACTATCCGGCGCCATCGATGGAGCAGCTAATGGACGCTACGTGCGCACGCGACCATCTTCAGGAGCTGAAGCTGACCTTGCAACGCCTCACGGTTCCGCAGCAGCGGACAATCCTCAACGAGATACGGGACGAGCTCGTCGGAGGGCTCTACCGGAAGATGCCATTGCACGTCTCGCCGGACGGATCGTCGTGTGAACGCCCGTACACACCGGGTAGACCGGCGGCTTGAGTTCGGCAGCGAAAGGCGCGAGCCGCGTCGGATCGGCGCTTACGCAGTTCTCGCGGCTTGGCTTCCGTTGTTCGAGGGTCAGCGCATCGGGGCAGCGCAAAGGGACATGAGACGCGGATAGCGGCACCTAAGGTTAGCGATGTCTCGTAGGCTATTTGTAAGTCTTGAAAGACTATACCGCCAATGTTCTCGTCCACGTCAGTCGAGGAGCTGTTATTGATGACAAACAAATCACTGTTTGCGTTCATCTGTAAGAGTGGGGCGCCAAGTGTACCCACATTGAACCAATACATTGGCTGGCCCGGAGGGATGCAGTGGGACGGTCAGCACCTCGCGATGGGCGATCAGGTAACGCCGGCCATTTATCAGTTCAGCATAAATAGGAGCAAGGGAACGAAAGTTGGGGCGACACCTCTAGGCAGTCATGCTTTGGATACATTGCAGTTTTGGGTCCAGGGGCAGACCGTAATCACGTCGACTGCTTGTCATGACGTGGGCTGTGGACGTACGAAGCGCGGTTCGGCCGTAATGTTTTTCAACTATCCCGCGGGGGGGAAAGCTACGAAGATCATAGTGAACGGCCTATCAGGAGGTCCTGGTGGCGACTCAGTAAGTCTCGCGCGCGGCCACTATAAACGAACCGATCCGGGTAGATAAGCCCGAGCCGGGAGACAAGCCGTTCGCGGACGACTAGATCACCTTGTAAACAGCAAAGACGGCTTGGGAAGATTGCGCCAGAGATCAGGGAGGCGATTGCAGCCCCAGGTGGCGCAGCTTTTCCGGGAGCCATCTCGGCGTCAAAAGCTCACCCTAAAAGCCTACCTCAAGGACTACTTTTTGCGGGGTATCCGCTCGCTGGCTTAAAAACCCGCCCATCCGTCGCAGGCGGCGCAGGCCCGGAGTTGGGGATCCGGCACGAGGCTTCATGGCAAGTGGACGATCGCGACCACGCGTGCGCATTTCCCAAACCGACATCACTGCTTGTCCGGATAGCATCCAATCGATCGGATGGTGTTTCTCTAGTCCTTATAAGCCAGCGCTGTCAAGTCATGCTATCATCGCGGCATGACGCTATGGGCTGGGCTTATGAACGACCCATTCGGCGGCAACTTCATTGCCACCATCGATGACGGGACCATGACCTGGACGAGTACTCCGCCAGGAAGAAAGATCGACAAGCCAATCATGATGCCGTTCTCGCGAGGAGGTCCCGTCGGCTCACACCGGACCTTCACTATTATGCCGGACGGCACTGTACGCTGAGGACTGGTCGCGGCGAGCCTCCGTGCAGTTGGCAGGTTGCCGCGCGGCATTTCCTCCGGTTCCGGTATTGGCATTGATCGCGGCGTAGCTAGTGCATCGCACAATTGAGTTTTGGCAGATCACCCATTTTGATGGCTCGCCGCTCACGACGAACTTTCCCGCAGACGCGTTCCGAGAGCAGATCGTAGGCGCGAAAGCTGCGAATCTGAACCTCGAGGCAAGGACGTCGGACGGCACGCCGATTTGGGTTATACCGCATCGGCCAGATCCTCAGAGGGCGGCGTTCCTAACCATGTACAAGCCGCGGCGCGAAAACCAGAGCCACCTTAGCGACCATGGCGAGATCCGGAATCTACCGTTCACCGCGGACCAGTTTATTACTGAGCCAACGTATTTTTGCTTTTTCGATCGGAACGTCGTCGGATTTCTCTATTACTTCGAATCGCCAAGGCCGGGGAAGCTCATCGAATATGTCAACCTGAAGTTCGCTGCGCGCCTTGGGCTCGTTCCGATATACAGCCGTGATCTAATTCGCATGCTTAATGAAATGGCTGCTTCGTATCTTGAACTGACAATTCCATCGGCTCAAGCGGCGCAACTAGGCGGCGAAGTCGCCGGGCCGTTCGCCGCACCATTACGTACGGTTAGCCAGTTGATGCACGATGGCTCGATCACACTGAAACTGAGCGTTGGACGTCGCGGCGATCAACGATCGCGCCGGCAGCGCAGAGAGCAGTTAGTCCAACTCGCTCGCGCAGTCGTCGGGAATCGAGGCGTTTTCGAGTCAGCGCGACTCGTTGGCAGCGTTGGCGGTCGGGCCGGATTTCCGATTGATTTGCTACAGGAGCGTTTCGCGCACAAAGTCCTGGTGCCACCAGCCAACTTTATGCCCGGCGTTCAACCAATACGGGACGATACCGGCATTATTCGCGATTAGTATGGGTTCGATCGAAATTTCCTTGAAGGGGCGACAGCGCCAATTCGTGGCTTGCAACCGGATCTAGGCTTGCTGGGTCCGTTCAGAGAACATCCTCAGGAGGCTCCCAATGCACCAGACGAAGCCGAAGGCCGATGAGACCACCGTGGGCCTATATCAAGAGTCGACAATCACCACGTGCTTCGATTATTGGCTCGAGAATCCGTGGACGGACACGGCGAGCGCCATCATCGTATTTGTCGTCTTCCTTCTGGTCGCCGTCGTACCCGCTCCATTGACTTTGATCCCGTATGAGATCCGGCATGGACTGTATCAAGTGGCGATCACGGCGTCTGTCACGCTCCTTGGTCTGACAATGACCAGTGTGTCCGTTCTTGTCAATCTCATCCGGGCGCCACTCACGTCTATCGACAAGGTCCTCAAGCCAGAAGGCAAAGCTAGACTGGGCGTAGTTTTTTTGAGTTGCATGTGGGCGATGTTGGCGCTCCTCTGCGCGTCCATTCTCGCATTTGCACACGACGGTGAGCGAAGCGGCGACATCCCAGTTAAGTGGGTGGAGCTGGCATTCGTTGTCGCAGCCGGCTTCGCGGCGGTAAGATTTGTGCGGATAGCGGCCGTATTACGACTCCTTATAACCGTAGTATAAGAACCGCGGCATACACGGCGACTACTGCAACACGCGGTAGCCGGCGGTCGGATCCTGGGGCCGTGCTATAATTGCGCCCTGTGACCGATTCAAACAAACTCGAATGCGGCTGCGACCCGAACGAAGTGGCTTGGGATACACGGTGCCGCCGATGCACGGAACATTGCACTTGCCGATTTGACGAGCTCGGGCCGACGCCTGCGGCCCGCAAGCCTTAAAGGGCCGAACCGTATCCGGCGTCTGCGAGGGTCGCATGACAGCGACGCGGTGGTAATCTCGCCGCGCCTCCCATGAAGCGATTCCCAGGCACCAGCTGCCGTCAGAGCTGGTGCCGTCTTCCACGTCGGAGGACCGCTTTTTTAGCTGCCGGAGTAGCACCGTACAACGGTGTACGCTGTGTCTGTTGCTGGGGCTGAATCTCAGATGCATACAGGCCGAGTTTAAGCACATTTATTGCGGCGTTTTGCGCGTTGCCGGCGATGCCGCTGCCAGCGAGCGGCCGGTCGCACTACCCAGTATAACAGTTCCGGTATAAGCTTGGTATCAGTGGGCCAGCTAATTCTATCGGGCCCCCTACATAAACGCCACGGGGAATATGCAGAATTCTGGGGCTCGGTTCGGTTAGACCGTTGCTTTCGTTGGCGTAGTCTCGGAAAGCACTCGGCAGCAGCCTTTTCCATGCTGCCAGAAGCCACTTCTACCCGTTGAAGGACAGGTGCGGGTCACCTTCGCTGGAGCCGCTCGCGTTCTGGAAGTACCGCTCGTTGCCGCCACCGCTACAGTTGCCGCTCCCGTACGGAGCGCTGCAGCCGTAGCCCATCAGCGATTGCAGCATCTGCATCAGCTGTTGCAATACGCCCATCAAGGGTCCAAACATTCCCTGGACGGAGCCGTCGTTGCCGTAGCCGCTCGCGTACGGTGCGGCCACGCTGCCCTGGTTGTACCACGGCGGGACGAAACGCGAAATGTTGTCGCCGGCGGTGGGTGCGATGCCGCCTTGAAGCAGCGTGCCCTCGCCTTGGGCGCCTCCCGTCATGGCCGGAATGGAGTTTTGCCCGAGCGGGCCGTCGAGCGGTTGAACGAACATAATAAACCTCCGTCGTTGTGGCTGCCGCTCGATCACGACGAGGCCCGCACCCGGCAAGGGCAGAATGCGGCGATATGAGCGACACGCACCTGACAGCCATTGCGCGCCTCGAGGAACGTTTGGAGTCGCTCAAGGAGCGTCTTTGACGACGCGTCCACGCGTCGCCGCATAGCCGAGCTGGACGAACGCTCTCGCTCCCAAACGTTTTGGAACGATCCCGAATCGGCGCAGAGCGTGATGAAGGAGCTAGCCGAGCTGCGCGATCGCACCACCGCCGTCGACCGCATCGCCGCAGGGCTGCGCGACGCGGGTCAGCTACTCGAGCTCTTCCCAAGCGATGCGGCGGCGGAGAGCGAGGCCGAGCGCAGCATCGCCGTCGCGACGGAATCCGTCGAGGCCCTCGAGATGGCGGCGAGCTTCAGCGGTGAATTCGATTCCCACGACGCGATCGTCAGCGTCTTCGCGGGCGCCGGCGGCGTCGATGCGGCCGATTGGACGCAGATGCTGGCGCGAATGTATCTCCGGTGGGCGGAGAGGAACGGCTTTTCGACTCAGATCGTGGACGAGTCCCCGGCCGAAGAGGCCGGCCTAAAGTCGATCACGTTTTTCGTTCGCGGGCGCAACGCCTACGGGATGCTCGAGAGCGAGCGCGGGGTGCATCGTCTGGTGCGCTTGTCGCCGTTCGACGCGGCGCACCGCCGGCACACGTCGTTCGCGGCGGTCGACGTCATCCCTGAGGTCCAGGCGGGCGAGGACGCCGGCGTCGAGATCAAGCCCGACGACGTCCGCATCGAGACGTTCAAGTCCGGCGGCGCGGGCGGTCAATACGTGAACAAGACCGAATCCGCCGTGCGCGTCATTCATCAACCCACGGGAATCATCGTGACGTCGCAGCAGGAGCGGTCGCAGGCGCAGAACCGCGACGTGGCGATGAAAGTCTTGCGCGCAAAGCTCGCCGCCCGTGCCGCCGAGGAACACGATCGCAAGCTCGCGGATCTGCGCGGCGAACGTCAGGCCAACGAATGGGGATCGCAGATACGCTCCTACGTGCTGCAGCCCTATCAGCTCGTGAAGGACCATCGCACGGAAGTCGAGACCGGCAACGTCGCCGACGTGCTCGACGGCGGCATCGACACGTTCATCTGGCCGTATCTGCAGCAACGCCGCGCGCTGCTCTCGCAATAGCGCGTGCGCGATCGATTTCTCTGGCTAGGATGTCTGCTCTACGCGGTGCTGTTTGCGGCCCTCGGATGGGCGAAGTATGCGGTGCATCGCAACCTCGTCGACTTCGGCATCTTCAGCCAGACTGCCGCGAGCGCGTTCGGGTGTTTCTGCAATCCGATCGAGGGGAGCCACTGGGCGTTTCACTTCTCGCCGATACTCTATCCGGTCGGGATCGTGCTCGCACTGGCGCATTCGCCGCTGACCCTGATCGTTCTCGCCGCCGTCGCGGGCGCGCTCGTGGCGCCGCCGATCTACGGGCTCGTCTTGCGCGAGCGCGGCGACGTCGGCGCCGCGCGGCTTGCCGCGGTCGTGGCGTGGTTGTATCCGCCGCTGGCCGGCCTGATCTTCGGCGATTTTCACGAGAACAGCTTTGCGCCCGCCGCCGTCGCCTGGACGCTCTACGCGTTCGATGCCGACCTCACCGCCGGGACGATCGTATTTGCACTGGCGACGCTGGCGATAAAAGAAGATCAGGGCGCTTTTCTCGCGATCGCCGGGGCGCTCGGCGCTTGGTATTACCGTGGCACGACGCGGGGCAAGGTCGCGGCGGCGGTTGCGGCGATCAGTGTCGCCGTGCTCGTCGCGTTCTTCGCGTTCATCCAGCCGCACGCGTCGGCCGATGCGGCGTTCCAGTGGCGGCCGCAGCGGTTCTACGCGTGGAGCGGGGAGGGCGCGATCTTGCCGGAGCTTGCGGCCCGGCTCGGTTTTCTGCTGCTGATTTTCGTGCCCCTGCTGTTTCTGCCGCTGCGAACGCGGATGATCTGGCTGGCCGCCGCACCGCTCGCGGAGGTCCTGCTCTCACGGATGTCGACGACGTTCACGCTGGGGACACATTATGCGGGGGCGTGGATCGGATACGTGCTGGTAGCGTTTGCGTTTACTCTGCGGCGCCTCGACCCGGGGCGCATCCGGCTCGCGTCCATCGCCTGTGTGGTTCTCTGCCTAATCGAGTTTGCGGTGGCCGACCCGTTACATCCTGGGATGAACCTGCGCGCGGTGCAGCCGCGTGACGTCGCGCTCGACCAATTTCTACAGACGCTCCCCAACGAGGTCAGCATCGCGACGCAAGAGGAAGCTTACACGCACCTCGCGCTGACGGACCCGTACGCGCGTCTGCTTCCCGAGGTTCCGCAGATCGATACGAATGCATGCTTCGTGCTGATCGATCGCGACTTTCCGGAATCGGCGCGGCTGCGAGAGTATAACGACGCGTTCACGCGGCTGCTTCTCGACGCGCGCTACACCGAGGTCGCGGTCGTGGGCGGCATCGAGCTCTACCGCCGCACGGGCCCCTGCGAATAGATCACACCGAGAGCAGGTCCGCGAGCGCGCCCGCCGCGCGCTCCGGCCAGCAGTCGCCGGCGCCGACGATCCGGTGGCGCGCAGCCCACGGCGCCCAGCGATCCACTTGCAGCGCGAAGTTGCGACCCGGAGGAAAGACGCCGACGACGGGTGTGCCCACCGTTCCGGCCACGTGCATCGCACCGGAGTCCGGCGCGACGAGCGCGGGCGCCGCGCCGATCGCGGCCTTCCATTCGACCAAATCGTCGAAATAATCGATCGCCGCGTCCGTCGCCTGCGCGACACGCTCCGCGTAGGGCGCTTCGGCTCGAGCCGAGAGTAATCGCAACTCCGCACTCGCAGCCAGCCTTCGGACGAGTTCGACGACATGCTCCAGCGGGATATCGAGGCGTTCCCATTTCGTCGTTATCTGTACGGCGACGCGTTCGTCGGGCTGCGGCTCGCGTTCGAGCACGAGCGTGCGCAGCTCGGAGGCGTCTTTGGTAGGCCGCTCTTCACCGATCAGTGGTGCGCCGAGGCCGAACAACACATCGCACTCGTGCCGCGCGCGCCGGTCGACTCCCGCGCTGCGGTAGATGGTGGCCGTGAGAAACCTCCGCGCCCACAAGCTTTTGAACGGTTTGCCCCAGCCGTTCGAGAACCCGATGCGCGTAGGCGCCGCGACCGCGCCGGCGAGGCGATAGCCGCCTGGATCTTCCGTCGCCACCAGGACGTGCGAGTAGTCGTGCGCGCGCAGCGACCGCCCCAACTCGTCGATGCGGCCGAGGTTCGCCGCGGAGCTCGATCGCAGCTCGAAATCGGCGACTATGATGCGTCTCGCGGCGGCTGCGGCGAAGACGCCGGCGTTGGACCGCCGCGCGACAACGTCGACCGGAATTACTCGGCGGCGCAGCGCCGCGAGCAACGGCGCCAGAGCGAGTGCATCGCCGATTCCGTCGAGGCGGATGATCAGTACCGACGGTGAAACCTCAGGCATGCCCGTTATTTGCCACCGGCAATTCGAGGGCGCCTGCTTGGTGCCGTGATCGCGAACGACAACATCGTCACGTTCGACCGGCTCGACGGCTATCGCACGACGCGGACGTTCGGCTACGTCTCGGGCTCGGCGCTGCGTCCGCGCAACCGGCTCCGCTCGACGTTTCGCAGCCTGGGTATGCTGATCGGCCTCGCCAGCGCCGAGTTTCTCAGCGACGCAGAGCAGCTGCGCGCCGAGGCCCTCGAGGCGTTACGTAAGCGGGCCGACGCGCTCGGAGCGAATGCGGTGATCGGGCTGCAGTTCTTCGTCTCGGAAGGCGAGGACGGCGCCTGCGAGGTCGTGGCGTTCGGTCAGGCCGTTTACGTGACGGAGCAGACTTAGGCGATGAACGACGCGTCGCGCGAGCAGCGGCTCGCCGAGGCCGCCGCCGCCGCGGCCGCATGCAGACGGTGTGCGATCGGTTACGAGCGGCGCAACAACGTCTACGGCGAGGGAGATCCGTTCGCGCGGCTCATGGTCGTCGGCGAAGGGCCGGGCGAGACGGAGGACGAGCTCGGGCGCCCGTTCGTCGGCCGCGCGGGTCAGCTGCTCGACCGGATGCTGTTGGCCATCGGGCTGCCGCGCGAACGAGTCTACATCTGCAACACCGTCAAGTGCCGGCCGACGTTTTCGGGTCCGAACGGGCCGCGCAATCGCGCGCCGGACGCGCAGGAGATGGAGAACTGCCGTCCGTTTCTGGAAGAGCAGATCGCGATCGTCGCGCCCGAAGTCATCTTGGCGCTCGGATCGCCCGCGGCGAAGTGGTTCTTGGGAAGCGACTTTCAAATTACGCGCATGCGCGGCCGATGGTACATCGGTCCGGGCGACACGCCGCTAATGGTCACGTTCCACCCGGCGTACATCCTGCGTCAAACCGGCGGTCAGATCGAGGGCGTCAAGCGCCTCGTCTGGGACGATCTCAAGGCCGTCCGCGTGAAGCTCGACGAGCCGCCGGTCGCCGTCGAGACGGTCGAGATCCGGCAAGGGACGCTCTTCGAGTGAATCGCGATCCGCAAGCGATCTGGCTGCGCGACGTCGTCAACCGTGCCGGTAGCGCCGACGCCACCGAGTTCGCGCGCAGATACGAGCTGAAGCCGTATCGTCTCGCGCAGATCTATCGCGCCGCAGCGAAGGAGCTGATCGAAAACGTCGGCGACGTCACGACGTTGCCCAAGGAGCTGTGCGCGGCGTTCACCGAGAGCGGCGTGACGTTCTCGTCGCTCGAGCCGGAGGTACTGCAAGAGTCGTCGGATCGTCAGACGACCAAGGTTCTCTTTCGGCTCCGCGACGGTAAGGAGGTCGAGGCCGTGCTGATGGAGCACCGCGGCGAGCGGACGACGCTCTGCATTTCGTCGCAGGCCGGCTGCGCGTTCGCTTGCGCGTTCTGTTCGACCGGCCAAGCGGGATTCAGCCGCAACCTCACCGCCGGCGAGATCTTCGACCAGGCGCTGTTCCTGGCGCGCCGGCTCGCGACGCGCGGGAAGCGCGTCACCAACGTGGTCTTCATGGGCATGGGCGAGCCGTTCCACAATTACGCCGCCGTCATGGACGCGGTGGCGCTGCTTAACGATCCGCACGGCTTCGGCCTAGGGCATCGCCACATCACGATCTCGACCGTCGGCATCGTCGACAAGATCGACGCGTTTGCCGACGAGCATCTGCAGGTCAACCTCGCGATATCGCTGCACGCACCGACCGACGAGCTGCGCTCGAAGCTGATGCCGATCAACCGGCGCTTCCCGCTCGCGGAACTGATGGCGGCCTGCGAGCGCTACGTCGCAAAGACCAACCGCAAGATCTTTTTCGAGTACGTGATGCTCGACGGCGTCAACGACGACGCGGCCTGTGCGCGCGCTCTCGCGAAACTCATGCGCGGCCACCTATATCACGTGAACTTGATTCCCTACAACTCGACGCCCGACGCCGCGTTCGCAGCGACGCCCGAAGCCAAGATCTGGAAGTTCGCAGCGATCCCGGACGAGGCCGGCGTGCCGGTTACCGTGCGGCAGAATATGGGCCGCGACATCGCCGCCGCGTGCGGCCAACTCCGCGCGGAAACCCAGCCCAAGGCGCACGCTTCGTCATCCTGATGAAGCTCGGGATCTTCGTTTATGCCCTTGCGACGATCGCGACCGGAGCGATCGACATCGCGTGGGACGCATTTGCGGCCGGGTATGAGCCGCTTCAGGCTTTCGGCGACAACATTCCGGGCCGCCACATCATGGCGTACGTTGCCGGAGTCTGCCTCGTCGTTGCGGGCGCGGCAATCCTGTCGAAGCGCACCGCGTGGGCCGGTGCGATCGTGCTCTGCATCCTCTACGGTATTTTCACCATCTTCTGGCTGCCGCGGTTGTACATCGCGCCGCATTTCCTCGGGCAGCACCCGGCCGTCTACATCGGCGTCCTGGACGGTGTCGGGCAGCAGATCATCTTGGCCTGTGCGGCCGCCATCGTGTACGCAGTGTACTCGCCTCAAAATTCGCGGCTGCAAGCGCGAACGGCCGCCGTCGCTCGCTGGGTCTTCGGACTTAGCTCGGTGGAGTTCGGTTTGGCACACCTGACCGGCATTCCGACGGTCGCGCCGCTCGTGCCGAAGTGGCTGCCGCCCGGGCAGACCTTCTGGGTCGTGCTGACCGGCGTCGCTTTCGTGCTCGCCGGCGTCGCGATACTCGTGCGCGTTGCGGACGTTCTCGCCGCGCGACTGCTTGCGCTCATGCTCTTGGTCTTCAGCGCCCTCGTGCTGGCGCCGCAGATTCCGGTGTTTCCTCACAGCAAGGACGCATGGGACGCCAACGCCTTCAACATCGCGGCGGTCGCGGCGGTGTGGATCTTCGCCGAACGGCTGGCCAGCCCGATGAGCGGAGCCGCTCAGCGCGTGTCAAAGGAACGTACCTGATGGCTAATTGGCGCGACGTCCGGCGGGTTGCGCTTGCTCTACCTGGCGTAACTGAAGAGGGCACCCCGACCGACAAAGCCGCCTGGATCGTCAACAAGAAATTCTTTGCGTGGGAGCGCCCGCTGCGCAAGTCGGATCTCGCAGCGCTGGGAGCGAAGGCGCCGACCGGACCGATCTTAGGCGTACGTACCGCAGATCTCGAGATGAAGGAGGTCTTGCTCGCGAGCAATCGCGGCGTTTACTTCACGACGCCGCACTTTGACGGTTATCCCGCAGTGCTGATACAGCTGAGCAAGATCACGTCGAAGGAACTCAAGGACGTGATCGTGGAGGCGTGGCTGGCGCGCGCCGGCAAGCGCGCGGTGGCCGCATTTCTCAAAGACCGCGAGAAGAAGCGATGAAGCTCGCCGGCAAAGTTGCGATCG
Organism: Candidatus Binatia bacterium; assembly: GCA_035544215.1. Classification (GTDB taxonomy): domain Bacteria; phylum Vulcanimicrobiota; class Vulcanimicrobiia; order Vulcanimicrobiales; family Vulcanimicrobiaceae; genus Cybelea. Next base: position 176,846 of record DATKHY010000001.1, on the reverse strand, counting down.
TAATCGGCGCGTCGGGCGACATCGGGTCTGCGACAGTTCGCGCGCTCGCGGCGCAGGGCGCGAACGTCGTGCTGGCCGCTCCGGCGAGCGAGATCAACGTTCTCGGGCGGCTCGCAGGCGAGGTCGAACTGCTCGGCCTTCGCGCTCTGGCGGTCGCGACCGACGTCACCGTTCGCGCCGACATCGATCGCCTCGTCAAGACCACGCTGGACACATTCGGAACGATCGACGTGTTGGCAAACGTCGCGGGCCTCGGCTCGAGTCCGGCCCTGTGCGACGACACCGACGAGGAGCTGCAGCGCGTTGTCGAGGTAAATCTGCTCGGCTCCGCGCGCATGATTCACGCGGTGCTTCCCGTAATGATGGCACGCGGCCGCGGCGCGATCGTTAACGTCGGATCAATCGCGGGCGAAGCGGGCGTGATGGGGATCTACTCGGCGTCGAAGTTTGGCCTGCGCGGGCTCACCGATACGGTACGGCGCGAGGCGCGCAGCTCGAAAGTCGGCGTGACGCTAATCGAGCCCGGCTTCGTTCGCAGCCGGATGAACGTCGCGATGGGCGACGGGCTTCCGAGCCCCGATATCGTGGCTCGCGCCGTGGTGCGCGCCGTATTTCGCCCGCGGCGCTGCGTGATCGTGCCGCGTTACTACGCCGTCCCGATCGTGATCGCTAAGCTCTTCCCGGGGCTCGTCGACCGAGTCTTCGGCAACGCACGAATTCAGCGGCGCCTCAACCGAGACGCGCGCGCCGAACGAGCGCAACGGGCCGAACGAGCCTCGCTGTGAGCCCTCCGCGAGGCGTCGTCGTCAGCGGCGCCTCGACGGGAATCGGCGCGGCAACGGCCGTGCTCCTCGCGCGTTCGGGTTACGTCGCGTTCGCCGGCGTCCGCAACGAGGCCGACGCCGCGCGGCTGCGCGCCGAACACGCGAACGTCCGACCGGTCTTTCTCGAAGTCACCGACGACGCGTCGATCGCGGACGCGATGCGCGAGGTCGTGTCCAGCGGCGTAGAGTTGTTCGGCGTGGTCAGCAATGCCGGTATCGCGAGGGGCGGTCCGCTCGAGCACATCCCGATTCCCGCGCTGCGCAAGCTGTTCGACGTGAACGTCCTCGGTGCGTTGGCGCTCGTGCAAGCCGCGCTGGCGCGTCTTCCATCGCCGGGAGGGCGGGTCGTCTTCGTGGGGTCGATCGCGGGCCGCTTGGCGATGCCCTACAACGCAGCGTACAGCGCATCGAAATTCGCCCTTCGCGCCATTGCCGACGGTCTGCGGTTCGAGCTCGCGCCGGCGGCCATCGCGGTCTCACTCATCGAGGCGCCCTCGGTCGACACGCCGATCTGGCGCAAGGGCGTCGAGTCGCGCGAGCGCGTGGTCGCCGCGCTGGGCGACGGCGCACGCCCGCACTACCGTCCCGCGCTCGAGAACCTCCTGCGCTTCGTCCAATCGCAACAGGGAAGGGGAATGCCGGCCGAGCGTGTGGCGCTAGCGATCCTGCACGCACTCGCCGCGCCGCGCCCGAAGGCGCGCTACGTGCTCGGCTCGGCCCACGGCCTGAACGTCCTCGCGCTGCTGCCGCTGCGCCTGCGCGACCGCATCGTCCGCGCCGTCCAGCACCTACCTTGACGTTGCTCGTCATCGTTTTGCTCGTCGCGAACGCTGCGTTCGGGATTCGCTCGCTCAAGGTCATGCTGCGTTCGCGTGCGCGCATCGAACCGCGCGAGCCCGATCCAACGCTGCCGGCTCTGTCGATAATAGTTCCCGCGCGCAACGAGGCAGACCGCATCCAGCGCTGCGTGCGTTCGCTGCTCGCGACGGACTATCCGGATTTCGAAGTCGTCGCGGTCGACGATTGCTCGCAGGACGCGACGCGCAGCATCCTCGACGGCATCGCGGCGGAGCATTCGCGCCTGCGCGTCGTCGGTGGTTTGCCGCTTCCCGCGGGCTGGGTGGGCAAGCCTTGGGCGCTCACGCAGGGTGCTCGGGCTGCGCGCGGGGAGTGGCTCCTCTTTACCGACGCCGACACCGAGCACGAACCGCCGGGAGCGTCCTCGGCTATGCGCTACGCGCTCGACAACGGATGCGACGCCGTGAGCCTGCTGTGCGATCAGGAGACGATCGGTATCGCGGAGCGCACGCTGTTGCCGACGATCCTGTTCGTCATTCTGCTCGGGATCGGGCCGCTGGACGACGTCAACGATCCGCATAAGCGCGACGTCGCGATCTTCAACGGGCAGTACGTGCTCGTGTCGCGGCGAGCCTACGACGCGATCGGCGGGCACGCCGCGGTTCGCGACGAGATCGCGGAAGACTTGGAGCTCGCCCGGCGATTCAAGCGCGACGGGCGGTTCCGCATCGCACTGCTCGGCGCGAACGGTCTGGTGCGCACGCGCATGTATCGATCGTTCGCGGAGATCTGGCGCGGCTTCGTCAAGAACTTCGCGATCGGGGCGCGCGGGCAGCCGGTCCGCGCCGCGGCCGGCGTCGCGTTGCTGGCGTGCGTGTCGCTCACGCCGGTCGCGGCGATAGGGCTGTTCGCGCGACACGCCTGGCTCGCCGGCTTCGCCCTGGCGTTGGCCGCCGCGTCGATCGCCGCGATCGCCGAAGCCGGGATGCGGCTCGCGCGCTTCCGCGCCGGCGCCGGTTTGGGCGTTCATCTCGGTCTCGCCGTGACGCTCGCGATCTTTGCCACGTCGCTCTTCTGCACGTACGTCGGGCGCGGCGTGGAATGGCGTGGCCGCCGCTACGGCGGGGGTTTCCCCGAGCGCGGACAAATCTAGAGGCTCGATGGAAACCGCGGCGACGCCTGCGCGCGTCACGATGGAAGAGATCACCGCGCTCGCGAAGCGGCGCGGCTTCATCTTTCAGTCGAGCGAGATCTACGGCGGCATCAACGGATTTTGGGACTACGGCCCGCTGGGCGCGGTCCTGAAGAGCAACGTCAAGCGAGCGTGGTGGCGGGACACAGTGGAGCTGCGCAGCGACGTCGTCGCCTTCGACTCCGCGATCGTAATGCATCCGCTCGTCTGGAAGGCGTCGGGCCACGTCGATGCGTTTCACGACGTGATGATCGACTGCAAGGTCTGCAAGCATCGCTTTCGATACGATCAGCTCCCCGACAGATCGCAGTGCCCCGACTGCGGAAGCAAAGGCTCCTTCACGGAGCCGCGCAACTTCAACTTGATGATGCGCACCTGGGTCGGACCGATGGAAGACACGTCGTCCGTCGCCTACCTGCGCCCCGAAACCGCTCAAGGCATCTTCGTCAATTTCAAAAACATCTATCAGACCGCCCGCAAACGGCCGCCCTTCGGCGTGGCGCAGATCGGCAAGTCGTTTCGCAACGAGATCACGCCCGGCAACTTCACGTTCCGGCTGCGCGAATTCGAGCAGGCCGAGCTGGAGTACTTCGTCCCCGACGACGGAAAAGACATGGGCTCTTTCGCCGAATGGGTGGAGCGCCGGAAGGCCTGGTACGCGAGCTACGGGATCGAATCGGAACGATTGCGCTTCTACGAGCTGAGCGAGGCGGAGCGCCCGCACTACGCCAAGGCCGGCGTCGACGTGGAGTATCTCTTTCCGTGGGGCTGGGGCGAGCTCGAATCGATCGCGCACCGCGGAACGTACGACCTGGACGCTCACATGAAGCTCTCGGGCAAGGACCTGCGCTTCTTCGACGAGGCCGGCAAGACGCACTATACACCGCTGCTGATCGAGAGCTCGGCTGGCGTCGATCGCACGGTCCTCACGTTCCTCATCGACGCGTACGAGCGCGAGCGCAGCGTCGACCCAAACGGCAAGGAGACGGAGCGCACGGTGCTGCGGTTTCACCCGCAGATCGCGCCCGTTCAGGTGGCCGTTTTCTCGCTGGCGCGCAACAAGCCGGAGTTGGTGGAGCGTGCGGTCGGCATCGAGGCGGCGCTGCGGACGTCGTTTCGAACGCAGTACGACGAAGGCAACATCGGTCAGCTCTACCGCCGCCAGGACGAGATCGGCACGCCGTTCTGCGTCACGGTCGATTACGAGACGCTCGGCGACGCAAGCGTGACCGTTCGGGCCCGCGACTCGATGCAGCAGGACCGCGTCGCGGGTGACGCGCTGCAATCGTATCTCGGCGAAAAACTGTGAAGTACGTCTACTTCTTCGACGAGGGAGGAAGGCTGCCGGCAGGCGCGTCGATCCGCAATCTGCTTGGGGGCAAGGGCGCGGGCCTCGCGGAGATGAGCGCAGCGGGCCTGCCCGTGCCCTCCGGCTTCACGATCACGACCGACGCGTGTCTGCGCTTCTACGAAGCCGGCGGCAAGTTCCCGGACGGCCTGCAGGAGCAGGTGGACGCGGCGCTGGGCGAGCTCGAAAAGCGCGCCGGCAAGCGTTTCGGTTCGGCCGAGAACCCGCTGCTCGTCTCCGTGCGCAGCGGCGCGCGCGTCTCGATGCCCGGCATGATGGACACGATCTTGAACCTCGGCCTCAACGACGAGACCGTCGCCGGGCTCGCGAGGCTCACCCAAAACGAGCGCTTCGCCTGGGACGCGTATCGCCGCTTCATCATGATGTTCGCCAACGTCGTGCTCGACATCCCCAAGCATGAGTTCGAAGAGCTCATCGACGACGCGCGTAAGGCGCGCGGTGCGAAGAACGACGCCGAGCTGGACGCCGCCACTTGGAAAGCACTCGTCGACCGGTTCAAAGCGATCGTATTCGAACACACTGACAAGGCGTTTCCGCAGGACGTCCGCGAGCAGCTGCGCTGCGCCATCGTGGCGGTGTTCGACTCGTGGAACTCCAAGCGCGCCGTGGACTACCGGCGCTTCAACCGCATCCCCGACGACTGGGGCACCGCCGTGACGGTGATGGAGATGGTATTCGGAAACATGGGCGAGGATTCCGGAACCGGCGTCGCCTTCACGCGCAATCCCAACACCGGCGAGCGCGCGCTGTTCGGCGAATACCTCAACAACGCGCAGGGCGAGGACGTCGTCGCAGGCATTCGTACGCCCGAGAAGATCGCGGACCTCGCGCGCCGGCAGCCGCAGGTATACGCGCAGTTCGAGCAGATCGCGCAGCGCCTGGAGCGCCACTATCGCGACGTGCAGGACCTCGAGTTTACTGTGGAACGCGGCAAGCTCTTCATGCTGCAGACGCGCAACGCGAAGCGCACCGCCGAGGCCGCCGTGAAGATCGCGCTCGATCTCGTGGCCGAGGGCCTGATCGATAAGCGCCGCGCCGTCGGAATGGTCAACGCGCAGGCGCTCGATCAGCTCTTTCACGCACGCATCGATCCGGACGAGAAAGCCGGCGTCGTGTGCAAGGGGCTCAACGCGTCGCCCGGCGCGGCCGCGGGCCAGGTCGTATTCACGGCGGACGACGCCGTCGCGTGGAAGGAGCTTGGACGCAAGACGATACTCGTGCGCAACGAGACCACTCCCGACGACGTCCACGGCATGATCGCCGCGGAAGGCATCCTCACCGCAAAGGGCGGCGCAACGTCGCACGCGGCGGTTGTCGCGCGCGGAATGGGCAAGCCGTGCGTGGCCGGATGCGATGCGCTGCAAATCGACGGCCGCACGAAGCACGCCAGCCTCGACGGCAAGGAGTTGAAAGAGGGCGACTGGATCACGATCGACGGCACGACCGGTAACGTCGCGCTCGGTGAGCTGAAACTGATCCGGCCGCCGAGCCGGCTGCCCGACCGGCTCGCAACATTCTTGTCGTGGGCCGACGAGCTGCGGCGCATGCAGGTGTGGGCGAACGCCGATACGCCCGAGGACGCGGCTCGCGCCCGCGACTTGGGCGCGCAGGGCATCGGCTTGTGCCGAACCGAGCACATGTTCATGCAGCCCGAGCGGCTGCCGATCGTCCATGCGATGATCATGGCCTCGGACCCAGCGGCGCGTCAGGCGGCGCTCGACAAGCTGCTGCCGTTCCAGCGCGGCGACTTCATCGGCATCTTGAAGGCGATGGACGGGCTGCCCGTCACGATCCGTCTGCTCGACCCGCCGCTGCACGAGTTTCTTCCGTCGCTCGAGCAGCTGCTCGTCGAGACGACGGAGCTGCGGCTGACCAAGGGGGTGGATTCGCCCGAATACCGCGCCAAAGAAGCGATCCTTCGCCGCGTGCAGCAGCTGCACGAGCAGAATCCCATGCTGGGGCTGCGGGTCTGCCGCCTCGGCATCGTCTTCCCGGAGATCTACGAGATGCAGGTGCGCGCGATCTTCGAGGCGGCGTGCGAGCTAAAGAGGCGGCGCGCCGACCCGCGTCCCGACGTCATGATTCCGGGCGTCGGCACGAAGGAGGAGATGCAAACGACGCGCGACGCGGCCAAGCGCGTCGCCGATGCGGTGCTCGCTGAGCACGGCGTGACGCTGCCCTACCGCATCGGCACGATGGTCGAGCTTCCGCGCGCCTGCACCGTTGCCGACGAGCTTGCCGAGTGCGCCGAGTTCTTCTCGTTCGGCACGAACGACCTCACGCAGACGACGTACGGCTACAGCCGCGACGACGCTGAGGCCTCGTTCATTCCCGTCTACCTCGAGAAACGGATTCTCAAGGAAGATCCGTTCCAGGTGCTCGACCGGCGCGGCGTCGGAACCCTAATGCGCCAGGCCGTCGAGCTCGGCCGAGGCGCGCGCCATGGGATGAAGATCGGCATCTGCGGCGAGCACGGTGGCGAGCCGAGTAGCGTGGCGTTCTGCGACGGACTGGGGCTCGATTACGTCTCGTGCTCGCCCTATCGCGTCCCGATCGCGCGCTTGGCCGCGGCGCAGGCGGCTATCGGCAGCCTAAGCTGAGGCGATGACCTCGGCGCAGATGCGGCGCGCCTCTGCGCGCGCGTTGCGCGCCGCGTCAGCGCGCACGAACAGCTTGCGCCAGTAGGCCTTGCCGCTGAGCTTGGCGATCAGGTCCGAGGCCTCGCGCGCGTCCACGGCGCCGCCGGGGCGGTCGACCCAAATGGTCTGCTCCTGACCGATTCCGAACGGCAGCCGGTGCAGCAGCTGCGACTGCGAGTCCGCCCAGACGTTGCGCTCGCCGAAGCGGGCCCGCAACGCCGCTTCGCACGCCTCGAAGGCCGTTAGGTCGCGCTCGGCGTTGAACTCCGCAGCGAGCGCGTAAACGCGTACGCGGTTGCGCAGAGCGTTGGCCGCGGAGCTCTTCTCGTAGTCCAGCGAATCCATCACCCGAAAGTCGTCCCAGTGCAGAAACTCGTCGATCGAGTCCAGGGCGCGCGGATCCGGCCACAGCTCGCGCAGCACCTCGTGCAGCACGTGCTCGAACATCCGCGTCGTGTGGTGGAAGTAGACCGACGCGAACATCATGTAGCGCGCCATGACGAAGGACTCCAGCGCCACGATCCCGCGCCGGTCGATGCCGACCGCGAAGGCACCGTCGCGTTCGATGGCACGCAGCGACGCAATCAACTGCTCCGCATCGTAGCGCCCGGTCGCGACGCCGGTAAAGTAGGCGTCGCGCTGCAGGTAGTCCATCCGATCGGCGTCGAGGTTCGGTCCGCTGACGATCTCGCGCAGGGTCGGGTATCGACCGGCCCGATCTCCCACGATGAGCGCCAGCACGTCGGCCACGTCGACGTCGAGGGCGGCGACGCGGTCCGCGAGCTCGGGCAACGCGAGCAGTTCGGCGGTTCGCGCTTCGTGCCGGATCCCGAGCACCGCCTCGCACGAATGGCTGAACGGCCCGTGGCCGATGTCGTGCAGCAGAAGCGAAGCGCGGACGAGGCGGCGCTGGTACGCCCCGTCCGCCGCGTTTGCGAAGAGGTCGGGAGCGTGGCGCGCCAGCTCGTCGTGGGCACGCGTGCCGATGGCGAGCGCACCCAGCGCATGGCTGAAGCGCGAATGTTCCGCGGACGGAAACGCGAGGTATGCGAGCCCGAGCTGCCGCAGGCGGCGCAGCCGTTGCATCACCGGAACGTCCAGCAGTTCCGCTTCCGCTGTGGATAACTCGATGAAGTGGTGCACCGGGTCGAAGATGCGTTTCACCAGGCGTCGCTTTCGCGCGCAGCAAGCAAACTCCAGCCGATTGCGGAAAGTAGCGGCGGGTGAAATACGACCAAGGCACGCTTCGCGAAATCCGCGATCGCGTGGACATCGCGAGCTTCATCGGACAGTACGTGCCGCTGCGCAAGCGCGGCAACGACCTCGTCGGACTCTGTCCGTTTCATGCCGAGAAGACGCCGTCGTTTCACGTGCACCCGGATCGTGGATTCTTCAAGTGTTTCGGTTGCGGTGCCGGCGGCGACGTCATCACGTTCGTGCAGAAGCTCGAGAGCGCCGGTTTCGGCGATGCCGTCCGCATGCTCGCGGCGAAGGCGGGCGTCGAGCTGCAGCCGGAAAGCCCGCGCGAAAGCCGGGCGCGCAACGAGCGCGAGGCGATCTACGAGGCGAATCGAGTCGCCGCCGCCTACTTCGCGCGGATGCTCGCGGCCGACGCCGGCGCGGGGGCACGCGCGTACTGCAGCCGGCGCGGCTTCTCCGCGGAGACCATCGAGCGCTTCGGGCTGGGTTACGCGCCCGACTCCTGGGGGAGCCTTGCGGCGGAGCTGGAGCGCAACGGGTTCGATCTGGCCGTCGCCGCGCAGGCCGGATTGGTCAAGCCCGGGCAGCGCGGCTACTACGACTTCTACCGCGACCGTCTCATGATCCCGACGTACTCGACGACCGGAGAGGTGATCGCGTTCGGCGGGCGCGCGCTCGGCGACGCCGAGCCGAAATACCTCAACACGTCGACGACGCCTGTCCACACCAAAGGGCGCCACCTATTCGCGCTCAATCTGGCGCGCAAAGCGGCGCAGGGCGATCGCACGATTATCGTCGTCGAGGGCTACCTCGACTGCATCGCGCTGCACCAGGCCGGCTTTCAGAACGCGGTCGCCGCGCTCGGAACGTCGTTCACGCCGGAGCAAGCGGCCGAACTGCGCAAGTACGCCGACTACGTATTCCTCTGCTTCGACGGCGACGCCGCCGGCAGCGCCGCTGCAACCAAAGCGGTCGACGTGGCGTCTAAAGCCATCGAGCACACCGGATCGGCGGTACGCATCGTTTTACTGCCGCCGGGGGAAGACCCCGACAGCTTCGTCCGCAGCCAAGGCGCGGACGCGTTCCGGCGGCTCCTTGAGGGCGCCAGACGAGCGATCGAGTTCAAGATCGACATTGAGGTCGAACGGCTGCGCGCCGGGTTCGATTCGCCGGCCAAGATTGCGCCGAGGGCCGAGGCCCTGATTCGTGGATTAACGCCGCGTGAGGAATGGGACCGTTGGCGCGTATACGTCGCCGCCCGGCTGCAGGTGAACGTGGACGACCTTCGGAATAGCCGGTTTCTCGCCGACAGCGCCAACTTCGCGCCTCGCGCGCGGGGCCTGTCCGAAAGCCGCCATGCTACGACGTCGGTGGAACCGCTCTCCTTCGAGCGCGAGGTCCTGGGCATTTTGCTCGAAGAGCCCGCGCTCGGCGCAGAATACGGCCATCGCATATCTCCGGCGCGCTTTCGCAACGAGGTCTACCGGCGGATCTACGACAGGATCGTCGGGGCCTCGGGCTCGATCCCGACGACGGCCGACGTCTTCGGACTCTTCGCCGAGGATCAGGGCAGCCTTGACGTGCTGGCCGAGTTGAGCCGGCGCGATCGCAGCTCCGCGGTGCGGTACGGCGATTCGGAGGAGCGACGGGCGCACCTCGAGCGGGTGGTCGAGCGTTTGCAACTCGAAGAGGAGCGACGGCGTTACCGGGAGCTGTCCGACCTGATCGACGATCGGCTCGCGGGCGGCCAGGAAGTCTCGCAAGAGTTGCGGGGAGAGTTCGAAGCGCTCGTCGCAAAGCTGAAGCGATAATTGTCGAAAACGGGAAACAAAGAAACTTCGTAGAGAGGAGGTGAAAACGAAAACGATGGCGCGGAAGAAAGGCGGAGCACCGGTCGCAGAACCGGCGCCTGTGGCGACGCTTGAGGAGCTGAAGAAGAAGCTCATCGCTCGCGGCAAGGCGCAGGGCTCGCTGACGTATGAAGAGATCAACAGCACCTTCGACGTCCTGGACGAGGTCAGCCCCGAGCAGCTCGACGAGTTCTTCGAAGAAATTACGGGCGCCGGCATCGAGATCGTCGACGAGCAAAAAGACGAGAAGCCGGAAGCCGAGCGTGAGGAAGAGGTCGAGGCGACGATTCCCGACGGGCTTTCGCTGGACGACCCCGTTCGCATGTATCTCAAGGAGATCGGACGCGTACCGCTGCTCTCGATGGAGCAGGAGAAGTCGCTGGCCATGCGCATCGAGGCCGGCGAACTCGAAGCGCGCCGCGACGGCAACGCCGACTGGAAAGTCGTCGACAACGGCGAGGAGGCGAAGCGCCAGCTCACCGAGGCCAACCTGCGCCTCGTGGTTTCCATCGCCAAGAAGTACGTCGGTCGCGGGATGCTCTTCCTCGACCTGATTCAAGAGGGTAACCTCGGCCTGATCCGTGCGGTCGAGAAGTTCGACTATCGCAAGGGATATAAGTTCTCGACGTACGCGACCTGGTGGATTCGCCAGGCCATCACGCGAGCGCTGGCCGATCAGGCGCGCACGATTCGCATCCCCGTGCACATGGTCGAGACGATCAATCGCCTGATCAAGGTTTCGCGTCAGCTCTTACAGGAGCTCGGCCGCGAGCCGTCCGTCGAGGAGATCGCCGAAGCGATGGCGCTCACTCCTGAAAAAGTGCGCGAGGTCATGAAGATTTCGCAGGAGCCGATCTCGCTCGAGACGCCGATCGGAGAGGAAGAGGACTCGCACCTCGGCGACTTCATCGAAGATCAGGAGGCCGTGGCGCCGGCCGAGGCAGCCTCGGTGATGCTGCTCAAAGAGAAGATGCAGGACGTGCTGCAAAATCTCACGGAGCGCGAGCGTAAGGTTCTCGTGCTGCGCTTCGGTCTCGAGGACGGACACCAGCGCACGCTCGAGGAGGTCGGCCAGGAGTTCGGAGTGACGCGCGAGCGCATTCGTCAGATCGAGGCGAAGGCGCTGCGCAAGCTCCGGCATCCGTCGCGCGGCAAGGCGCTGAAGGACTATTGGACGAACGAGTAACCAAGTTACTCGCCATGCTGATCTTCAATCTCTTTGCGGCGCTGATCGCCGTGGTGGTTCCGCCGCCTTCGCCCAGTGCGACGTCGGCGAGCGCGCGGCCGCTCAAAACGATCATCACGGTCATCTCGACTCCGTACTGTAACTCGCTCGCCAATCACTTTAACGCGGCGCTCGTCCCCATGTTGGGCAACGACCGTACGCTCGATGGCGCGAGCGTACAGCTCGACAACCTGAACGAGCTGTTCAACGAGCCCAACTACGAGCAGCGCTTTCTCCAAGTACGCGACCGGTTGGGCAAGCAGGTGACGGCGCTAATGACCTCGCTCGACGCGATCCAGAGCGAGATCAACCAGTTACGCGACGGCTCCCGCCTCTCGAGCGATCCGCAAGCGCAAGCGCAGGTGCACCAAGCCGCTGCGGACTTACAGACCGCCTACGACAAGCAACGCCAGCTTTCGATCGACCTCCAGGGCATGTATCAGGCGATGCTGCGGTATCCGATCCAACGCGTCCATCCCGCGCTGGGCGGATTCAGCCCGTCCGAGATGGCCCTGCCCGCCGACGCGAAGGACGTGAAAAGCTACCTCAAGTTCAACTCGCAGCGGGCCACCATCGACGATCACGAAGACAAAGCCGTCGACATCGCGTACACGGCCGTCCAAGCCAACTGCCTAACCAAGAGCAGCGCGTCGCCCAGCCCTCACCCGTAAACCTCGCAGTAGCGCAAACGAAACCTACATGTCGTCTTTGCCGGCGTTGGCGCTCGGGGTGACGTTCGGGTTCTTTTCCGCGAACGCGCCGAGCGGATTCGGTTTCACCCAGACGATGAGGTCCCACAGCGACGGGAAGAGGAAGACGCGCTTTATGTCGGCGACGTTCTTCGCGAGGCCCATTTTGACGATGGCGGCGGGCTGTGGGTCGTCGATGTTGCCGCCGGCGGCGACAAACTTCTTCACGCTCGTCGCGCCGTACTTCTCGGTTCCGTTCGGCCCGTTAAGGATGTAGTGTACGTGCGCGCGGAACGAGACCCAGCGACGGTAACTGACGCCCCACATCGCGGGCGGCTCCGGCGACGAGCTCTGCAGCACGGAAAAGTCGGCGCCGAGGAGATTGCCGTGCACGTCGTACCAGAGCTGGCTCGGCTCTTTCGGGTTGCCGCTCTGCCAATGCAGGTTCGCATAGCTAATAGCGCCGTCTTCATCCTCGTTGCCGTAGCGAAAGTACCCGGCGGTTACGGCGTCGGCCGGCGTGGGGAAACGGGCCATCAAGTCTTTTTGAATCGTCTGGACGAACGCGACTTCAGTGCCTTGCGGGATCGGCGACAGGGTCGCTTTGGGGGATGGCGTCGCGGCGTAGCCCGCCACGGTCGTCAGCGCGACAATTGCAAACGCGCACGTTAACCGAACGAACAAGATCATTCCCTCGCTTTCTAGGCCGCTTCTTCGGGGAGCGGGTCCCCAAAGCATCGCGCTACGCGGTGGGCGTGGGGGAAGGCTTCGGCGAGGGCGTCGGGAGGCGGGCGGCCTGTGGAGTTCCGCCGATCGGCGTCGCCATCGGGAGCACGGGGAATGCCGAGTTGGGCGTCTCGTTGCCGGGCAGCAGGGGCGGCGGCGTCACGATCCCGATCGAGCCGCTGGGCTGGGCCGAGATCGTGGCTTCGGTGCGCGCTGGCAACTCGGAGCCCGAGAGTAGCACGAAGTTCTTTCCATGTCGGAAGATCTGCCACAGCGGGTAGTACGGCACGAAGATGTCGCCGACGGTGTCTTCGGCTCCGACCGTGGACTCGTGTCCGGACGAAACGCGCGGCTCCAGACGCGCGACGGGTGCGCGCAGCGGGAGCATTCGTCCGTCCGGGAGCGCCAGCGGCTCGTAGTAGATGTCGACGAAGCCGTAGGTATCGGCTATGTCGGCCGGCGATGCGTCCACGATCCGGATCTGCTCTGGAGCACCCGCCGGTGCGACGGTCCGGCTGCCGACGACGAGCGCGGTCTTCAGATGGGCGCGAATCATCTGCCCAGCCTTGGCGCCCTTCGACGAGATCGGATCGTCCAGGACGAAAAGCAACGTCGAGTCAAACGGCAGGACGTTGCCCGTTGGCTGCGGCGACGGCGTCGGAGTTGCTTTCGGCATGGGAGTCGGAGGCATTGGATATGCGCCCGCACTGCCCACGCCGATGCTCACCGTGACGAAGAGGAACAGGCTCAGGCCCAGCCCGAGCCGTGCCGTTTTAACTCGCGCGCTTTTTCTGGGCCGTGGCGGCGCGCTTGCCCTCTTCAATGAGCTGCTTGACCTTTTGCCCACCCTTTTGTCCGATGCGTTCGTAGAAGTTGGGGCCATAGCGATCCCGCGTGGCTTCGCCACCCTTCTTACCACCCTTTTTGCCGATTTGCTCGTAAAACTCGTGGCCGTGGGCCTGTTTGGTCGCCAATCCTCCCTTGCGACCGATCTCCTCGTAGAACTGCGCGCCGTACTTATGCTTTACGGTCTCGCCGCCTTTTTGGCCGGCCTCGCGGACGGACATGCCGCCGCTCCGCCGGTTCTGTTCCGTTGTGCCTGGCATTATTCTGTTCACCTATTTCCTCGCGCCGCCGAAAGACTGCGGCAGCATTGCTCTCCACCTACTACAACGCAGCTATGGGGTCGAAAGTTTGGGCGAAAAGTTGAGCCGGGATGAGAGCTCTCCCTTCTAAAGGCGAGCGGTTGCTTGGTATGGCCTAGAACACTCGTTTGGTGTCGAGGAGAATCGTCACCGGGCCCTCATTGACCAGCTCGACCTCCATCCGGGCGCCGAACTCGCCGTATGCAACCCTAACGCCCAGTGATTCCAAGGTGTGACCAGCCAGCTGGTAGAGCTCGCGAGCCTGCGGCTCCTTTGCCGCCGTGACGAACGACGGGCGCCGGCCGCGCCTCGCGTCGCCGTGCAGCGTGAACTGGGATACGAGCAACACCGCCCCGCCGTGCTCTTGGATCGAGCGGTTCATCAAACCATGCTCGTCGGGAAAGATCCGCAAGCCGGCGATCTTCTCGGCCATCGCTCGGGCGTCGCCGGCGCCGTCGTCGACGCCGACCCCGAGCAGTACCACGAGCCCGCCGGCGATTTTGCCGATCGCGTTCCCACCGACGCGAACGTCGGCTCGCGATACGCGCTGAACGACGGCCCGCACGTTCCCTTCGACTCCTCTCAGGACGAAAAAATAGACGACAGCGCGAACAGTGCGTTTTCGCGACGTTCGAGAACGCGACGATAGAAATAACCGGCCCAGTGGGTTCCGAATGGAACGTAGATGCGCAGACGCCATCCGTCGGCGACGATGTCGCGCTGCACGCCCGGCCGGCATCCGTACAGCATTTGGAACTCGAAACGGTCGCGCGCTATCCCCGCGCCGGTCACGAACGCCTTGACCGCTGCGATCAAGCGCCGGTCGTGTGTCGCGATCCCCGGATACGACCCGCGCTCGAGCAGTGCACGCGCCTCCTCGAGATAGTGTATCCGGATCTCGGGCATGTCCTTGTAAGCGATGTCCGGAGGCTCGTTGTACGCGCCCTTGCAGAGGCGAACGCGCGCGCCCAGGCGGATCGCGCGCTCCACGTCGCCTGCGGTGCGCTTGAGATACGCCTGGAGCACGGGTCCTACGTTCCGGTGCGCCGCGAAGGCGCGCTCGAAGATGCGCAGCGTCGCCGTCAGCACCGGCGAGCCCTCCATGTCGATGCGCACGAACGGGTCCGGATTGCCTTGCGCGTGCTCGACGATGGCTAGGAGATTCTCGAAGGCCAAGTCCTCGTCCACCAGCAGGCCTATCGCCGTCAGCTTGACCGAGACGTTCGAGTCGACGCCGCTCTCTCGGATCGCGTCGAGCATCTCGAGATAGACGTCACGAGTCCGCACGGCCGCAGCCCGCTCGGCGACGTCCTCGCCCAAGAAGTCCAGCGTCGCCGACATTCCGCGGCCGTTGAGCGCGCGAACGGCCTCAATGGCGGAATCGATCGTCTCGCCCGCGACGAACCGCCGCGCGAGAAAATAGAAGTTCTTCTGGAGCACGGGGCGCTAGTGTACGACGCCGCGCCGCAAAATCCAGGCAACCGCGAGCACGATGGCCGCGAGTATCACGAATCCGTAGCACAGTGCCAGCGCCTCGCGCACGCCCGAGGCCGAGAGCGCCACGTAGAGCGCGACCGGAAGCGACGTAGGATGGAACGCTACGATGCTGGTCGCCCCGTATTCGCCGACGGCGCGCAGCCACGCGAACGCGATCCCCGCGCCGATGCTGCCGGCGGCGGCCGGCAGAGCGATCCGCGAGAATATCTGCCACTCGCTTTTGCCGAGAGTCCGCGCCGCATCGGCGTAGATCGGATCGATCGCGCCGAACGCGGCCGTTGCTGCGATCGCCACGAACGAGCCGGACACGAAAAACTCCGCGACGCCCACGCCGAGGAGCGAGTCCGGCACCGTTAGGCCGTGCGCGGAGAGCCACGCGCCAAGAGGCGAGTTCGTGCCGAGCAGGTAGATGAGCATTAGACCGGACGCCACCGGCGGAAACGCGAGCGGCAGCGCAAGCAGAAACAGGGCCGCCGCGCGAATCCGCACCGGCTCGCGCGACAGGTAGTAACCGGCGGGCACGCCCAGCAGCGTCGCGACGAGCGTCGCGCCCGCCGACGCGATCAGCGAAACGCGCAGCGCGCTCCCGCCGACTCGCGCGAAGGTCCGGATCGCCTCGGCGGGCGGCAAGGCGGCGACTACCGCTGCGACCGGGGCAGCGAGGCCCACGAGCAGCAGAACGGCCGCGAAGAAAAATATCGGGCCCCAAGACGCGCGCCTCATGCAGGAAGCTTCACCAAGTCATCGCGCAAAGCGTGCTCATGGGCGGCGCCATCCTCAAGGTTTTCATCGTGGCGGTGGCGCTGGCGTTGGACGTCTTCGCTGTCAGCGTCGGCGTCGGAGTGGGCGGTGTGCGCGGACACCACAAGTTCCGCATCGGAGTCGCGTTCGCATCCGCCGAGGTCTCGATGAACATCATCGGGGCCGGCCTGGGCCTGCTGGCCGGGAGGCTGATCGGCGATTATGCGGGCTACATTGGGTTCGCCGCCCTCATTGGCCTAGGCATCTACATGGTGCGCGAAAGCCGCACGAAGCTCACTGAATCGTCGCGTTTGGACCTCTCGCGTGGCCAGGGTTTGCTCTTGGCGTCGCTCGCGATCAGCCTCGACTCGCTCGGGATCGGTTTCTCAATCCTCTACATCGGCGTCCCGATGCCGATCTCGCTCGTGATCATCGCGATGACCAGCGTAGCGTCCACGACGCTGGGCCTGACGCTCGGGCGCTGGCTCGGACGCCACGCCGAGCGCTACGCGGCGCTCTTCGGCGGCGCGCTGTTGGCGTTCACCGGCGTGCTTTTTGTCGTGCTCAAGGCCCTGCACGTCGGATAGCTGAAGGCTGAGCTTGTGCGAGTCGGTGTCGAGATTTTGAACCTCGCGCGGTCGGCCGGCGCCCGCACCATCTTCGTCGTCGGGACCGGTAGCGGTGTCGGGAAAACGACCACCGTGCGCGCGATCTACGCAGCGGCGCGCGATGCCGGCGTGCGCGTCGCGCTCGCGTCGCTCGGCCGCGACGCCGAATCACTGTGGCTTGGGCCGGGAACGGTCTTTGCTACGGCGCGCGCGTTGCTGCCGTCGTCACCGGCCGCGGAGATCCTGAACCTCTCGCCACTGCGCAGCGCCGCCGGCGGCGTGCTCTACGTGCGCGCGGCGGCAGGCGGATTCTTCGAGCTGGCGGGACCGCCGACGGCCTCGGGCGTGCGCGCCGTCGTGGACGAGCTCCTGGCGCGCAGCGACGTCGCGATCATTGACGGCGCCGTCGATCGCGTCGCGGCGGTGTCCGGGAGCGGCGGTGCGATCGTCGTCGCGGCCGGCGCCGAGACCGCGCCGACAAAGGACGAAGCCGTAGCCGAGACGGCGGCGCTCGTCGCACGGCTGCGCATTGCGGCGTTCGACCCCGGCGAAGCATGGATCGACGTCGAGGGCGCGCTGACGCCATCGGATGCGGCAGCCTTCATCGCGCGTGCAGAGACGCGTCAAATCGTCGTACGCGACCCGACGCAATTCGCGCTGAGCGGGCGCCCCGCGCAACAAGCGCTGAAACGACTGAAGATTCGTTGCCGCCGGCCGCTCCACGTGATCGCGGTGACCGTCGCGTCGATCGGATCGGAGCGTGCCTTCGAACCGGCGCAGTTCGCCGGCGCAGTCGCCGCGGCGACGGACCTTCCGGCGTTCGACGTCTATCGCGGCGCGCGCGCCGCGTGAAGCCGTCGCAGCTGCTCGACGGCGCGAGCGCCGAGGTGCTCGCGTTCGGTTGGCTCGATGCGGCCGTCGCACCGGTCTCGCCGTACGGCGAGCGGCTCTTTTCGGAGCTCGCGCCGTTTCGTCCCGGCGAGGAAAACGCCGCGCAATCGCGCGCCCGGCGCATCGGTCGAGTCGCCGCCGCGTTTGACGCCAGCGCGGTACAGGCGATGCGCTCCGAGCTCGCCTCTCTTCCGGACGCGACGGGCGCAATCGTGCGTGCCACGATGGGCGAAGCGCTGTCGGACCCGGCGCTCTTCGAGCTGCGAAGCTTCTGTGGGACGATCGGGCGGATCGAGTGCTTACGCGGATCCGAACCGGCGCTCGATCCACTCTGGAACGACGCCGTGCGAGCAATCGGGGATGCCTTGGCGACGGGACAGCGCAACGAGAGGGAGTTCTATCTTGCGGATGCATTCGACGGCGAGCTAGCCGCGGCGCGCGCACGTGCCGCGGCGGCGCAGGCTGAGCTCGACGCGCTCCGCGGCCGCGAGAGCGTGCGCATCGCGGGTGAGCTCGGGCGAGAGGAGCTCGGCGGCGACGAATTCATCGTGATGCGGGCCGACGTGCGCGGCGGTTTGCCGCAAGGCGTGCGCGTCGTGCGCGAGGCGCCGACCTATCTGCTCTGCGCGCTTGAGCCCGATGCCGACGTCGTGGCCGCGCTCGAACGCCGTGATGCGGCCGCCGATGCCGTCGCCGCAGCCGAGGAGCGCGTGCGCGCCGCGCTTTCTTCGCTGGTCAGAGAAAGGGCGACGGGTCTGCTCGCCGCCGCGCAGGCGCTGGGCGAGCTCGACGTGCTCGTCGCGGCGGCAGCGTTCGCGCAGCGCTTCAGTTGTGCACCGCCCGTCGTGACCGGTGAAGCCGCGCTCGAGTTCGAAGGGGCTCGGTTTCTTCCGCTCGAGTCGGAGCTGAGCGGCGTGGGACGGCGCTTTACGCCGTTGGACCTGGATTTGCACGACGCGGCGGTTTTGACGGGACCGAACATGGGCGGCAAGAGCGTGTGCCTGTTGACGTGCGGCTTCGTCGCGACGTGCACGGCGTTCGGCCTTCCCGTACCGGCGGCGCGGGCGCGCGTCGGGCTGTTCGATCGCATAGGCTGGCTCGGCATGGGACGCGAGGCTCACATCGGAGGCCTGCTCTCGTCGTTCGCACAGGAGGTGCTGGCGCTCAAAGACGTCCTGGCGCTCGACGCGCCGCGACTGCTGCTCCTCGTTGACGAATTCGCGCGCACGACGACGCCGCACGAGGCGAAGGCGCTCTCGGTCGCCTTGCTCGCGCGCCTGGCCGAGCGGCGCGCATGCGCGTTGCTCGCCACGCACTTGGAGGGGCTGGCGGCGGCGTCCGGCGTGCGTCACTTCACCGTGCGCGGCCTGCGCGGAATACCCGCTCCGCCTCCAGCGGAAGACGTCGGTGAGGCGCTGGAGCTGCTCTCGCAATCCATGGATTATCGCGTGGTGGAAGTCGGCGCGGAGGATACGGCGCGCGCGGACGCCATCGCGCTTGCGGCGCTGCTCGGCCTAGATCGCGCCTTCGTCGAGGCGGCCTATCGGGCGCTGTCGTAAGACCCGGCATGGATCCGCTGATCATCACCTGCGCGCCCGTCGGCGCCGAGGTGCGCCTCGATCAGACGCCGTACTTGCCGTACACGCCGCAACTGCTCGGAGAGACCGCTCGCGCGATTCGCGAGGTGGGCGCGTCCATCGTTCACGTGCACTGCCGCAACGACGACGGAACCAACACGCACAGCGTCGAGCGCTTCCGCGAAGCTTACGATGCGATTCGCGCCAGCAGCGACCTCATCGTGCAGTTCTCGACCGGCGGAGCGATCGGCATGACGCTAGAGGAGCGCGCCGGCGTGCTTGAGCTGCGGCCCGAAATGGCGACGCTGACCTGCGGCAGCGTGAACTTCGGCGACGACATCTTCGAGAACAGCTTTCCTATCATGCGTGGCATCCTGAAGAAGATGAACGAGTTCGGCGTGCGGCCCGAGCTGGAGATCTTCGATAAGGGTCACGTCGCCAACGCGCGGCGGCTCGCGCGAGAGCGCTTGCTCTCCTTCCCGCAGCACGTCGACCTCGTGCTCGGCGTTCCCGGCGGCCTCGAGGCGACGGTTCAGAACCTCTGCGATCTCGTCAACGATCTGCCGGAGGGCTGCACCTGGTCGGTGGCGGGAATCGGGCGCCAGCAGCTGCCGATGGCGCTAGCCGCGATCGCGATGGGCGGCCACGTCCGCGTCGGTCTGGAAGACAACTTGTTCTACGCCCGGGGAAGGCTGGCGCGCAACGACGAGCTGGTTGCGCGCATCGCGCGCATCGCCGCGGAGGCGGGCCGGGCGCTGGCCACGCCCGCCCAGGCCAGGAAGCTACTAGGCCTGCCGCAGCCGGCAGCGAGGGGCGAGCCGGTTTAAAGTCCAATACCGCGCGACAAATTGTTCACCTACGTCGTGCGCCGGACGCTTCAAGCGATTCCGCTGCTGCTTGCCATATCGGTGATCTTGTACGGCATCCTCTACAATATGCCGGGCGGACCTCTTGCGCCCTACTTGCAGAACCCGCACATCACTCCGGCCGACATCGCGCGCCTCAGGCACAACCTGGGTATGGACCAGCCGGTCCCCATTCAGTATCTGAAGTGGCTGGGGCACGTGCTGGTTGGAGACATGGGCTACTCCACGAGCAACTCCGAGCCGGTGTTTCAGGCGCTCATCGAGCGCTTCGGTGCCACCTTCGAGCTGATGGGGGCGTCGCTCGTCATTGCCGTTGTCGTCGGCGTCACGGCCGGCATCGTGTCCGCGGTCTATCGCTACTCGGTGCTGGACTATGCGATCACGACGCTCGCGTTCTTCGGGCAGTCCATGCCGGTGTTCTGGTTCGCCCTGATGATGCAGCTCGCGTTCGCCGTGCACGGGATCCCGCTGCCGTTCGGGTATCAGATCCAGCTGCCGTCCGCCGGCATTTCGAGCAGCGACACGTTCGATCTCGGTGACCGCCTGCAGCATTTGATCCTTCCCTCGCTGGTGCTTTCGCTGCTGTCGATCGCGCTCTTTAGCCGGTTCATGCGCTCATCGCTGCTCGAGGTGTTGGGCACCGACTACATGCGCACGGCTGCGGCGAAAGGCCTCCCGTTCCGCACGATCTTGTTCAAGCACGGCTTGAAGAACGCGCTGATCCCGGTCGTCACGGTGCTCGCCCTCTCGCTGCCGAGCCTGATCGCCGGAGCCATCATCACGGAGACGATCTTCGCGTGGCCCGGAATGGGCCGGCTCTTCTATAACGCGCTCGGTCAGAGCGATATGGCACTGCTGATGGGCTATCTGCTCCTCGTGGCATGTCTGGTCGTCTTTTCGAACCTGCTCGCCGACGTCGTCTACGCGTGGCTCGATCCGCGCGTGAAGTACGACTGAGGAGATAACGATGACCGCACCATCGCTGCCGCTGCCGCACAACATCGTGGAGGACGAGCTCCAGATAACGAAGGTCACGTTCTGGACGCGTTTGCGCCGCCACAAGCTTGCCATCGCGGGCCTCGTCGTGCTGCTGCTCATGGTGCTGGCGGCGATTTTCGCCAAGCAGCTGGCGCCGTTCGACCCGAATTTCATCGACAACGGAACGACGGCCGTGCCACACTGGAACGGCACGCCTCTGCCGCCCTGTTTCCAAGACCAGAGCCAGTGCTGGGGTCACGTCCTAGGCACTGATGAGGTCGGTCGCGATCTGGTCTCGCGGTTGCTGTTCGGCGCGCGCATCTCGCTGACGGTGGGCCTCTTCGCCGTCATCATGGAGGTGCTGATCGGCGCGACGCTGGGGGCGATCGCCGGCTACTACGGGGGTTGGGTCGACTACGCGCTGATGCGCCTCACGGACGTGTTCCTCTCGATCCCGCTGTTGCCGCTGTTGCTCGTGCTGACCGCGATCGTCGCCGCGAGCTCGACGAAGGCGGCGCTGAGCTTCGGAGTCATCGTCATCATCATCGGGGCGCTCTCATGGCCGCCGGTCGCGCGTCTCGTGCGAGCGTCCTTCCTGAGCCTGCGCGAGCGCGAGTTTGCCGAGGCCGCGCGTGCCCTCGGTAACAGCGACGGCCGTATCATCTTTCGCCACCTGCTTCCCAACGCCATCGCCCCAATCGTCGTGCAGGCCACCCTCGACGTCGCCAACGTCATCATCTTGGAGTCGACGCTCTCGTTCCTCGGCCTCGGGATCCAGCCGCCGACGGCGTCGTGGGGCAACATGCTCGCCAGCGCCCAGAGCAATCTCTCCATCGCGTGGTGGGCCGCGGTCTTCCCTGGCCTGTGCATCCTCGTAACGGTGCTCGCGATCAACTACATCGGCGACGGACTCCGCGACGCCCTCGATCCGAACATGGGATGAAGTTGGCGGCGGCCTCCGCGGCGCTGGCGCTGGCTGCCTGTTCGCCCGGGGCTGCGCTTCGGCCCCAACTGCCTCCGATGTCGGATATTGGACAAAGTCGAGCTGCTGACGGCGCGACTTTCACGGAAGACGTCGTCTATAACTTTCGGCTGAACGCAAGGCGGCGCAGCCCGCTCTTTCCGGCCGGCTTGTTGCTCCCCGGCCAAAAAGGAAACTTCTACGGCACGACGTCGGCGACCGCAGGTTTTCGAGGCGGAGCCGGTACGGTCTACGAGCTGACACGAGATCGATCTTTGCGCGTGCTCTCTCGGACGGCGCGCCGGGAGGGCAGCCTGCCTCTCTGGGGCGTCGCACGCGGTCGGGGACGTGGGCTCTTTGGTGCGACGCTCGAGGGAGGTGACCTCGACTGTCTAGGGGGGCTCGGGTGCGGAACGGTCTTTAAGTTGAAGCCGGCCGGATCGGAGTTTCAGAAAGAGACGCTGCACCGCTTTTCCGGTCGCAGCGACGGCGCCGAACCGTCGAGCGGGCTAACTCTGGATTCGAGGGGGACTCTCTACGGAACGACCGGTTTGGGCGGCGGCACCGGCTGCGCCGGCCGTGGATGCGGGATCGTCTATAAATTCACGCCCGCGGGGCAGCGCTACGACGAAACAGTCGTGTACCGCTTTCGGGGCGGAGCCGACGGGAGTACGCCCGCGGGCGGAGTGGTCCTCGATCCCGCCGGGAATCTGTACGGGGTCACGACGCGGGGCGGCATCAGCTGCTTCGAGTCGGACGCCGGCTGCGGCACGGTCTACGAGTTGGTACCGCGGCGCGCCGGCTTCAAAAAGATCGTGCTATATCGCTTTCGCGGCAGCGCGGTTGGCGATGGAGCGTTTCCGGCGCCGACGTTGACCCGCAGACCCGACGGCCGGCTCTACGGCGCCACGCTCGGCGGGGGAACCGGCTCGTGCCTCTACGGCGGATGCGGGACGGTCTTCGAGCTGGTGCCGTCCGGCGCGACGTACCGTGAGCGCGTATTGCTCAGCTTCGACCCCGCGCGGGGCAGGGTGCCACCCGGCCCGTCCGGTCTGCTTTTGCGCCAGCGTCAGAACGAACTCTACGGCACGACCTCCGCGGGCGGCCGTTTCACGAGCTACTTTTTTCCGCACGGCTGCGGAACGGCGTTCGTCATTTACCTGCCTAGCGGCTCGAGCCGAGTCATCCACGAATTCAAGGGGCCGCCGGAGGACGGCGCCGCTCCCACGGACGGCGTCATCGAAGGACCCGGCGACGCGCTCTACGGCGCTACGGCTCGCGGCGGGACCGGCGAATGTCTCGGCTTCAGCGGATGCGGCACGATCTTTCGGCTCGCCCTTCTCCGCCCTCCCAGCCAGGGGCCCCCGGGAGGCCGCCCCGAAGCGGGCTGGGCTCCCGTGCGCAAGTGGCGGAATTGGTAGACGCACTAGCTTGAGGGGCTAGCGGGAGCAATCTCGTGCTGGTTCGAGTCCAGTCTTGCGCACCAGACCTCTGCGGGCACGAGATTGTTCCCGCAGCGGAGCCCGAAGGGCAAAGCGGTATTCAAGCCCTTGGGGTCCCCGGACGCGAAAGCGGCTGGGGAATGGCAATCTCGTGCTGGTTCGAGTCCAGTCTCGCGCATTGATTCATTCTTCTTTAAGGGCCAAGATGCATAATTTCACGTTGCCGATTGTCATCGCACTCGTCGCCGGGATCGGGGCGGCGATTGCCGTGTCCAGAGGCAGGGCCCGACGCTAGGATTCGGGGCCCGTTTTTGAAACAGTCGGCCGGTTCGCGCCGTAAAGCAAGACGAATGAAGCCGAGA
The DNA here is from genome assembly GCA_035544215.1 of Candidatus Binatia bacterium. Lineage (GTDB taxonomy): Bacteria > Vulcanimicrobiota > Vulcanimicrobiia > Vulcanimicrobiales > Vulcanimicrobiaceae > Cybelea. The sequence continues at coordinate 153,266 of DATKHY010000001.1, read as the reverse complement.
GGTTTGAGATCGTGTGGTTGACGCGCTTCGCCATTAGCCGCCCCGTGATCACCGCGATGGTGTTCATCGCGCTGGCGATTTTCGGCGCGGTCGCCTTCACGAAGATCGGGCGCAGCTCCAATCCGCCGGGCACGGATTTTCCCATCGTCGTCGTCTACTCGGCTTATCCGGGCACCTCGCCGCAAGAGATGGAGCGGCTGATCGTCAAGCCGATCGAAGACCAGCTCGACGGTATCGACAACCTCGACCAGCTCAGCGCCACGGCGCAAGAAGGCGTGGCGTCGATCATCGTGCAGTTCAAGCTCGGCACGAACCTCGACATCGCGGCGATCAACGTCCAGAGCGGGGTGGATGCGGCGCGCGTGTACTTGCCCGCGGACCTCGATCCACCGAGCGTCTACAAGAACGGCGCCTCTCAGCCGTTGATGGACATCGCGCTCAGCTCGAAGACGCTCTCGCCGACACAGCTCGCGGACTTCGCCAACAACAAACTGCAACCGATCCTCAAGGGCATACCCAACGTCCAGACGGTCGACATCTACGGCGCAAGCGCGCGCGAGTTCCACGTCGAGCCGATCCCCGAGCGCCTCATCGGTACCAACGCGACGCTGGCCGACGTCTTCGCCGCGGTCACGGGCAACAACGCCAACCTGCCCGGCGGCATCCTTCGCCAGAAGACGCAGGAGACGAGCGTCTCGGTGCACGCGGAGATCAACACCGCGCAGGACCTGTTGGGGATCCCGCTGCCCGTTCCCAGCAGCTCGAACAAGAATTTGAAGGTAGGCGACGTCGCATACGCGTTCGACAGCCACGTCGAGCCGACGTCAATCTCGCACTACAATGGGCAGCCGCGCGTCTATATCGAGCTCGGGCGCAGCATCACCTCGGACGAGATCACCTCGACCAAGATCGCGCGCGAGCAGCTCAAGAAAATCGAGGCGCAGTTCCCGGACTTGACGTTCAGCGAGATCGACGCGCCGGCCGACTACACGCTGAAGTCGCTCAACGGCGTCTGGCAGTCGCTGCTCGAGGGCATCGCGCTCACGATGATCGTGATGCTGCTCTTCCTGCACGCGTGGCGCAACGCCATCGTCATCATGATCTCGATTCCGTCGTCCATCCTCGCGACCTTCGTGCTGATGAACCTGTTAGGGTTCCACCTCGACATCATGTCGTTGATGGGCCTATCGCTGATCATCGGTATTCTCGTCGACGACTCGATCGTCGTGCTGGAAAACATCACTCGTCATCGAGACCTCGGAGAAGATCCGGTGGACGCCGCGATCAACGGCCGGACCGAGATCGGCGGCGCGGCGATCGCGATCACCATGGTCGACGTCGTGGTCTTCCTGCCGATCGCGTTCTTGCCGGGCATCGTCGGGGCGTATCTCCGCGAGTTCGCCACGGTGATCGTCATCGCGACGCTCTTCTCGCTGCTCGTCTCCTTCACGCTAACGCCGCTGCTCGCGGCTCGGTGGAGCGTCCGCGAGCGCTCGGGCCCTCGGCCAAAGTGGATGGTCGCACTGGGCAACTGGAAGGTCGAGCTGACGCTGCTCGCGGCCGCGCTCGTCACGTACTTGATACCGTGGCCGGTTCCCGACCTGCACGCGATCCTGCCGATCATGATCATCGCGGTCCTTTTGCTCAACGCTTTCGTCCAGCGCTACGACCAAATTCTCAACTGGTACAGGTCGGTCGCGCTGCCGTACGCGCTGGGACACGGGCTGTTCGTCGTGTTCGTTTGCGCGGTGCTTTTGATCAACGCGTTCACGCTTACCGCCTCACGCAGTGCAACGATCACGGTCGACGTCCTGATTCTCGTGCTCGCCTTCGTTTGGCACGCCGTCGGCTTCGTGCTGCGCCGCAGGATTCCGGAGAGCAACATCGCGTACCGCTGGTCGCCGTCGCCCAACGGGCACTCGCGAGCCGGACGGCTCGCGCGCCAGGGCCTTGACGCGGTCAAGAACGTGCCGCGCGTCATCACGCGCTGGTTCTACCAGACCGGCCGCGCTGGGCGCCTCACGTGGGTGACGTTCGCGTTGCCGGTAGTGGTGGCGGTCGTGCTCACGATCTTGGGTCCGATCAACTTCGACTTCGTGCCGCAAGTGCAGAATGGCGAGATCAGCATGACGGTGACGTATCCGCCCGGCACGCCGATCCTCGTGACGGAAAAGTACGTCAGTAAGCTGGAAGACGCGATCGTCAAGATCGACGGAATCAAGTCGGTCAGCTCGACGGTCGGGCGCAAGCCGCAGGGCTGGAGCAGCGCGATCGGCGACAACTACGCGAGGCTCGACGCGGAGACGCTGCCCGATCGCACGCACGACACGTACAAGATGATCGATAAAATCCGTAAGCTCGGCTACCTCGTGCCGGGCGGTGACTTCCAGGTCTCCGGCGACAACGGCGGCGGCTCGGGCGCCACGATCTTTTACTCGCTCTCCGGGCCGGAGAGCGAGATAGTGCCGGCGGCCGAGAAGGTCGCGCAGTTCCTGCGCGCCACGCCGGGGAGCGTGAACGTCCAGACTAGCAACGAGGCCGCGGCGCCGCGGCTCAACGTGAACATCGATCCGCAGAAGGCGGAGATCTTGGGCGTCGCCCCGGCCGACGCCGCGAACGCCGCGCGGTTCGCTATCGACGGCGCGGTCGCCACGCGCGTCCGCTCCGAAAACGGGCTCGTCGACGTTCGCGTGCAGTTCCCACTCTCTGACCGGTCGACGGTCGATCAGCTGCAGGACGTGCGCGTCCGCGCGCAAGACGGCACGCTCATTCCGCTGGCGGACATCGCGAACTTCCAGTGGACGAAGGCCCCGCTGCAGATCAAACGGCTGAATCGCCAGCGCGTCGTCGACGTCTACGGCGACACGCTGCCGGGCTACTCGCTCGGCACGGTGACCGGCCCGCTCGAGAAGAAGCTGAAAGAGCCCGGGTTCCTGCCCGAAGGCGTGCAACTCACTGCGCAAGGCGACACGCAATACATGAACGAGACGATGGCCAACATGGGAATCGCCCTGCTCACGTCGTTCATGCTGGTCTACATGCTCATGGTGATCCTGTACGGCTCCTTCCTCGAGCCATTGATCGTCATGTTCTCGGTGCCGCTCGCGATCATCGGTGCGCTGGTCGCGCTCTCGTTCATGCATCTCGTCGAGCCGAACGCGGGCCAGTCGCTCAACCTCATCTCGATGATCGGAATCGTAATGTTGTTCGGGCTCGTGTCCAAGAACGGAATTCTGCTCGTCGATTACTCCAACACGCTGTGCCGTAGGGGCATGCGCGTGCGCGAGGCCGTGCTGCAGGCGGCCGGAACGCGCTTCCGGCCGATTCTCATGACGACCTGTGCGATGGTCTTCGGCATGCTGCCGCTCGCGTTGGGCTTCGCCGAAGGCGGCGAGTGGCGCCAAGCGATGGGCACCGTGATCATCGGCGGTCTGTTGAGCTCGCTTATTTTAACCCTATTCTTAGTCCCGCTGATCTACAACACGTGGATCGGCTGGCTGGAGCGTCGCGCCGATTGGCGCGCCGTCCAGGCCGAGGGCGAGCCGTTCGGTGGCGAGACGGCCGGGGTAGGGATGCGCGCGTGAAACAGAGGTTTCCTAACTGACGCGGCGCGCGCTCGTGACGGGAGCCGCCGGCGGTCTCGCCGCGGGGATCGCTCCCGCGCTTGCGCGCGACGGATTCGGTCGAGTCGCCATCACCTACCGCGCGACGCCGCCCGGCGCGACGCTGGCCGCAATCGAGGGCGCGGGCGTCGATGCGGCCGCGATTCGCGTCGATTTCTTGGACGATGCGGGCACAGTGGAGGCCGCGCTCGAGCGCGGGGTCGCCGCGCACGGTCCGTTCGATACCCTCGTGCATGCGGTTGGACCACTCGTCGTCAAACGCTTCGCGAACGCGTCGCTCGAAGATTATCGAAACGCCCTGGACGGTAATCTGCGCAGCGCTGTACTGGCCGCGCGCGCGACGTTGCCGGCGATGCGCGAGGCCCGCTTCGGACGCGTGATCTTCTTCGGGATGCTCGGCTCCAGTCAAACGCGTCCCTTCCGCGGCTTCTCGCTGTACCAGTCGGCGAAGAGCGCGCTCGTTGCGTTTGCGCGCTGCCTCGCCGTCGAGGAGGCTCCCCATGGCATCACCATCAACGTCGTTTCGCCCGGCGACATTCGCGAGAAGACCCTCGACCGGGCACGGGCTCTCGAGCGCGCAGCGCGCAATCCGCGCGGCCGAGCCGGTAGTTATGAAGATGTGGCCGACGTCGTGCGCTTTCTGATCGCCCCACAGCGCGATTTCATCACCGGGCAAGTGATCGAGGTGACCGGAGGCCTGCAAACCGCCGCGGAATAGGGGTTCCGCAAGGCACAGGACTAGGAAACGTTCGGCTCGTAAGCTTGGACCCGACCTAGATGCGCGACGAGACGAACGAACATCAGCCTTTCGCGCTGCCCGGCGCGCGTCCTCAGTTTGGCCCCGACAAAGTCGTCGCGGTCGAGCACATCGACCTCCACCTGACGCCCAACTTCGCCGACGAGTCGCTCGACGGTGTCTGCACGATGACCGTGCGGGCGTTCGACGAAGCCGTGCCGCGCCTGCTCCTCGACGCGGTGGATCTGGAAGTGTCGCGAGTCGAGCGGCGCTCCGGCGAGGCGCACGCAGCGAGCGAGCTGCGGGCCACCCCGCGGCAGGGAAAGCTCGAGATCGACTTCGAGCCGCCGATCGCAGCCGGAGAGAGCGCGACGTTCGCCGTGCGGTATCGCGTCGTGAAGCCGCGCCACGGGCTGTTCTTCGTCAAGCCGACGGCGGAGCACCCCGAGAAAATCGCCCACGTCTGGACGCAGAGCCAGGACCAGTACGCGCGTTACTGGTTTCCCTGCATCGACTACCCCGACGAGAAGCAGCCGACGTCGACGACGATCGTGGCGCCAAAAGGCATGTTCGCGCTCGGAAACGGCGAGATGGTGGAACGCCGTGACGAAGATGGTCACACAATCTTCCGCTATCGGCAGGACATACCGCACAGCACGTATCTCATGACGATGGTCGTGGGGCCGTTCGCCGAGGTGGCCAGCGGCAAGGCGGGGCGCAACGGCGTGCCGGTCTACTACTACGTGCTCCCGGGCCGCGAGAGCGATGGCGAGCGCTCGTTCGGCCCGACGCCTAAAATGTTGGAACTCTTCGAGCGGCGCATCGGAACGGCTTATCCCTACGCGCGCTACTCGCAGATCGCGGTCACCGACTTCATCTTCGGCGGGATGGAGAACACGACCGCGACGACGCAGACCGACCGAACCCTGCACGACGAGACCGCGCACATCGATTTCTCGAGCGATCCCCTGGTGTCGCACGAGCTCGCGCACCAATGGTTCGGCGACCTCTTGACGTGCCGCGATTGGGCGCACGCGTGGCTCAACGAGGGCTTCGCGACGTTCATGGAGGCCGTTTGGCGCGAGGCCGATCTCGGTTACGACGAGTACGTCTACGACATCTTCGAATGTCTCACCGCGTACCTGCGCGAGGATTCCGAGCGCTATCGGCGCCCGATCGTCTGCAACATGTTTCGCGATCCCATCGAGATCTTCGACCGCCACCTCTATCAAAAGAGCGCGGCGGTGCTGCACATGCTGCGCGGAGAGCTCGGCGACTCGCGCTTCTGGCGCGCCGTCGCTCAGTACGTGCGGGACAACGCGCAGCGCAACGTAGAGACGATCGACTTCGTGCGCGCTATCGAAGACGCGACGGGCCGAAACCTGCGTGGCTTCTTCAGTCAATGGATATACCGGGGAGGCCATCCCAAGCTCGAGGTGCGCGCGTCGTGGGACGCCGCGCGCCGGCTCGCCACGGTGACGATCGATCAGACCCAGACGATCGACGCCGAGCATCCGCCGTACGAGTTCGACGTCGAGATCGCGCTCGCGCCGGCGGAACGGGCTCAGGAGCGGCGCGTCCGCGCGCGCATCGAGCGCCAGCACGAGACGATCGCCGTACCGCTCGACTTCGAACCCAAGCTAGTGCGGTTCGATCCGGGCGCCTTCGTCTTGGCCGACGTCACGTACCAGCTCGGCGTCGATTTTGCTGCGACGGCGCTACGCGACGATCCGAACGTCGTCGCGCGCATCCGCGCTGCGCGCGAGCTGGCTCAGGACGGCGGCCGAGTCGCGCGCGAGGCGCTCGCGCGCTTCTTCGAGTCCGAGCCGTTTTGGGGCGCGCTCGCCGAAGCCGCTGCGGCGATCGGCGCCACGCGGGCGCCCTGGGTGCGCGCGATGTTGATCACCGCTCTGTCGCATCGCCATCCCAAGGTCGCGCGAGCCGCGGCGGAGGCCCTCGGAAACTTTCGCGACGCCGACGCCGCGAGCGCGCTCGTCGCGACCGCCGCGAATCACGCCTCCTACTTCGTGCGCAGCTCGGCGCTGATGGCACTCGGCAAGACGCGCGACCCGCGGGCGTTCGACGTGCTGCGATCGGCGGTGACGCAGCGCACGTGGAACGGCGCCGTCGAAAGCGGCGCCGTGCGCGGCCTGGCCGAGCTGTCCGATGCTCGCGCGCTTCCTATCGTGCTCGAGGCGCTACGTCCCGGGGAGAGCGACGGGCTGCGCCGGGCGGCCACCAGCGCGCTCGGACGGATCGGCGCGCTAGTGGAAGACGAGCGAACGCGCGTGGCCGACGAGCTCGAGCAACGGCTGGACGACGCGAGTTTTCCGGTAGCAGTGGAAGCGATCGCCACGGCAGAAAAGCTCGGCGACGCGCGCCTGCTTCCGGCACTCGATCGCCTCTCGACGCAGGCCTTCGACGGGCGTTTGCGGCGCGAGGCAATGGAAGCCGCCATTCGCATTCGAAAGGGCGCCAAGGTTCCGGCGCAAGTTACTGCCCTCCGTGATGACATCGATGAGTTACGTCAAGAGCAGCGTAGGCTTCAGGAGCAGATCTCGACGGCTGCGCGTCCGTAAGCGGCGGACGTTTGCACTCGCGGCACTGCTGTTCGCAGCAGCGCTGGTTTGGCTCGTTGCGCGCGCGCATTCGGGTCCAAGATTCCTCGCGCCACAAGCGCGCGAGCCCGCGCCTGTTTTGACGGAACGCGTCGTCGAGGCTGCGCCGCCATGGACGGCGCGCGATCGGGACCGATTGTTGAGCCGGCTGCACGGCGCCTTCGCGCCGGTGATCGCCGGCGCCGCGGGGTGGAGTCTCGCTGTCGTTTCGGCCGAGGGAACGACGGTGTTCGATGAGCGCGCGGAGCGAGCCGTCGCGCCGGCGTCGGTGCTGAAGCTCGTCGTGGCGGCGAGCGCGCTGGATGCGCTCGGCCCCGCGTACCGTTTTCACACGATGTTCGCGGCGCACGGCAACACCGGTGACGACGGCCGCCTCACGGGTGACCTCTGGCTCATCGGATCGGGCGACCCCTCGTTGGTCTCAGGCGATCTGCGCAACGGCATCGGCGTCCTCGCGCGCTCCGGGCTCCGCCGCGTCGACGGCCGCGTGATGATCGACGCCACGGCGATGACGGGGCCGGAGCTCAATGCGCATTGGGATCGCGACGACAACGGACAGGATTACGCCGCGCCGACCAGCGCCGTCTCGCTCGACGGCGACACGATCGAATCGCAAGAGACCGTGGACGGCGTGGAACAGAAGGTGTGGACGCCCATGCAGAACGTCGCGGCCTACGTGGGCGCGCAGACCAGGGCCATGCTCGCGACGCGCGGCATCGCGAGCGCCTCGGCGCCCGGCGTCGGTCCCGCTCCGCTCGACACAGTCGTGCTATGGGATCACCGCTCGGCGCCGCTGCAGGCTCTCGAGTCGCACATGTTGTTCGTTTCAGACAATCACTACGCCGAGCAGTTGCTGCGCACGATCGGCGGCGAGGTTGACGGCGGCGCCGACGATGCCGGCGGCATCGAGGCCGAGCGGCGCTACTTGGAGCGTCTCGGCATTCCGGCGCCCGGGCTTCGGCTCTTCGACGGCAGCGGTCTGTCGCCGGACGATCGCATTGCGGCGATCACCGTGGCGCGTCTGCTCGCCGACAGTGAGCCGGCGCTCTACCTGCTCTTGCCGCAGGGCGGCCGCGAGGGCACGCTAGAGGACTACGATTTCACGACCGCGCTCGGACGCGTGCGCGCGAAGAGCGGGCACCTCTCCGACGTCTCCGCGCTCGCCGGCTTTGCGAACACGCTGCATCACGGCCGCGTCGCGTTTGCTTTCCTCATCGACGGATCGCCGGGCGATCCGGACGCGGCGATCGTTCGCGCCGTCGATCGCCTGGTGGAGTTTTAAGACGCTAGCGATGTTCGATGAACAGCTGCTCGGACAACTAATCCGCCGCGCGCTCCGGCGCGGCGGCGACTTTGCCGACGTTTTCTGCGAACGGCGTCGCACGCTGTCGTACCGGTTGCAGGACGGCCGAATTCACGACGCTTCTTACGGCGTGACGCTCGGCGTGGGCATACGCGTCGTCGTTGGGGAGTCCGCGGGCTACGCCTACTCCGACGACCTGAGCGACGGCGCGCTGATGCAGACGGCCGACGCGGCGTCGCTGATCGCGCGCAGCGCCCCGGCGGCGCAGGCGGGCAGCAGCGAGCTGCGCGCAGAGAGCGTCGCATCGCTCTACCATCGTGACGATGCCGAGTCCGTGAATCCGGAGCGCTACGTCGCGCTGCTCGACCGCGCCGACGCGACGGCGCGGCGCTGCGACCGGAGGGTTGTCGCCGTGAACGCGCAGCTGGTCGACGACGTGCAGGAGGTCTGGATCGCGACGAGCGAGGGGCGCTTCGTGTTCGACCGGAGGCCGCTCGTGACGTTTGGCGTCCAGGTCGTGGCGAGCGACAAGAAGGAGCGCGGCTCTGGATACGTCGGCGACGGCGGACGAACGTCTATCGCCTATTTCGATCGCGAGACGCCGGAGGCGCTCGCGTCCGAGGCGGCGCGCATCGCGACGGTCAACCTGGTGGCGTCGCCGGCGCCCGCGGGCGAGATGGAGATGATCGTCGGAGCGGGCGGCGGCGGGGTGCTCTTGCATGAGGCCGTCGGGCACGGCCTCGAGAGCGACTTCAACCGGCGCGGCACGTCGCTGTACAGCGGGCGAGTCGGCGAGCGGGTCGCGAGCGACCTCGTCACGATCTTCGACGACGGGAACCTCGAGGAGGAGCGCGGCAGCCTAAACGTCGACGACGAAGGCGTGCCCGGACAACACAAGGTGCTCGTCGAGAACGGCGTGCTGCGCGGATATATGCAAGACCGGCTCAACGCGCGCTTGATGGGCGTGGAATCCACCGGCAGCGGGCGGCGGCAGTCGTTCCGATTCTCGCCGCAGCCGCGGATGTGCAACACGTACATGCCCAACGGCGACTCTAGCTTCGAAGAGATCCTGACGTCGACGCGCCGCGGAATCTATGCGAAGTCCTTCGCCGGCGGACAAGTCGAGATCAGCAAGGGCGACTTCGTGTTCATGGTCGGCGAGGGATACTTGGTGGAAAACGGGAGGATCACGGCGCCGGTGCGCAACGCGACGATCGTCGGAAACGGACCGGATGCCATGCGCAAGGTCGTGGCGGTCGGCAACGACAGCCGCCTGGCGCGCCGGCATTACACGTGCGGGAAGGGCGGCCAATACGTGCCGGTCGGCGTCGGCATGCCGACGGTCAAGATCTCGTCCATCACGGTCGGCGGCACGCAGCATGGATGAAGCGGCGGCGATCGCGCTGGCGCAGCAGGCTCTTGATACCGCGCGCAAGTGTGGCGCGGAGAGCGCCGAAGCAGCGGTCTCGATCGCGCGGCGCCTGCACGTCGAGGCTCGCGAGGACGCCGTGGCGCGCTTGGAGGGCTCTACCGGAAAGGGACTGCTGCTGCGCGTCTTCCGCGACGGACGCAAGGCGACGCTCTCGACCTCCGACTTCTCTCCCGAGGGGATGGCCGAGGCGGTGCGCCGCGCCGTGGCGCACACGGAGCTGGTCGCAGCCGACGAGTATGCGGGGCTGCCGGATCGCGTCGGGACCGACGGCGAGAATTTGAGCCTGTGCGACCCGGCGATCGCGGAGCGCGACAGCCTAGAGAAGATCGACGAGGCGCTGCGGCTCGAGCGCCTCATCCGCGAGGCCGACGCACGCGTCGTCAACTCCAGCGGCTCGCACTACACGGATGCGGTCGCGGTCACGGCCCTCGCGAACACGAACGGCTTCGGGGCCGGATACGCGTGGACTCGCGTCGGCCGATCCACCGGACCCGTCGCCTTGGATGGCGGGGTCAAGCGCATCGCGCACTACGGCACCGCGGCTCGCTACCAGCGTGACCTCGAGGGGCTCGAGGCGGTCGCGAGCACGGCCGTCCGCCGCGCCGTCGACCTCTTCGGCGCGCGCAAGCCGCCGACGATGGGCGTTCCGGTCATCTTCGAGCGCGACGTCGCGGCGTCGATCCTTGACGACGTCTTCGCAGCCGTCTCGAGCGCGAACGTCGCCGTGGCCAACTCCTGGCTCACCGGCCGGGTCGGGAACAAGATCGGCAGCGACCTCGTGTCGGTGGTCGACGACGGCCGCCTAATCGCGGGCCTCGGGAGCTCCCCGTTCGACGGCGAGGGCGTCCCGACGCGGCGCACGCCGGTCTTCGAACGCGGCGTCCTGCAGACGTTCCTGTACGACACCTACTATGCGCGCAAGCTCGGCGCGGCGAGCACCGGCAACTCGACCGGCGGCGGCGTGGGTCCGAGCAACTTCTATCTGGAGCCGGGCTCGATGACGCTCGCGGAGATGATCGCCGCGACACCGCTCGGCGTGCTCGTGGTCGACACGATCGGCTTTGCGACCGAGCACGCCTCCGGCACGTATAGCCGCGGCGCACGCGGTTTTTTCATCGAGGGCGGCGAAATCGCGTATCCGATCGATGAGTTTACCGTCGCGGGACAGTACGCGGAAATGCTGGCCGGCATCGACGCCGTCGCGAACGACTTGCGTTTCGACGGTGCCGTCGTCTCGCCGTCGTTTCGCGTCGCCGAGATGACGGTCAGCGGAAACTAAAGAACGACATGATTACGCAGCCTGCCATCGCACTGACCCTGATCCTGCGCATCGACATGCCGAACGAGCCGGGCGCCTTCGGCGTCCTCGCCAACGCGGTCGGCGACGCCGGCGGGACGATTGGGGCCGTCGACATGCATTCGGTCGCAAAGGGCCGCGTGGTGCGCGACGTGACGATCGGCGTCGCGTCGGAGGCCGCCGCCAACGATCTCCGCCGCGCCGTCGAGGCGATCGACGGCGCTCGCATCATCTTCGCGAACGACTCGACCTTCCTCGCGCACGTCGGCGGCAAGCTCCGCGTGGATTCGAAGATCGCGGTGAAGAACCGGCAGGACCTCTCGACGGTCTACACACCGGGCGTGGCGCGCGTGTCGATGGCGATCGCGGCGGATCCGAGCAAGGCGTTTCAGCTAACCGTCAAGCGCAACACCGTCGCCGTCGTTACCGACGGCACGGCCGTGCTTGGCCTCGGCGACATCGGGCCGCTGGGCGCGCTGCCGGTGATGGAGGGCAAGGCGATGCTCTTCAAGCAGTTCGCTGACATCGACGCGTTTCCGATCTGCCTCGACACCAAGGACGTCGACGAGATCGTCGAGACCGTCGTGCGCATCGCGCCGGTCTTCGGCGGCATCAACCTGGAAGACGTGAGCGCGCCGCGCTGCTTCGAGATCGAAGACCGTCTGATCGACGCGCTCGACATTCCCGTGATGCACGACGATCAGCACGGCACGGCCGTCGTCATACTGGCGGCGCTGATTAATGCCGCCCGCGTCGTGCGCAAACCGTTGTCGGAGCTGCAGGTCGTCGTGTCGGGCAGCGGCGCGGCGGGGACCGCGACGATCAAAATGCTGCTCGGCGCGGGCGTCAAGGACGTGATCCCGGTCGACCGTTCAGGTGCGCTGAACCGCACCGACCACTACGAGAATCCCCACTGGCGGTGGCTCGCGGAGCACACCAATCGCGAAAACCGCCGTGGATCCCTGCGGGACGTGCTCGAGGGCGCGGACGTGTTCATCGGCGTCTCCGCGCCGGGGATCCTGCAGCCCGAGCACATCGCGCGGATGGCGCGCGATCCGATCGTGTTCGCGATGGCCAACCCGACGCCGGAGATCATGCCCGACGTTGCGGCGCCGGTCGCGGCCGTCATCGCGACCGGCCGCTCGGACTTCCCGAATCAGGTGAACAACCTGCTCGCCTTTCCAGGCATCTTCCGCGGTGCGCTCGACGTGCGCGCGCGGCGCATCACGGATCGCATGAAGCTCGCGGCGGCGTACGCGATCGCAGAGATCGTCGCGGAATCGGAGCTCAGCGCGGAGTACGTGATTCCCAGCGTATTCGATCCTCGCGTCGTCGAGGCAGTGGCCAAGGGCGTCGCGGCGGCGGCCGTGGAGGACGGCGTCGCTCGTCGCATCCCGACAAAAGACCAGATAGAGGATCTCAGCGCAAACGTCTGACCCCTTCGACTCCGCTGCGCCAAGCGCAGCTTCGCTCAGGACAGGCTACTGCTGATTGCTGCAATCGTTAAAGCTTGAGCCGAGCGACCCGCGCCCGCTCTACGTTCAACTGGCCGACCGCATCGTCGATGCGATCGAGCGCGAGGCAGTCGTTCCCGGCGATCGTTTGCCGCCGATGCGCGATCTCGCGCGAGCGCTCGGGTGCGCCCTCGTGACGGTCTCGCAGGCGTACGAGCTGCTCGCCGCGCGCGGCCGCGCGATCGCGCGGCCCGGGAAGGGCACGTTTGTCGCGGCGCCGCCGGATCGCGGCGAGCCCTTCGCGCGGCGCTGGGAACCCGACGTCGGACGGTTCGCGCGTGCCGCGCGTCTGGAGGGCGTGATGGAGCGTCTGACGCATGCGACGGAGCCGGGGGCGATCAGCCTCGCGAGCGGCCATCCGGCGCCCGAGACCTTCCCGCTGCACGACTTCGCGCGCGCCTTCCACCGCACGCTGCTCGACGATTCGCCGGAAGTGATGCAGTACCGGTCGTCGACGGGCGATCCGGAGCTGTGTGCGCGGCTCGCGTCGTTTCTGCGCCAGCGCGGATGCGGCGCGGAGCCCGTCGACATCATCGTTTGCTCCGGCGCGCAGCAGGCCGCGGACATCGTCGCGACCGTGCTGCTCGACGACCACAGTGTGGTCGCCAGCGAGAGCCCGACCTATTGGGGCAGCCTCGGCGTGTTCGACGCGCGCGGTGTGACGTACGTCGAGGTGCGCGGCGACGCGGACGGTGTGCGGGCCGACGACGTGGAGCGCGTGTTCGCCGAGTACCGCCCGCGGCTGTTCTACACCAATCCCGTCGCCGCGAATCCCACCGGCGCCGTGCTGCCGGGCCGGCGCGCGAAGCAGATCGTAGCGCTCGCGCGCCGCTACGACGTCGTGGTGCTCGAGGATCAGACGGGCTGGCAGCTTACGTATGACACCCCGGCTCCGCCGCCACTGGCCGCGCACGACACGGACGGGCGCGTCATCCTGATGGAGAGCATCTCGAAGTCGATCTTCCCAGCGCTGCGGATCGGGTATCTCTACGCGAAGGGCGGCATCGCCGAGGCGCTCGAGGCCGCCAAGATTCAAGCCGACGTCTTTACCTCGACGCTCACGCAGCGCGCCCTATGGCGCTTCATGGACAGCCCGGCGTACCAGCGTCACTTGCGTTCGACGCGAGCGATCTACCGCAAGCGTCGCGACGCGTTCGTCGAGGAGCTGTCGCCCGTGGCGGCGTGGACCGAGGTGCGTTCCCCTGGCGCCGGCGTCAACGTGTGGCTCCCGCTCCCGCCGCGCATCTCGACGCAGGCCGCGTTCGATGCGTGCGCGCGCGAGGGCGTGCTGGTCATGCCGTCGGAGCCATTCTATCCGACGCGCAGCGGCCCGCCCGCGCTGCGCCTCTCGTTCGGCGACCTCGGTATCGAAGAGGCGAGCGAAGGCATCGCACGCCTGTCCCGCGCCTTCGCGAAACTCACACCAATCGCATCGTAACGCGCGGAGAGGCTCGTAGCCCCGCGACTCGGACGCTCGTCGCCCACATCCGTGTGGGCTCCTGCTCGCGCGCTTTTCCGCAACACCAAAGGAATACGACATCCTGTCTTTTGCGGAAAAGTCGCACGCCTCGCTGCGGGGCTACGAGCCTCTCCGTGCAGTCAGTGTGCGTTCTTCCACGCGGATGCGCCACGAGAGCAGCGACGCGTTGAGGATCGAGAAGACGATGGCGATCTCGAGCGCGCCGAACGCCAGCGGAAGAAGCGCGATCTCGGCGCAGACGATCGCGTAGTTGGGGTGCCGCACGAAACGGTAGGGACCGCTGCGCACGAGCGGGGCGCCGGGGACGCTGATGATCCGCGTCGTCCAATACGGGCCGAGCGTCGCGATCGTCCACAGGCGCAGCGGCTGCAGAGCCGCGTAGATGCCGAGCAGCCACCAGTTCGGCGCGGTCGCGGGCGGAATCAGCGCGGCCATACTGACGAGCCATGCCGCGTGCAGCAGCACGATGAACGGATACTGCACCGCGCCGGCTTCCACGCCGCCGGCCGCGAGCAGCCGGCGCGTGTTGCGCGTGGAGTAGAAGAGCTCGACGACGCGCTGCAGCGCGACGAGCGCGAGAACGATCCAAAGAACGCTCACTCGTTGGCGAGCAGCGTGAAGCCGGCCGTGAAGCCCGGTCCGAGGGCGCTGACCAGCGCGCGGCGCCACGGCTGTGAATCGCCGATCGCGCGTTCCAGTACGAACATGACGGTCGCCGCCGACATGTTGCCGTAGTCGCGCAGCACGTCGCGCGACGTCACGAGGGTGCCAGGCTCGAGCTCGAACGCCACCTCGAGCGCGTCGAGCACCTTGGCTCCGCCGGGATGGCAGACGAAGGAGTCGATGTCGCGCAGGGTCAGGCCGTGCTCGGCCAAGAACGCGACGGCCACATCGTGCAGCTTCGTCGTGACGAGCTCGGGGATGTCGCGCGAGAAGATCGCCTTCAGCCCCTCCTGTGTGACGTCCCATCCCATGACGTCGAGCGAGTCGGGCCACGTGTATTCGCCGCCGCCCGTGATGCGCGCGCCTTCACCTTCGCTCGAGATCAAAGCCGCCGCAGCGCCGTCGCCAAAGAGCGCCGTCGCAACGATGTTGCTCTTCGTGAAGTCGTCGCGGCGAAAGCAGAGCGCGCACAACTCCACGACGAGGAAGAGCACGAGCGAGCCGGGATCGTTGCGGGCCATCGCGGCGGCGCGCGAGAGGCCGATGGCGCCGCCCGCGCAGCCGAGCCCGAAGATCGGCAGACGCCGCACGTCACGGCGCAGCCGCATGCGTTCCATGAGCAGCGCGTCGAGGCTCGGCGTCGCTATGCCCGTCGTCGACACGGCGACGATGGCGTCGATCTCGTCGATGCCGCGACCCGCGGCGGCCAAGACGCGCAGCGTAGCCGTCTCCAGCAGGTCGAGCGCCGAGTCGAGATAGACGCGGTTGCGTTCCGGCCACTTGTGGAGACCCTCGTACCACTCGATCGGTACGCTGGAGTAGCGTCGATCGATGCCGGTGTTGCCGAACATTGGAAGCAAGCGCATGATCTCACGGGAACGCGGCCCCAGTGCGAGCTCGATGCGCCGCATCACTTCCGCTTGACCCAGCGCGTACGGAGGCACGGCCGTAGCGACCGCGAGCACGCGGGCGTCCGGATTCATCGAGCGCCGTGCCTCCCCGTCGGCAGGGTCCGCGAGACCGTCCTGGTAATGGCATACCTCCCGTGTCGTTTAAGCCATTTGCAGCGGCGCTGTTGGGCGCCGTTTTATTGGGTGCCGGGCCTCGTCCGGCACCGTTGATAATGTATTCTGCACCGGCGGGCATCCGCCCAACCGGCGCCGATCGCATCCACCCGACGAGCGCCATCCTCCCGAACGGCCGTATCGCGGCGCCGGTGGGCGAAAGCCTGTTCGTCGGAGCGGACCCGCTTGGGCTGGCGCTTTCGCCGGACGGCCGCTATGCCATTGTGTCCAACGACGGCAACGGCTCGGCGACGATGACGCTCGCCTCGGGCGGAATGTTAGTGCGCGGTTACTCGCTCGCCGTCGTCGATACGCGCAGCATGAAGCTCGCCAGCGTCTACCACGATCCGTCCGCGTCGTTTTTTATGGGCGTCGCGGCTGCGCGCGACCCGAGCGATGCGTCGCGCACGATCGTCCTCGCATCGGACGGAGGTGCGGGCGTCGTGCGCGTCTATGATCTCGACGCGAGTGGTCAGCTCACGCCCGAGGCGCAGCCGATCGCCTTGCCGGCGCAGGGGAGCCGCCGCGCATTTCCCGCCGGAATCGCGATCGCTCGCGACGGCCGTACCGCGTACGTCGCGGACAACTTGGGCGACGCCGTCGTTGTGATCGATCTCGCGACGCGTGCGGTTCAGCGCTCCGTAGCCGTCGGCGACTTTCCTTTTTACGTAGCCGCGGACAGCGGCGCGGTCCTGGCTACGGGTAGCGGCCTTTCCAGCTACAGCGCCCTTGTGCCGCCGGTCAGCCGGCCGCACTTCGCCGCGCCGGCCTTCGATCCGTCGCGCTCCTCTTCGCTCACCGTTCTCGCGCTCGGGGGATCGAACGCGGGCGATCCGGCTGCGATTCGGATGGATCCTGCGCCGGACGGCACGCAGGTCGTCGGCGGCGCCGTCCCCGGTGCGACGGTCGTGAGCGGCGACGGCCGCTACGCCTATATCGCGCTCGCGAACGTGGACCGCGTCGCGGTCGTCGACCTGGCCGGCGCGCCGCGCGTTGCACGCGGGCTCGACCTGCGCCTCTATCCTGGCGCGCCCTACGGCGCGGAGCCGAGTGCGGAAGCGCTCAGCCCGGACGGGAAGCGCCTCTACGTCGCGCTCGCCGGGCTCAACGCCGTCGCCGTGCTCGACGCGCGCAAACCGGCCCGCTATCGCTACGGTCTCATCCCAACCGCATGGTATCCGACGGCACTCGCGCTGTCGCGCGACGGCCGCTACCTGTACGTCGTCGCCGGAAAGGGCGTCGACGGCTGGGGAATGCTCCAACGGATCGATCTTAAGCACACGTCGCTGGTCAAGGCCACGCTCGCCGCACTGCGCTACAATCGAACGCCGCGCGTAGCGCGCTTCAATCCGGTGATTCCGCCGCTGCGCTCGAACAAGCGCAGCGACGCGATCGATCACGTCGTGTACGTGGCGGTCGGCACGCAGACGTACGACGCGATGCTCGGCGAACTCAAGGACGATTCAGGCGCCGCGCACGGCGACGGCGACTCGTCGCTGAGCCGCTATGTCGAGAGCGATACGCCGAACCTGCACGCCTTGGCCCGCACGTACGCGCTCGCCGACAACTTCTACGCCTCCGACGCCGACCTCGACGTGGCGAGGCAGTTCGCGACCGCCGCCGACGCGACGCTCTTTTCGCAGCTCACCGCAGCGGCCGGAACGACGCGCGCGCCGATGAACGGCCACGGCGCCGATCCCGAGGACTACGGCCGCACGGGCTATCTGTTCAACGCATTGGGCCGCGCCGGACTGACTTTCCGCGACTATGGCGGCCTGCTGCGCCTCTCCGGTTACGACGGCTCCGTATATCATCTCGACGTGCCGGCGCTGGCGGCGCTCGACGGCAACGCGGACCTCGACTATGCGGGCTGGAACCCGAAGATCGACGACGCGACGCGCGCGGACGAGTTTGTACGCGACATGCAGCCTTACGTGCAGGCGGACCGCGAGCCGAGCTTCACCTACGTCTGGCTGCCGGCGAGCGCGGACGTCGCGAGCGTGCGTGGCGCGGACCGCGCGCTCGGGAAGATCGTCGATTACGTCTCGCATACGCCGCACTGGAGCTCGACGGCCGTCTTTGTCGTCCCGGAAGGCTTGGAGGCTCCTGCGGTCGATCACGTCAATCCCATGCGGAGCTATGCCATCGTCGTGTCGCCGCTGGCGCGACGCGGCTACGTCGGCGACGAGCATCTCAGCGCGGCGAGCGTGGTAAAGACCGAAGAAGAGATCTTCGGGCTGCCACCCTTGACGCTCAACGATCTGCTGGCCTCGGACATGAGCTCGTTCTTCACCGAGGCCCCCACGCCGGAACCCTACACGGCGCGATGACGACGCATCGCGCGCTCAGTTACGGCCCACGGCTGGTGGCGTCGCCGACGGGGCGTCTCATCGCCGTCGTGCTCGTGCAGCCGACCCGGGCCATCGAGAACGCGCGCCCGCTCCCCGGCGAGCCCGGCAGCGTGTACGCGCGAACGCTCGAGCAGCACGACGTGCTACGCAAGACGCTCGAGTACTGCGGGGTCGAGGTCACGGTTTTTGAATCTCACGCATCGGATCCGTACGAAGTCGCAGCCGGCGACGCCGCAGCCGCGTTCGCGGATGGCGCGGTGATGATGCGCCTCACGGCCTCGTCGCGCCGTGGCGAAGTCGACCGAATGCAGTCGGAGTTCGCGAGGATCGACGTGCCGATCGCCGGCCACATCGCCGCGCCGGGACTGCTCGACGGCAACGACGTCGTGATGGCGGGAAACACGGCGTTCGTCGGCGTCGGGACGCGCGGCAACGAGCTGGGACGCCGTGGCTTCGCGGAGCTCGCGCGGAGTCACGGGTTTTCAGTCAGGGAGGTCAAGCTCGCGCCCGGCGTGCCGGCCTTGCGCTCCGTGGTCTGCGCAGTCTCGCAGGACACGATCGTGCTCGGCGGCGACAAAGCCGACGCGTCCGCGTTCGCCGGCTTCAAGACGATCGTGCTAGAGCGCGGCGAGGAGCTCGGCGCCGGCGTGCTGTGCTTGGACGAGCGGCACGTCATCGCGGACATACGGTATCGCACGTCGCTGTCGATCATGCGGCGCGCCGGCATCGGGGTCGAGTCGATCGACCTGTATGATTTCACCAAGATCGGCGTCACGCCGGCGATGCTCGCCCTCGTCTTGCGGCGCGACTGATCTCGGCGGTCGATGCGAATCGCCGTCCTCTCCGACATCCATGGCAACCTCCTCGGGCTCGATGCCTGCCTCGCCGACCTTGCATCGCAGGGCGGCGCGGAAGCGATCGTCGTCGCGGGCGACCTCTGCCTAGACGGCCCGAAGCCGAAGAAGGTCTTGCAGCGCCTGGAGGAAATCGGCGCGGCGTGCGTGCGCGGCAACACCGATCGCTATATCGGCGAGGAGAGTTCGAGCGAAACATTGGAGCCGGTCAAGCGCGCCCAGGTCGACTGGACGCGCCGCGAGATCGGCGACAGCTGGCGATCTTGGCTCCAAGCGCTCCCGTTCGCGCTGCGCATCGGCGAGGACGATAACCAGCTGCTCATCGTCCACGCGAATCCCAAGACCGACGACGAGCATCTCTGGCCGGACGCGGAGGCAGACGTGTTGCGCCGCCTCATCGGGAAGGAACGCGCGACCACGATCGCCTTCGGGCATCTACACCTCCCTTACGTGCGGATGTGGCGCGGCAAGCTGCTCGTGAACGTGGCGTCCGCGGGCTTACCGAAGGATGGCGACCCGCGCGCGTGCTATGCGATCCTGACGGAGCGGCACGGAGGCTGGCAGGTGAAACACCGGCGCGTTGCGTTCGACACCAAGCGTGTCGCAACCCAACTGGCTGCGTGTGGGATTCCGGAGAGTGCGGAGCTGATCGCTACCCTCCGCCGTCATCGCTACAAAGGATTCAAGGGTTTTATTCCATAGTTCGTCGAGCCTGTTAGCGCCCGCGATCGAAGTCGACAATCTCGTGAAGCGTTACGGCGCGTTCACCGCCGTCGACGGAATCTCGCTGCGCGTCGCCGCCGGCGAGTTCTTCGGTTTTCTCGGACCCAACGGCGCCGGCAAGACGACCACGATCAACGCGATCGTCGGCTTGGCCCGCAAGAGCGCGGGCAGCATTCGCATCTTCGGCTACGACAACGACCACGAATGGCGGCACGCCCGGGGGCTGATCGGCCTCTCGCCGCAGGAGTACAATTTCGACCGCTATCTCTCGATACGCGACGTTCTCATCTTCGCCGCGGGGTACTACGGATTGCGCGGGAAGGCTGTTGCGGAGCGCGCCGACATGCTGCTCGAACGATTCGGACTCACGTCGCACGCGCACCTCGAGTACACGAAGATCTCGGGCGGTCAGAAGCGCCGGCTGTCCCTCGCTCGCGCGTTGATTCACGAGCCCAAGCTGCTCATTCTCGATGAGCCCACCGCCGGCGTCGACGTCGAGCTGCGCCTCGAGTTGTGGCGCTGGTTGCGCGCGCTCAACGCGGATGGCCTCACCGTCTTCCTCACCACGCACTATCTCGAGGAGGCGGAAGAGCTCTGCCGGCGCATCGCGATCGTGCGACACGGCCGCATCGTGACGGAGAAGCCGACCGAAGAGCTCGTGGCGGAGGGCGAGTCCCTGCAAGACGTCTTCTTGGAGCTGACGCGAAATTAATACCATCGGACTCTGGACGCTCGTCAAGCGCGAGATCATTCGCAGCCTCAAGATCATCAACCAGGTGATCTGGCCGCCGATAATCACGACGCTGCTCTACGTCTTCGTCTTCGGGATTGCGATCGGGAGCCGGATCCCGAGCGTGCAGGGCGTGACCTACGCGCAGTTCCTCATCCCGGGCCTGATCATGCTGCAAGTCATCGACGCATCCTACGGCGAGTGCTCGAGCTCGCTCTTTCAGGGTCGCTTCATGAACTCGATTCAGGAGCTGTTGATCGCCCCGATGTCCGCGGGAGAGATCGTTGCAGGCTACGTGCTGGGCAGCCTGGCGCGCGCGTTGCTCATCGCCGGCCTCATCACCGGGCTCGGCGTGGTCTTGGTGCACACGGCGCCGCACGATTGGGCGCTGTACCTGTGTGTGATCGCGCTCGTGTCGATTCTCTTCTCGGCGCTCGGGCTGATCTTCGGCTTGATCGCGGACAAATTCGACCACATCGCGATCCTCACGACGTTCGTCATCACGCCGCTCACCTTCGTGGGCGGCGTCTTCACCGATGCGAAGATGCTGCCGCGGCCGCTGCAGACGTTCGAGCTGTTCAACCCGATCTTCTACACGATCGATGCGTTTCGCCGCAGCTTCACCGGACAGAGCTTCCTGGCGCCTGAGTTTTCCGTCACGATGATCGTCCTGCTCGCCGCGGTCGCGCTCGCCATCGTGTTGAGGATGATGGCGATCGGGTATAAACTGCGTACGTGATGCAAATCCTCTGCGGCGTCGCCATGTTGCTTGCGCTGGCTCAGCCCGCTACGCGTCTTTCGATCCAGCCGTGGACCGGCGCGGACCTGCAGACGACGAGTGCCGACGCGGCCAAGTATCGCTTGGAAGTGACCGGGCGCCCCAACGCGACGATTCGGCTTCAGACGTCCAATGTTGCCGTCGGATGGCTCGCGGCCTTCTGTACGCCGAAGGTCTGCTCGCCGCAGCGCTACGACGTGTCGCTCCCGCGTTCGGGGCAGGCCGTGCTGCAGTTCGAGCTGATCAGAGAGTCGGATACCGCGCCGAAACAGAGCGGCGCGACCATTACGGGCGGCGACGGCGTCTCGGTGAACGTTCCCGCGACATCTCGCTAAGTACTCGAAGGTTCTCGAGCCCGTTCTGTCACAATGAAGCAGGGCTTAGCGGAGGTGATTCATGCCGAGGTTTATGGTCGAGCGCACGTTCCCCGACGGGCTGCACATCCCGCCGACTGAAGATGGCAGCCAGGCGTGCCTGACGGTTGTCGGACGCAACGCGGAAAACGGGGTGACCTGGGTGCATTCCTACGTGTCGGCCGACAAACGGAAAACCTTCTGCATCTACGACGGTCCGAACGAGGCCGCGATCCGCGACGCCGCCTCGCGCAACGGACTGCCGATCGATTCCGTGACGGCGGTTTCCGTCCTCGATCCGTACTTCTACCGCGATTAGCGCGTGCGAGGAATGGCGTAGTATCGGGCGGGGATAACGGCATGCTGCGTCGGGAGGAGTTTTCGTGACGGCTACGCCACGGGCGCGACCGCCGCGATGACCAGGGAGCAACAAAATGTTAGGTCTAAGCCGCTACGCCGTTGTCACCAGCATGGTCGGCATGTCACTTGTGGCATGCAGCGTCTCGCCGCAAGTGCGAGCTATTCCTGGGCTGGCGTCGTCCGCCGCCAAGGTCGTTGTCCGGGAGCATTGGCGCGCCCGGATGGATGGAGGAGCCGCAAAATGGGACCTGCTGTACGTATCTAACGACATCGGCACGTCCAGGCAACAAAGGGGCACCGTCGGCGTGTATCGCTACTGGCAGCAGACGCTCGTACAAACGCTCTATGGTTTCAAGGTGCCCCGCGGAGCGTGCGTCGACGCTGCAAACAACGTGTACATCACCGACTTCGGCGCCGACGACGTCGTCGAGTACGCGCACGGCGGCGAGACGCCGATACGAACGCTCGCAGCGTACGCGCCGCTGTCGTGCGCGGTCGATCAACGCAGCGGGGATCTGGCGGTTGCCAACTGGTTCAAGGGCGTCTCTATCTACAGGCACGGCACGGGAGAGCCGCGCACCTATACCGACTCGTTTCTTGCCGGTTACTACGCCCTCGGCTACGATAGCAACGACAATTTGCTCGTGACCGATGGCTGCGGCTACTACAATTCCGACCCCACCTGCCTCCCCGCAGATTTTGCCTATCTGCCGAGCAAGGCCAAGAGCCTCGTTGCCATCGGGCTTCCGGGATACTACCTCAATGTCTCCGCAATTCTTTGGGATGGAAGGTACTGGGTAATCCCCGCCTGGGCGGAAACGTGCAAAATCTCATACGCGTGCCTCACTCGCATCGGCATAAGCGGCGGCAAGGCGACGTACGTGAGCACGACTAACCTTAATGATTTCGACGATCCCGGCGCAGTGGCTGTGTATAACGACGACAACCCTAAGCAGCAAGCGACTCAGATTGCCGGACCTCCCGGATTTTACTCTAACATCGTCTACTTCTGGAACTATCCGCGTGGCAGAAAGCCCGTCGGGCGGATTACGGACGGGGTGCAGGCCGCACGAGACGCCGCAATCAGCTATCGAACGGTGCGGTAGCCGACGCCACCACGCCCGCGAGGCTGTATCGCGCTGGACTGTCGTGCGCTATGCAAAGAACGGGTTGTGTTTTTTCTCGAGCTCGATCGTCGTCGGCGGACCGTGGCCCGGCATGACGACCGTATCGTCGGGCAGCGAGAAGAGCTTGCTCCGCACGCTGTTGAGGATGTCGTTGTAGGTGCTGGCGTCGCCGAATGCGCCCCCGACGCTGGCTGCAAAGAGTGTATCGCCCGAGAACAGGGCATCCTGGAAAAGATACGACGAGGAGCCGTCCGTGTGGCCGGGTGTGTGGAGCATGCGGATCTTCGAGCCTTCGCCGAACGGGAGCGTCTCGCCGTCGCGCAGCAGCGTCGCCTTGCTCGCCAGCGAGCCGATGGCGTGCACGTCGAGCGCGTGCATCACGATCTTCGCCGCGGGAAAGGCCGCGGCGACGTCGGCAGTGGCGTCGCAGTGATCGGGGTGCTTGTGCGTGACGAGGATGTAACGCAAGTGGTAATGGCCGTCGCGCAACAGGCGAAGCAGGTTCTGCGGAATGCCCGCCGGATCGACCAGCGCGGCCTCACGGCCGCCGTCGAGGAAGAAGACATAGCCGTTGCTCGGGTGCGGCTCCTGGGAGTGGCGGCGCACGTCGGGCAGCTCGATCGGCGGCGGAGTCCATCGCTGCGCCGCGCTGTCCGCGAGCTTTCCGCCGTCGAGCCGCAGGATGGTCGCGAGCGTGCGCGCCTGCGCGTCGTTCGCGGCGCCCTTCTCCTTGAGCCATTCGCCGATCGTCGCGGCCGGAATGCCGGTCGAATCGGCGAGCTGCTTCTCGGTAACGCCGACGCCGCGCATCGCCTTGCGCAAGACGTCCGCAAACGTATCCTCCAGGGGTATCGCCTGTATCGCCATGCGTCACGCTTCGACGGGCCGCGACGAACTGTCTGCAACCGGGATGCGGGGCGGCGAGTCGAAAGATAGCGCAATGGAACGCGTCATCATCATCGGGTCTGGCCCGGCTGGGTTGACCGCAGCCGTGTACGCGGCGCGAGCCAACTTGAAGCCGCTGATTCTCGCCGGTGGCCTCTACGGCGGCCAGCTCATGCTTACGACGGACGTCGAAAACTACCCGGGCTTTGCCGAAGGCATCATGGGTCCCGATCTGATGATTCGCTTCCGCGAGCAGGCCGAGCGCTTCGGAGCCCGGATCGAGAACGTCGACGTCGAGTCCGTCGACTTCACCGACCGTCCGTTGGCCGTAGCAACTGCGGACGCCCGCTACGAAGCCGAAACGGTGATCGTCGCGACCGGCGCGAGCGCGCGCTGGCTCGAGATCCCCGGCGAGGAACGTCTGCGCGGCCGCGGCGTATCGAGCTGCGCGACGTGTGACGGCGCCTTCTTCCGCGACAAGCGCATCTTCGTGGCCGGCGGCGGCGACTCGGCAGCGGAGGAAGCGCTGTTCCTCACCCGCTTCGGCAGGAGCGTCACGATCGTCCACCGCCGCGATCGCCTGCGCGCGAGCAAGATCATGGCCGTACGCCTGCTCTCGCACGAAAAGATCCACGTTCTCTGGAACAGCGTCGTCGACGAGGTCCTCGGTCACACGCACGTTACCGGGCTGCGCGTCAAGAACGTCGTCGACGGCACGGTGGAAGACGTCGAAGCGGACGCGCTCTTCGTCGCGATCGGGCACACGCCTAACACCGCCGTCTTCTCCGGGCAGCTCGACCTGGACGAACGCGGCTACATCGTCTCGCCCGACGGCACGTCGACGAACGTCGAGGGCGTTTTCGTCGCCGGAGACGTGAACGATTTCCGGTATCGGCAGGCGGTAACGGCGGCCGGCGCCGGATGCCGCGCCGCGATGGACGCAGAGAAATATCTCGAGGCGCTCGAGTTCAAAGTAGATTCGCTAGCGCCGCTTTGAGCTCGGGAAAGCGAAAGCGATAGCCGATCAGCTCGGTTCGGCGCGGCAGCACGCGCTGTCCCTTGAGCAGGATGTCGGCGCCCTCGCCCAGCAGCGCACGCAGGGCGATAGTCGGAACCGGCAGCTTCGTAGGGCGGTGCAACGCGGCGCCCAGGTCCGCGGTGAACTCCGCGTTCGTCACCGGATTCGGCGCGCAGGCGTTGACCACGCCGTCAATTTCCCGGTTGAGCACCATGAGATAGATCCCTACGAGATCATCGATGTGTACCCACGAAAGCCACTGGCGCCCGCTGCCGACGCGGCCGCCGGCAGCGGCGCGAAACGGCGGGAGGATCTTGGCCAGCGCGCCGCCGTCGGTTCCTAAAGCGACGCCGGTTCGCACGATGGCGACGCGCATGCCGAGATCTGCGGCGCGGCGCGCTTCGCGTTCCCACGCCACGCATACGTGTGCCAAGAAGCCGTCGCCCGGCGGACTCTCCTCGTCGAACGTCGCCGTCTCGCTCGTGCCATAATAGCCGATCGCCGAGGCGCTCACGTAGACAGCTGCCCGTCGCGAGTCGCGCGCGACGAGCTCGAGAAAACGCCGCGGCAAGTCCGCGCGGCTCTCCTCAATACGCCGCTTGAGCTCCGCGTTCCAGCGCTGCGCGAGCGGTTCTCCGGCGAGGTTGACGACGGCGTCGCATGCCGCCGCCACGCGCGCCGCCTCGGCGGGCTCGCGCAGCGACGCCACCGCTAATGTGTCGCCACGCTCGCGCAAAGCCGCGGCGAGATGCCGTCCGACGAAGCCGGAGCCGCCGATGAGAAGAACGTTCACTAGATTCCGCCGACGAAGCGGCCGGGATTCAGCGTCCGGTTCGGGTCGAAGCGCAACTTGAGCGCGCGCATCCGCTCGATCGCCGCGGGTGCCTCGCCCCAGACGCGCAAGTACGGGCGGTGCGAGTGCTTGCCCGCGACGACCTGCGCGCGCGGCTCCGTGTCGTGCAGCGCGTCGTCGAAGTTCTCGATCTTCGAGCCCAGCGCGCGCGTGTCGAGGTCGCTGATACGCAGCACGACGTCTCCGTTCATCACGTCGACGATGCTCTCGGCCCGCAGCCCGAAGCGTCCCGCGAGCTCGTGCAGGGCGAGCGCGCATCGTTGCGATTCCTCGGCCGCGGGGTAGAGCCGATACGTGATCGAGCGCTCACCCAGGCAACCGACGTATGCGTCGACGACCCGCTCGAACGCCTCGCGTGCGCCCGCGTCGACGACGCGGGTCTCGGGCACGCCGGCGCGGCCCAGTGCCGAACGGAGATCGCGCGTCGCGCGCTCCAGTAGCGCTTCGCTGCCCTCGATCGACACGACGATACGCCCTTCTGAGCCGTCGTCGCCGTCGATCGCGTTGTGGAAGCCCTCCACCCAAAACGCGGCCGCCGGCCGTATCGGCAGCGTCGCGAGCTGCGTGCAGGCGCGCTCGCGGGTGTGCTCCGGGAGCGGGGCGACGAAGGCGCGCGCGTGCGGCGGCTGGGGTGCCGTCTTGAAATTCGCCTGGACGAGCACGCCGAGCGTGCCGAACGAGCCGACATAGAGCCGGCTCATGTCGTAGCCCGCTACGTTCTTGACCACCATGCCGCCGGCGCGAGCGATCGTTCCGTCGGCCAAGACGATGACCGAACCGATGACGTAGTCACGAACGCGGCCGTACAGATGGCGGCGCGGTCCGAGCCACCCCGCCGCCAGCGTGCCGCCGATCGTCGCGTAGTGCGGCTGCGGCGCGTCAAACGGCACGAACTGCCCCTGCGCGGCGAGCAGCGTGGCGACGTCGCGTAGCGGCGAGCCCGCGCGCACCGCGATCGTGAGATCCGCTCGCTCGTTCGCGACGACTCCGGTCAGCTGCGTCGTGTCGAGCGTAACGTCTACGCGCTCCGGCGGGAAACCCATACCGTCGAGCGTGTTTCCGCCGACGATCCAGACCTTCTGTCCCGCGGCATCGCAGCGCGCGACGAGCTCGCCGACCGCCGCGGCATTCTCCGGTTTGACGCGCTCCTGCGTCGCGGTCACGGCGGCGTGACCTCGGGGCAGCGCGATCCGTTGGGAAAGATCTTCTCCGGATTGAGCGCGCGCGCCGGATCGAAGACGTCGCGCACGCGCCCCATCGTCGCGAGGTCTGCCGTGGAGTAGACGCGCGTCATCGCGTCGCGCTTCTCCCAGCCGATGCCGTGCTCTCCGCTGATCGTACCGCCTAAGTCGATCGCGGTCTGCAAGATCGCGTTGCCGGTCTCGACGACGGCGGCGACCTGCTTTCGATCGCGTTTGTCGTACATCAGCAGCGGATGGAGATTTCCGTCGCCGGCATGAAAGACGTTGCCGACCGTGACGCCGTTGGCGGCGGCCGCGCTCTCGACGGCGCGCAGCGCCTGCGGTAACCGGCTCCGCGGAACGCAGACGTCCTGCGTGTAGTAGTTGGGCGCGATGCGTCCCGTGGCGCCCGCCGCACCCTTTCGCCCCGCCCACAGCGCGGCGCGCTCCGCCGAGGTGCGCGCGCTGCGCCACGAGCGCGCACCGTGGTGCGCGACGATCGCGTGGATCGCCGCCTCCACTGCCTCGACGTCCTCTTCCAGGCCGGCATGTTCGACGAGCAACACCGCTCCAGCATCGGTCGGATATCCCGCTCCGAATGCGGCCTCGACCGCCTGCGTGATCACGGCGTCCATCATCTCGAGAGCCGTCGGAACGATGCCGGCGCCGATGATCGAAGAGACTGTCTCCGACGCCGAATCTATGTCGCCGAACGCGGCGACCCAGACCCGCACGGCCTCGGGAAAGGCGAGCAGGCGCAGCCAGGCCGACGTCACGATGCCGAGCGTGCCTTCGCTGCCGACGAGTGCGGCCGTGAGATCGTAACCGGCGTCGTCGACGCTCGTCGCGAACACCTCACCGCAATCGTCTACGACCTCGAGCGCGAGCACGTGGTTCACGGTCGTGCCGTAAGAGAGACAGTGCGGCCCGCCGGCGTTCGTGGCGATGTTGCCGCCGATCGTCGAGATCAGCTGCGAGGACGGGTCGGGGGCGTAGAACAGGCCGCTAGGCGCGACGTGGCGCGACAGGTCGAGGTTGATGACGCCCGACTGCACGCGGGCGCGGCGATTGCGCTCGTCGAGCTCGAGGATCCGGTTCATCCGAGCGAACGAGAGGACGATTCCGCCGGCGGTCGGCACGGCGCCGCCGCAGAGCCCGGTGCCGGCTCCTCGCGCGACGATCGGCTCCCCGAACTCCCGCGCGACCTTCACCACGGCGCTGACGTCGCGGCTCGAGGCGGGCAGGACGACCGCCGAAGGTGCCCCGCCCTCCGTGTAGGCGTCGAACGCGTAGACCGCCAGGTCCTCGTGGGCCGTCTTCACCGCCTCGACGCCTAGGGCGTCGATCAAGCGCTCTCGCAGCATCTCCATGAACTTCGCTGGACAAGAGCGGCGCGTCCTTGACAAGCACCACTAGGTGTGGTTGCATAATTGAACATCATGTGGACGTTGGGCTCGTACGGGTATTCGTTCTACTATTGCCGCCTTCGAGGTTGGTGAGGGAAAGCGTTTTGCACGGTACTGGCAAGAAACAGCAATCGACAACGCAAACCCCCGCCGACCCGGCGGGGGTTCGTGTTTTCCGAGGCATCCGGGGCGCCATCACGGCGGACGCCGACAGCACGCCTGCGATCGCGCGCGCCACGAAGCGGCTCCTGAGCGAGATGACGCAGCGCAACGCGATAGATCTCGACGACATCGCCTCCGTGCTCTTCAGCCTGACGCCCGACCTGCGCGCGTGCTTCCCCGCGCTCGCGGCGCGCGAAATGGGATGGATCCACATTCCGATGTTGCATTTTTCCGAGGTCGACGTGCCCGGAGCGCTCGGCCGCTGCATCCGCGTGCTGATGCACGTGAACACCGCGCGGAACGCGCATGAAATCGAGCACGTCTATCTCGATGGCGCGGCGACGCTTCGGCCCGATCTGGTGCGCGCGTCGTGATCGGCCGGGTGCTCGGTATCTTCGGCGTCGGCCTGATGGGCGGATCCATCGGCCTTCACGCTCGAGGCAACGGCGTCTACGTGATCGGCTACGACGTCGATCCCGCGGCGCTGGACGCGGCCTCCGAAGTCGGTGCGATCGACGCCGCCGTGGCGCCCGAGACGCTCGCCAGGGAAGCCGACACGCTGGTGCTGGCGACGCACCTCGAGCCGACGCTGCGCGAGCTCGAGCGGCTGGCCGGCCGGCCCCGCGCGCCGGCGCTCGTGCTGGACGTCGCGTCCGTGAAGGCGCCGCTCGTCGCGGCCGCCGCCGGCGTCGCGAACTTCGTCGCCACGCATCCGATGGCGGGCGGCGAGCGCAACGGGTCCGGCGCCGCCCGCGCGGACCTCTTCGACGGCTGCTCGTGGGCCTACGTGCCGAGCGGCGACGCTGATTTGGATGCGCTCGCTCGCGAGTTCATCCGGTGGTGCGGCGGGTTTCCTATGGCCACGAGCGCCGAGGCGCACGACCGCATCGTTGCGCTAACGTCGCACCTGCCTCAGATCGTCGCTTCGTGCTACGCAGCTTTGTTGGGGGAGAGCGAGTCGGAAGCGCAGCAGCTCAGCGGACCAGTGGCGCGCGAGCTGTTGCGTATCTCCGACATGAACGCCCCGATGTGGCGCGACATCTTGCGCGCCAACGCACACAACGTCGAGCCGCAGCTGCGCCGGCTCGCGGGCGCGCTGATTTCGGCAGCCGATGCGCTGGAGGTTAGTACAGGAAGTAACGTTCGCGCAGCGCTTTGAACGCTGCGACCCGCGCCGTCCACTGTCCCAGAATCGCTTCGGCCCCCGCGCCGGCGAGGAAGGCTCGGCGAAACGAATCCGTACCCCAGTCGCGATCGAGGCCGGCAACGCTCTTGATCCGGATGACCTCGGGGAAGAGGTCGCGCACGCCGACGAGGATTTCGACCGCGGTGCGCACGGCGAGCACGCGCCGCGGGTCGAGCAGCTGCAGCTCGACGCCCGTGAGCTCCCGGCCCAGCCAGAACCCCGACGTCGGGGACCACCGCGTCGGTGCAAACGCGACGCCCGGCAGCGCGCGCGCGTTCAAGCGCTCCGCCAGCTTCGCACCGTCGATGCCGAGCATGCCGGCTAGGAAGAACGGGTTGGTGAAGCCGCTGCCGTTGTTGACGCCAACCGTGTCGACCAGGCCCATGCCCGGGTAGACGATCGTCGTCTCCCAGCGCGGGATGTTCGGCGACGTCTGAACCCACCGCAAGCCTGTGTCCGGCCAGATCATCGATCGGCGCCATCCGTCCATCCGCACCACGCGCAGCTTGGCGCCGATGCCGAAGTGGTCGTTGAAAAGTGCGGCGAGCTCACCGACCGTCATCCCATGGCGCATCGCAATCGGGTACAGCCCGATAAACGATTCGTAGGCCGGCTCGAGCACCGGTCCCTCGACGACGCTTCCGCCAGTCGGATTCGGGCGGTCGAGCACCCAAAACTCCTTACCGTATTGCGCCGCGCTCTGCATCGCGTACGCCATTGTCGAGATATAGGTGTACGCGCGCGAGCCGACATCTTGGATATCGAAGAGCAAGACGTCTACACCCTCGAGCATCGCCGCGCTGGGATGGCGCGACGCGCCGTACAGGCTATAGACGGGCAATCCGCTGCGCGCGTCGACATACGACGCGATGGTCGCACCCGCAGCCTGATCGCCACGGAAGCCGTGCTCGGGCGCGTAGATGGCCTTGACGCGAACTCCCCCGTGGCGCAGGATCGCGTCGACGATCGACTCGAGCCCCGACGTGACGCCGCTTTGGTTGGCGATCACGCCGACCGTGCGGCCGCGCAGATCGCGCCACGCCGAGCGCAAAAAGACGTCGTCACCGAGCTCGATTGGCGCCCCGTCCGGTTGCGCCGAGGCCGCGGCCGCCGTCGCGACACCGAGTGCGGCGGTACCGGCGATGAAACTCCCGCGATTCATCCCTGCGCGCCGTTCACGCGAAGCACGGCTCGGCGTCTCCTTTTAGGATCCGCGCGGTGCGCGCCCGCGCGAAGAGCGCGCGGACGGCGTCGCGTCCGGTTTCGCCGAGATCGTCGGTAAACTCGTTCACGTACAGCTCGATATGCGCGCGCATGACGTCGTCGCTCATCTCGGCGGCATGCTCGCGAACGTACGGCATCACCGCAGCTTCGTTCGCGCGCGCGAACGCGAGGCTCCTCCGAATCGCCATGTCGATGCGCCGCGCCTGTTCCGGGTCGACGTCGTCGCGCGCGACGACCGCGCCGAGCGGGATCGGCAAGAGCGTCATGTTCTCCCACCACTCTCCCAGATCGACTATTGCGATGAGTCCCGCGTCGCGATACGTGAAGCGCGACTCGTGGATGATCAGCCCGGCGTCGACCTCGCCGCTCGCCACGGCTCCGATGATCCGGTCGAAGCGCATCTGCGCGGTCTTGGGCCTTGCGCCCAGCGCGAGCTGCAGCAGCATGAACGCGGTGGTGCGCTCGCCGGGGATGGCGATCCGCCGCCGAGCGAAGTCGGCGAAGAGCGGCGGCGAGTCCGCGGGACGGGCCACCAGCAGAGGACCGCACCCGCGCCCCACCGCGCCGCCGGACGGCAGAATGCGATAGCGGTCCATAAGGAATGGGATGGCACCGTAACTCACTTTAGTCAGGTCGAACTGCGAGCGCGCCGCGGCGTTGTTGAGCTCCTCGATGTCGGCCAGATGGACGCGTACGTCCGGCGCGTCGTCCAGCAGCCCGTTCGTCAGTGCCGCGAAGATATACGTGTCGTTGGGGCAGGGCGAATACGCGAGCGTGAAGGCCATCACACGAGCTCGAACAACGCGCGCGCGATGCGGCGCAAGCCGTTCATTCCGGCGTCGAAGTCCCAGCCGCTGGACTCGCGCTCGCCGCAGCGGTTCGAGATGCCGCGCACCTCGATGGCCCGAACCCCCATGCGCTCGGCGGCGCGCAGCGCCGCAAACCCCTCCATCGATTCCACCTGCGCCCGAAACTGGGTCGCCAGGCGCCGCGCCGTTTGCTCCGACGACGTCACGCGCGCGACGGTGATGCCGCGTACTATCGGAAAGCTCGCGTCGCGCAGGCGCGCGACGAGCTCGGAGTCCGAGTGCGCTCGCTCGACGGTGCGCTCGCCGCGGGGAAGCTTCAGCGGCGCACCGCTCTCCAGCGCGATCTCCATCGCGTCGTCTTCGACGACAACGCCGTCGCCGATGCTCGCGGCGCCGTCGAATGCGCCTGCCAGGCCCGCGTTGACGACGAGCCGGTACGGATACCGGCAGAGCTCGGCGGTGAGGGCGCAGGACACCTCGACGGGTCCGACGCCGGTGACGAGCGTTGCGACGCCGTCGCGCGGCTCCCAGAAGGCCAGCTCCGCATCGACCGCACAGGCGAGCAGGATCACGGCGCGCCGATGAACTTGTGCGTCTGCAGCGACAGGCGGAAGCGGCGCGGATGCGTCTTCGCGTAGTCCAGCGCGAGCGCGACGTTGGCCGGCTTGTTCCCCTCGGGCTGCAGCAATATCGTCGGTTTGCCCTCGAAAAGCGCGAGATGCTCCTCGGGCACGCGGGCGTCCACGATCAGCTTCGCCTCGTTTGCGCGCACCGCCATCCGGCGGTCGACGCGCTCCTTCGGAGAGACGCAGAGCCAGACGTCGTCCGGCAAGTCGGCGAAGATCGTGCCGTTGGACTCGACGTGCACGCGCCGTCCGTCCGCGCGCAGCGCATCGATCAGCGCCGGCGTTTCAGCCTGGGCGAACGGCTCGCCGCCGGTCAGCACGACCATCGGACAATCCGGGCCGGTCTCGCGGACGGTCGCGACGATCCGGTCCACGTCGGCGAAGAACTTCGTCGAGTAATCCGTATCGCAGAAATCGCAGGCCAGGTTACAGCCCGCGAGCCGCACGAACACGGCGGGCGTGCCGGTCCACGTGCCCTCGCCCTGAATGCTGTAGAAGATTTCGGAGAGCTGCAGCATCACGCTAAATCGCTGCGGCGCAGGACCGCGCAAGCCGTCTGAGTCTCCCAGAGCACAAGTTCGTCCAAGTTGAGCAGGTGGCGTTCGAGGCGCTTCCAGATCCACAGCACGATGTTTTCGACCGTCGGGTTCTCGATCTCGTCGTTGAGGTTGTGATGATCGAGCGCTTGGATGACGCGTTCGCCGACGATGCGCTCGATTTTGTCGAAGTCCTCGATCATTCCGCGCGCGGGGCCGCGCGAGCGCAACCGCCCGCGCACCGCGACCTCGAGGCGATACGAGTGGCCGTGCATTCGCGCGCACTTGCCGGGATGAAACGGAAGTACGTGCGCCGCCTCAAAGCGAAAATGCTTGCGGATCTGCGAGCTACAATTCCCCTTGTGGTTTCATCGCTTCAAGGCGGCGCTTGAGCTCCGCCAAGAAGCCGCTCGCGACGTACCCGTCCACGACGCGGTGGTCGAGCGAGAGGCACGCGTTCATCATCCGGCGGATGGCGATCGTGTCGTCGTCGCGCACGACCAGCTTCTTGATGACGGCCTCCATCGTCACGATGCCGGCCTGGCCCGCATTGATGATCGGCGCTGACGCCCACGACCCGTTGGCGCCGTTGTTGTTGACGGTAAAGGTGCCGCCGGCCAGATCGTCCACGCCGAGTTTACCCTTGCGCGCTTTGTCGATCAGCTCGCCGGCCGCGATTGCGATACCTTTGATCGAGAGCTGGTCGGCGTTCTTGATAACGGGGACGACCAGATTGGTCGGCAGGCCGATGGCGATCCCGATGTTGACGGCCTCATTGACGTAGATCGCCGCCGCACTGCCTTCCGCCGCCGGAACGAACTTGGCGTTCATTAGCGGGAAAAGATTGAGCGATTCAACTACCGCCCGGATGAAAAACGGCAGGAGCGTGAGCCGATGGCCGGTCTCGCGCTCGAAGCGGTCTTTCTCGCGAACGCGCCACTCCCAGACGTCGGTGACGTCGATTTCGACCATTGACCAGGCGTGCGGCGCGGTGTGTTTGCTCTCGACCATGCGCTCCGCGATGATGCGGCGTGCCTGCGTCAGCGGGATCAGCGTTCCTCGAGCGGGCTGCGCATAAGTCGACGTTCGCCCTGGGCTCGGGATCGGCGGCGCGGTAGGCGGGGCCGTTGCCGAAACAACGCTGCGCGCCGCGGTGAGCACGTCGTCGGCGGTCACGCGCCCGTTCGTGCCGCTGCCGCGCAGCGTGCGGATGTCGACGTGATGTTCGCGCGCGAGACGGCGGACGGCGGGCGACGCGGCGGCGTTGGCAGCTGCAGCCGCGGCCGCGCCGTTTCCGGACGGCGAGGCGCTCGCGGGCGCGGCCTGCGCGGGCTCTTCACGCGCGGGAGCCGGGGCTGCCTGCGTCGCGACGGGTGCGGCGCCAAGCTCCTCGATCACGGCGATCGGGGTGCCGGTCGCGACCGTCTCGCCCTCCTTGACGAGCAGCTCGCGGATCGTTCCAGTGACTGGTGAGGGAACGCCGGCGTTGACCTTGTCGGTGGATACCTCGACGAAGTCTTCGTACTTGTCGACCGCGTCGCCGATCTTTTTCAGCCACTGCGCAACGGTGCCTTCGGTTACCGTCTCGCCGAGCTGCGGCATCGTAATCGTGGTAGCCATCAGAATT
The DNA here is from genome assembly GCA_035544215.1 of Candidatus Binatia bacterium. Taxonomy (GTDB): domain Bacteria; phylum Vulcanimicrobiota; class Vulcanimicrobiia; order Vulcanimicrobiales; family Vulcanimicrobiaceae; genus Cybelea. The sequence goes on along the minus strand of DATKHY010000001.1, from coordinate 118,747 downwards.
TCACCATCTCTCGCATCGCGTCGGCCATCTCCGACGGCGAAGACATGAACGCTTCCTCGAGCGGCATCGCGTAACCCATCGCCGGAACGTCCGGCCCGCACAGGCGGCGAATCGGCGCGTCGAGATTGAACAGCGCCTCCTCAGCCACCATCGCGCTGATCTCCGCGCCGATGCCGCCGAACTTGTTGTCCTCGTGAACGATCAGCAGCTTGCGTGTCTTCTCGACGCTTTGCAAAATCGTCGTCTTGTCCATCGGCCGGATCGAGCGCAGGTCGATGACCTCGACCGAGATGCCGTCTTGCTGGAGCTGCTGCGCCGCTTCGAGCGCCCAGTGGACGTAGAGTCCGTAAGAAACGACGCTGAGCTGCGTGCCCTCCTTCAGCACGTTCGCCTTACCGAGCGGGATCGTGTAGTGGCCATTCGGCACCTCTCCTTTGATCAGGCGATACGTCTTTTTGTGTTCGAGAAACAACACGGGATCCGGATCGTCGATCGAAGCGTTGAGCAGCCCCTTGACGTCCGCCGGGAAGGCCGGCGCCACGATCTTGAGCCCGGGAACGTGATAGAAGAGCGCCTCGACAGAGACGGAGTGCGAGAGCGCGCCGCGCACGCCGCCTCCGTAGGGCGTGCGGATAACGAGCGGGCACGTGTACTCGCCGTTCGAGCGGTAGCGTATCTTCGCTGCCTCGCCCACGATCTGGTTGTATGACGGGTAGATGAAATCGGCGAACTGGATCTCGGCGATCGGCCGCAGTCCTTCCATCGCCATACCGACGGCGATGCCGACGATCGACGCCTCAGCGATCGGCGTGTCGATGACGCGCTCCGGCCCGAACTCGTTGATGAAGTCCTTGGTGATCAGGAAGACGTTGCCGCGGGCGCCGACGTCCTCGCCCAGGATCAATGTCCGATCGTCGCTCTTCATCGCCTCGTAAAGGGTCGCGCGGACCGCCTCGACGTTGTTCATCACGGTCGAGTTCGTGCTGCTCACGACTGCCACGGTTGCCAGGCTCCTTCATAGACGTGCGTGTAGAGGTCGGCGGCCTCCGGATACGGCAGCGCCTCAGCCGCGTCGGTGGCCTCATTCGTCTCGCGCAGGACGTCCTTGCGCATCGCCGCGACGTCCTCCGCGTTCATGATTCCGTGCTCGAGCAGCAACGCCTCGAACGAGGGCACGGGATCGTGCTTGCGGCGTTCCAGCACCTCGTCGCGGGTGCGATAGGTCATGTCGTTGTCGTCGGTGGAATGCGCCAGATACCGGTAACAGGTGCCCTCCACGAGCGTCGGTCCGCCTCCGCTACGCGCGCGATCCATCGCCGCCTTCACCGCGGCGTAAGTCGCTATGGGATCGAAACCGTTGAAGCGCGCGCCGGGCATGCCGTAACCCGCGGCGCGCTTCCAGATCTCGGGCTGGGCCATCTGTTTGTCGAGCGGCGTCGAGATCGCCCACTCGTTATTCTCGACCAGCATCACGAACGGCAGCCTGTGGACGGCCGCGAAATTCATCGACTCGTGCCATTCGCCCTCGCTCGTCGTCCCGTCGCCACAGGTGGCCAAGACGGCGCGTCCGGATTCGCCGCGATACTTGAGGGCATACGCCGCGCCTACGGCGTGCGGCAGATGCGCGGCCAAGATAGAGGAGAACGACATCAGGCCGGCGCGCTTAGACGAGTAGTGATTCGGAAATTGCCGGCCGCCGTTGTGGTCCTCGGCGCGCGCGAAGATCGAGAGCATAATTTCGTACGGCGAGAGCCCGATGCCGAGGCACAGTCCGAGATCGCGATAGTACGGCGCGAGAACGTCCTTGCCGCGATTGAAGGCCATCGCCGCGCCCGCCTGCAGCGCCTCGTGGCCCTCGCTGCCCAACGCGAACGGAACTTTGCCCTGACGGTTGAGCTGGAAACCTCGATTGTCGAGCTGGCGCTGTAGCAGCATATTGCGGAAGATCTCGCGCAGCTGATCGTCGCTCAAGCCGTGACGTTCGAGCGTGCCGCTCGCGATGTCGGTGCTAGCCATGGTTCTCCACGTTCTGCTTCCTCATTCGCGCCACGGCTGCCAGCTATCGGCGTAGACCAGTTCGTAGAGGGTCGTCACCGCCGGGTAGGCCATCGCCTCGGCGCGGTCGGTCGCGTCGTTGGCTTCTTCGAGCACGGAACGCTTCAATGCTTCCGCACCCTGGTCGGTCAGGATCGAGCGCTCGATCAACAGGCGCTCGAAACCCGGAACGGGGTCGTGCTTGCGGCGCGCCTCGACCTCTTCGCGCGAGCGATAGGTGCGGTCATCGTCGTCGGTCGTATGGGACAGGAAGCGATAGCACTTGGCTTCGACGAGCGTCGGCCCGCCGCCCGACCGCGCGCGCTGGAGGGCTTCCTTTACGACCGCGTAGCACGCAATGGGATCCATCCCGTTCACCACGGCTCCGGGTAGGCCGTACCCGACCGCGCGCTCGTAGACGTTGGGCTGTGCCATCTGCAACCGGAGCGGCGTCGAGATTGCCCACTCGTTGTTCTCGCATAGAAAGACGATCGGCAGCCGGTGCACCGCGGCGAAGTTGACCGACTCGTGCCACTCGCCTTCGCTCGTTGCGCCGTCGCCGAACGTCGTCAGAACCGCGCGGCCTCGCGCGCCCCGATACTGCAGCGCATACGCCGCGCCGACAGCGTGCGGCAGCTGCGCCGCGATCACGGAGCTGATCGTCTGCAGCCCGAGCGAACGCCTCGCGTAATGGTGGGGGAATTGGCGTCCCGCCGAGTGGTCGGCCGCTCGCGCGAAGAGCGACAGCAGCACCTCATACGGCGTGAGTCCGATTCCCAGCTCCAGCCCCAAGTCGCGATAGTACGGGACCAAGATGTCCTTGCCGCGGTCGAATGCCATCGCGGCGCCGGCCTGAACGGCCTCGTGCCCTTCGCTCGCCGACGCGAATGGAATCTTACCTTGCCGGTTGAGTTGGAAGCCGCGATTCTCGAGCGTGCGCTGCATCAGCATCGTGCGAAACATCGCCACGAGCTGCTCGTCGCTCAATCCATGCCGCTCGAAGACGGGGCGCGTCTTCGATTCCGGCTTATGCTCGAGGGCCATTCCAGGCCACTAGTCGCGCGTTTCGGGCCGAAATCCTGCGCCGAAGGTGGCGACGAGGCATGCGCCCAAAAGGCCAGGCGATGCTTCGCAGGGCGGCAGCGTTTCTCATGGCGCTCGGATCGCTTGTCGCGCCGGCGCGAGCCGCCGACGCGCCCGCGGCGCACTGGAAGTGCGACAACCCATTCTGTCAGGCCCTCGCGCGCGTCGGCCCGACGCCCGGCGGCTCGGGCTATGCGCCGGCGCTGTTTGCGGCGGAAGGAATGGCGCTTGACGCGTACGTGACGTTGGCGAGCGACACCGACGCCTACGATGCCCACAGCGGCGTGCTGGCGTTGAACGGTCCGCTGCACAGTCGGCAGCGCTTCGTCTGTGTGCCTGTCGTCGGCACCATCGATGTCGAGTTGAAGTACTTTCCGTAAATGCGTATCCTTCTCGCGATAAATGACAACTGAGCTCGTCCGCTACCGGCGCCACTTTCACGCTCACCCGGAGCTGTCGCTGGAGGAGCACGAGACCGCCGCCTTCATCGAGCGCGAGCTGCGCGGGTTCGGCTTCGCCGCGATTCGCAGCGGGGTCGGCAAGACCGGCGTTCTCGCGACGCTTCAGGGCCGCCGCCCGGGACCGGTGACTCTGCTCCGCGCCGACATGGACGCGCTGCCTGTCGAAGAGCTCAACGACGTGACGTACCGGTCGTGCAACGCAGGCGTCATGCACGCGTGCGGTCACGACGCGCACATGGCGATTCTCTTGAGCGCGGCGCGCACGCTCCTCGACCGGAGGGACGAGGTCTCCGGAACGCTGGTTTTCTGCTTCCAGCCGGGCGAGGAAGGATACGCGGGCAACAAGCTCATGATCGAGGACGGTGCGCTCGAGAATCCGCACGTCGATCGCACCTTCGCGCTGCACGTCTACAGCGGGCTCGATGCGGGCAAGGTCGGCATTCGCGAAGGCCCGTTCTTCGCGTCGTCGGATCGCTTCGACATCGAGCTGATCGGCAAGGGCGGCCACGGGGCCATGCCGCACGCGGCCGTAGACCCGGTGGTGGGGGCGGCGCAGCTGGTGACGATGCTGCAGACCGTTGCGAGCCGCGAGATCTCGCCGCGGCATCCCGCCGTCGTCACGGTCGGGTCACTGCATGCCGGCACGACGTTCAACGTCATTCCCGAGCGGGCGTATTTGCAGGGGACGGTCCGCGCGTTCGACGACGGCGTGCGCAAGGAGCTGCCGGAGCGCATCGAGCGGCTGTTGCGCGGCGTGTGCGAGGCGATGCGGCTCGAATATCGCTTCGACTATCATTGGGTCTATCCGCCGACCGTCAACGACGCCGCGGCCAACGCGGCGGTGCGCGATGTCGCGCGGCGCGTGGTCGGCGCCGAGAAGCTCGTGGACCCGCACGAGATCGTCATGTGGTCGGAAGACATGGCCTTCATGCAGCAGCAGCGCCCGGGCGCGTATTTCCTCATAGGGTCGCGCGGGCCGGTCCTGGGTGCGGAGCCGCAGCACAGCGCCCGCTTCGACATCGACGAGCGGGCGCTCGAGATCGGCCGCGAGATGATGCTCGGACTCGCCCTGCGCGCGCCGTGACGAACTCGGAGTTTCGGCGCTACGTGATCGTCGGCAACGGATTCGCCGGGACCACGGCGGCCGAGCAGCTGCGCAAACACGATCCGGCGTGCGAGATCACGCTGTTCGGGGACGAGCCGTACTCGCTCTACAACCGCATCTCGCTGCCCCCGATGCTGCGCCGGCAGATACCCGAGGCGAACGTGATGATCCGTAGCGTCGCATGGCACGAGGAGCATCGCATCGACTTGCGCCTGTGCACGCACGTGGCGCGCGTCGTTCCGCAGGAGCGCATCGTCGAGGTGGACGGCAAGGCATACCTGTACGACGCCCTGCTGATCGCGACCGGAGGACGGCCGAATCCGACCGGCAAGCCTGGTGCCGACGGCGCGGCAAATCTCTTTCCGTTTCAATACCTGGACGACACCCGTGCGATCTCCGAGCAGATCGACCAAAGCCGCGCCGCCGTCGCCATCGGCGGGTCGTTCATCGCCTACGAGCTCGCCGAGGCCTTCGCGTCGCGCGGCATGGAGACGCATTGGCTGATGCGCGGTCCGCGCGGCCTGCACCGCATCATCGACGAGGAGGCCGGTGCGCTGCTACACGAGGCGGCCGCGGCCGACGGCGTACACATGCACTACGGCGAGGAGGTCGCGGAGTTCGTGCGCTCCAACGGCGTCATCACCAAGGTCAAGACCAGCACGGGCGCCGAGATCGCGGCGGAGTGCTACGCCTACGGCTTCGGCCTCGCAATGAACACGGAGATCTGCGACGGCACCGAGATCGAGACGAGCAAGAACGGCATCCTGTGCGACGACCATCTCGAGACCAACGTCGCAGGCATCTTCGCAGCCGGGGACGTGGCGGATTTCTACGATCCCATCCTCGAGATACGCTATCGCATGGGAACGTGGAACAATGCCGGCGCCCACGGCAAGGTCGCCGCGCAGAACATGATGGGCGGCAGCGAGAAGTATCACGACGTGCCCGAGTACTCGTCGCTGCTCTTCAAGGGACAAACGATCACGCAGTTCGGCCTGGGGACCGACCTTCGTCAAGATCTGGAGATCCGGCGCAAGATCGATCGCGAGAAGAAGTGGTATCGCGCGCTGTTTTTCTGGGAGGACCGGCTCGTCGGCGGCCTGATGCTCGGTAAGGGGAATCGCGCCGGCAAGCGCAAGTACGTCGAGGCCATCAAGTCCAAACAGCGCTTCCCGAAGCCCGAATGGGAAGCGATGCTGGAGTGGACGGCGTAGGTCGCTTTCATGCTGCAACCGCTGAGTTTACCGAACGCATACGCGCTGTCGCAGCTGCTTCCCGGTGATCCGTTCGCCGTCCACGCGTACCTGTTTGTCGCCGGCGCCGGCAACGCGCTGATCGATCCGCTGCCGCTCGACGGTGCGGCGCATGGCCAGATCGCCGAGCTGGGCGGAATCGCCCGGGTCGTCGTGATGACGCCGAGCCGCCGGAGAACTGGGGACGAGATCGCGGCGCGCTACGGGGCGGAGGTCATCGCGGCGCCGGCGCATCGCGAGGCGCTCTTCGCGGGCGCGCGCGCCATCCGGCTCGAACACCAGCGCAGGCCGAACGAGTTCGCGGTCAGCGTCGCCGACGACGGGATTGTCGTGGCGGGCGACTCGCTTTTCGGCTCTCCGGCGGGCGCGCTCTCGATGCCTCCGGATAGCGAGTACCCTGACGCACGCAAGGCCGCGCTGGGACTGCGAGCGATCCTGCGCGAGAATCCCGACACGCTGTTCCTCTCGTTCGGACAGCCGATTTTCACCGGCGCCTATGCGGCGCTGTACCGTCTGCTGTATGCGCGAGCGGGCGCCGAGGTCCATCGTATCAACGTCGACGAGTTGGACGTCCGCGACGAACGAGCCGAGCGCGTCGAACAGCCGAGAATCTATCACATTCGCGACGCCGAAGTCGGCTTCGCAATCGGCGCGCGTAGGTTGGGCTACCGGGTGAGCACGGTCGGACCGGGACAGCGGTTCTGCCCGCTCCACGCCCACGCGCGCGAGGAGGAGCTGTTCTTCGTCCTCGAGGGCGAGCCGAGCGTGCGCACGTTGGCCGGGACAATCCGCTGCCGCAAGGGCGACTTCGTGGCGCTGCCGGTGGGCGAGAGCGGGACGCATCAGCTCATCAACGAGAGCGACGCTCCCGCCACCGTGATCCTGCTTGCGCGCAACGAGGACGTCGAGGCCTGTTACTATCCCGACTCCGACAAGCTGCTGATGGACACGGACGTGCCGCTCAAGGACGACCGCCGCTCGCTGATGGTCGCGGCGAGTCCGGAACTCGACTATTTCCACGGCGAGGATCCGCCGCCGCCGCTCTGACGCAGTCCGCAAAGTCGTCGACGTCTTGCGGCGTCGTCGCCCAGTGCGTCATCCAGCGCGCCTCGGGCAGCGCTTCGTCGAACACATAGAAGAAGAATTGCTCGCGGATGCGCTCGATCGCCTCGCGCTCAAGCGTTGCGAACACCGCGTTGCAGCGGACCGGTCTCGTGACCCGCACGCCCGGAACGTCGCGGACGCGCTCGTGTAGGCGAGCCGCCATCGCGTTGGCATGCGCGGCGTACCGCGCCCATCGATCTTCGGTGAGCAACGCCTCGAACTGTGCGGCGATGTAGCGCATCTTGGAGGCGAGCTGCATCGCCTGCTTCTGCACGAACGGTGCTGCCTGTGTATGCAGCGCCGGCTCGAAGAAGCAGATCGCTTCGCCCAGCATCAGCCCGTTCTTCGTGCCGCCCAAGGTGAGCACGTCGACGCCGGCGTCGACCGAGGTTTCGCGCAGCATGACGCCCAGCGCTACGGCCGCGTTGGAGAGGCGCGCTCCGTCGAGATGAACGAAAAGCCCGCGCTCGTGCGCGAAGCTGCAGAGCTGGCGCAGCTCCGCCAGCTCGTACACGCCGCCGAACTCCGTGGCCTGCGAGATCGAGAGCGCGCGCGGCTGCGGGAAATGGACGTCGTGTCCCGCCTTCAGATAAGGCTCGACGTCGGCGGCCCGCAGCTTACCGTCGCTCGTCGCGACCGGGATTACCTTCGAGCCGGAAAACCGCTCGAGCGCACCGCATTCGTCCGTCTGAAGATGCGCGCTGGCGGGCGCCAGCACGGCCTCCCACGGCCGCAGCAGCGAGGCGAGGGCGGCGACGTTAGCGCCGGTCCCGTTGAAGGTGAAATAGACGTCCGTGCCCGCGCCGAAATGTTCCCGGAGCCGATCGATCGCGTGGGCTGTCCAAGCGTCCTCGCCGTACCCGACGGCGTCGCCGGCGTTGGCCGCGACGATCGCCGCGAGGATCTCGGGTGCAACCGGGGCGTTGTTGTCGCTGCCGAAACTTCGGCGCGCTGATGCACTCATGGGTTTTGAGGATTCTGCCTCAAGGCTGTTTAACTAGCCTCACCCTATGCCTGAGCGCGACCGGCTCGAAGTAGACGTTCTTTTCGTGGGCGCGGGCCCGGCGAGTCTCGCCGGGGCGATCCGGCTGGGCCAGCTCGCGCAGGAAGCGGGACGGGCGCTCGAAGTGATGGTGATCGAGAAGGGCGGCGAGGTCGGCCATCATGGGCTCTCCGGCGCGGTCATGGATCCGCGCGCACTCGACGAGTTGCTGCCTGCCTGGCGCGAGAGCGCGCCGGTGGAGTCGCCGGTCACGAGCGACGAGCTCTGGTTCTTGACGGAGCGCCGCAAGATCAAGGCACCATTGGTTCCGCCGCCGCTGCGCAATCGCGGCAAGTACGTCACGTCGCTGCAGAAGCTGTGCAAATGGCTGGGCGATCGCGCCGAGGACCTGGGCGCGCAAGTCTTCCCGGCATTCCCAGGGCAAGAGCTGCTGTGGCATGAGAATCGTGCGATCGGCGTGCGCACGGGCGACAAGGGACTCGATCACAACGGACAACCGAAGTCCAACTACGAGCCGGGGGCCGACATCCTGGCGAAGATCGTCGTGCTCGGCGAAGGCCCGCGCGGCACGCTCGCAAAGCAAGCCGCGGCGCGCCTGGCTCTCGAGGCCGGCCGCGAACCGCAGGTGTACGCCGCGGGCGTCAAGGAGCTGTGGCAGTTGCCCGACGATCGGTTCAAGGCGGGCGCCGTGATCCACACGCTCGGTTATCCGCTGCCGCCGGAGACGTTCGGCGGCGGGTTCATCTACGGGATGAGCGGCAACGTGCTCGACATAGGATTCGTCACGGGCCTTGATTACGCGAACCCGACGACGGATCCTCACAACGAGCTGCAGCGCATGAAGCTGCATCCGGCGGTTCGTAAGATGCTCGAGGGCGCAAAGCTGATTCGGTACGGCGCGAAGGCCATTCCCGAGGGCGGCCTCTTCGCGATGCCGCGCCCGTACGCAGACGGACTGTTGATCGTCGGTGATTCGGCCGGGTTTTTGAACGGTATGCGCCTCAAGGGCATTCATCTCGGCATGAAATCCGGGATGCTGGCGGCGGAGACGATCTGGGAGGCGCTGCAAGCCCGCACGAGCGACGCCGGGTCGCTCTCTTCCTACGAGCGGCGCTTCAGGGACTCGTGGGCGTACGCCGAGTTGCGCACTGCGCGCAACTTCCATCAGGGATTCGCCAAGGGCATGCTCTCCGGACTGATCAACGCCGGGCTGTCTACTCTTACCGGCGGCGCCGGATTCGGCTACATCGACAAGCTTCCGGGAGAGCCGGGCTACGCGCGCATGGCCAAGCTGGGCTGGGCGCCCAAGGAGACGCCGCGCGCGCCGATCGACAACGTGCTGACATTCGACAAGCTGACCGACGTCTACAACAGCGGCACGATGCACGAAGAGAACCAGCCGTGTCACCTGATCGTCTCCGACACGGACATCTGCCGCGACCGCTGCACGGTCGAGTACGGAAACCCCTGCCGCTATTTTTGTCCCGCGGCGGTGTACGAGCCGCTGTTCGAGCCTGCCGACGGCAAATTCCAGGGCCGATTGCAAATCAACTTCACCAACTGCGTCCACTGCAAGACGTGCGACATCGCGGATCCTTATCAGATCATCACGTGGGTGCCGCCGCAGGGCGGTGAAGGCCCGGTCTACATAGGAATGTAGGGTGAGCCGCACCGGGGATGTCGTAATCGTCGGCGCGGGCGTGATCGGCCTCGCGATCGCCTTCGAGCTGGCGGAACGCGGCGCGATGGTGCGCGTCGTCGATCGCGGCGAACCGGCGGGCGCGGCGTCGTGGGCGGCCGCGGGCATGCTGGCGCCGTACACCGAGCGCGTGCGTGACGCCGCGCTCGTGCGTCTCTGCGCGGCGTCGCTCCAGGAGTATCCCGCGTTTAGCGCGCGCGTCGCGGCGGCGGGCGGCATCGATCCGCACTTGCGCCTCGACGGCGTGATCCACGCGGCTTTCGACGCGCCGCAGCTCGACGCTCTGCACCGCCACACGCGATCGCTCGATGAGGAAGGCGTGGAGCACGAACTGCTCGATCGTGACGCGCTGCTCTCCGCGGAGCCGTGGCTCGGCACGGCGGCGGTCGGCGGGCTCAAGGTCGTCGGCGAGGGATGCATCGATAACCGCCGGCTCGGCCGCGCGCTCGTCGCTGCATGCACGGCGCGCGGCGCGCGCGTGGAACGCAGCGCCGTAGTTCGCGTTGAGTGCGACGGCAGGCGCGTGCTTGGCGTCCATACGCAGCTCGGATTCGTCGCCGCGGGTGCCATCGTCAACGCTTGCGGCGCGTGGGCGGGCGCGCTGAGTGGGGTTCCGCCACAATGCGCGCCGCCGATCGCTCCGATCAAGGGGCAGATGATCGCGCTGGCCGCGCCGATCGGCCTCGTGCGGCGATCGACGTGGCTTCCGGGTGCGTATCTGGTCCCGCGCGAGGACGGCCGTCTCCTGATCGGTGCGACCGTGGAGTCGGCCGGTTTCGACGAGCGCGTCACGGCGCACGGCGTCCGCGAACTGCTAGCTGCCGCGCTCGCGGCGGCCCCATCGCTCGGCGACTTTACGATAACCGAAAGCTGGGCCGGACTGCGGCCGGGGACGCCCGACGGATTGCCGTTTCTAGGGCCTACACCGATCGACGGTCTGCTGCTCGCGACCGGCCACTACCGCAACGGCATCCTGATGGCGCCGGCGACCGCGCGGCTGATCGCCGATGCCGTCGAAAGCGGCGACGCATCGGGATTGAAGCCGTTTACGCTCGAGGGCCGAATCACTCACGCGTGAAGGCAACGATCAACGGGCGCACGCATGAGCTGCCCGCCGAGGTGACCGTCGGGGCGCTGCTCGAGCTGCTTGGTTCGCCGCCGACCGGCGTCGCCGTGGCGCGCAACGATCGCGTCGTCCGGCGCAGCGAATATCATAGCGACGTCGTGCGCGAGGGCGACCGCGTCGAGATCATCCAGGCGGTGGCGGGCGGATGAGCACCGATACGCTGCGTCTTGGGCGCTATGAGTTCGTCTCGCGGCTGATCGTCGGCACCGGCAAGTATCCGTCGCCGGACGTGATGCAGGCGGCGCACGACGCCAGCGGCGCGGAGATCGTGACCGTAGCGATACGGCGGATCAATTTGGATAACGCTGGCGGCCGGACGCTGCTCGACTACATCGACCGCGACCGCTACATGATTCTGCCGAACACCGCGGGCTGCTATTCGGCGAACGATGCCGTGCTCACCGCTCAGCTCGCGCGCGAGCTGCTCTCCACGGATCTGATCAAGCTGGAGGTCATCGGCGACGCGCAGACCCTGCACCCGGACACGCGCGAGACGCTCGCGGCGGCGGAACGGCTCGTGGCCGACGGGTTCACCGTGCTGCCCTACGTCGGCGACGACCCGATCGCGTGCCGTCAGCTCGAAGAGCTGGGCTGCGTGGCGGTGATGCCGCTGGCGGCGCCGATCGGCAGCGGGCTCGGCGTTTGCAATCCGTACTCGATCGCCATCATCAAGGAGCGTGCGAAGGTCCCGGTGATCGTGGACGCCGGCGTGGGCACCGCGTCGGATGCGGCCATCGCCATGGAGCTCGGCGTCGACGCGCTGCTCATGAACACGGGCATCGCGCGTGCGCGCGACCCGGTGCGGATGGCCACGGCGATGAAACACGCGACGATCGCTGGCCGGCAAGCATTCTTGGCCGGCCGCATGGAGAAGCGGCTCTACGCGACCGCGTCGAGCCCGATGGAGAACCTCATCGCGGCCGCGCGACGTTAGGGGAGAGAACACTGGCTGCAATCTCTAAGCGCCTGAGCTTCCTATTCGCTGTTGCGATTGGGGTAGCGTACGCCGGTTGCGGCGGGCCGCAGCAAAGCGGGCAAACAGCGTTCCCGCGGCTGCAACAGGATGCGGCTCCAACGCCTTTGCCAGGCGGCGCTCTATCGCACCGTGCGTCGCGGCCGCTTTCGCGCTACGCTCCAAGCGGTCAGCCTCTGTTGTATGTCGGTAACGACGCCGAAAATGCCGTCGACATCTTTCCTCTCACCGGGCCGAATCAGAAACAGATAGGCACGATCTCCACCGGCCCCGGCCCGTGGGGATTGAGCGTCGACGCCAACAATTCGCTCTACGTCGCTAACTCAGGAAACGGTACCGTCACCGTGTACCCGTATGGCTCCTCAAGCCCGTCGATGACGTACTCGAAGGGAGTGCACGAACCGTTATACCCATTGGCCGATTCGGCGGGACACGTCTTCGTATCGGGTTTCTCGGTGATCAGCAACCACAGTCGGGGGTATGTCTTCGAGTACAACACCGGCACCAACATTCCGATCGCGCGCGCGCGACTGGGCTACGAAACAGACGGAATCGCCGAGGACGGGAAAGGCAATCTCTACGCGGCTTTCCGGCGGAGGACAGGTCCTAGCTCTATCGCGGAGTTCGGACCGGGTCTCAGGAATGCGCGGCGTCTGCGTATGACGATCGATCAGCCTCAAGGGTTGGTCGTCGATAATGCCGGGAATATCGTTGTCGTCGAGTCTGCGCTCGATCGTATCGACGTGTTTCCGCCGGGAGCGACGACGCCGTCGGTGACAGTATCGTTCCCGGGGAGCACTCCAAATCTCGCGCAGTTGACGATGCAGAATAGCGAGACGACTCTGTGGCTTTCCACGGAAGGGGGAGACGTGTACTCGATGCCCTATCCGCTCACGCCGAGTACGAAGCCGACCGAATATGAGAGAGTCCCCATTTTCTCAAACGGGATCGCTGTCACTCACTAGCTCGACGTCATCGCTTAGCCGCTATCGCCAACCAGTGCACGGCCCCGCGCAGCGGCGATTCGGGATGCGCCCAGGCGCCGACCACGTCGTCGACGGCGCGCTCTTCGAGCGATTCGATAGCGAAGCACCGCTCGAGCAACGCGGTCAAACGCTCGCGATCGAAGTAGCCGTGGGAGACGCCGCGCTCGTCGCCGTCTATGGGCGCAAACGTCCAGGCATCGACGCGCTCTCCCTCTCCGAATCGGGCGTCGCGCGACGATCCGAACGTCGCGTACAGCAGTCCGCCCGGCTCGAAGCGCCGCGCGATCGTGCCCACCTTATGCGCGATCGCCGCCGGCGTGCCGTGAAGCAGCCCATGCGACGAAAGCGCCGCGGCGAACCGCGCCGTTATGCCCGCCAGCGGCGTAGGGGATTCCGCAACGGCGTCGGCCACGGACACGACGCGCAGCCCGGCAGCGCGTAACGCCCGCGTGTTGCGGCCGCTTCCGGCGGCGAAGTCCAGCACCGGACCGTCGGTGCGCGAGCCGAGTTGCGCGATCAGCGCCCGAGCCAGAGGGTGCGCGGCCGCAATGGTGTCTTGGGCTTGTGGCGAAGCAGGCGGTTTGCGCACAGCGACTACACTTCGAGAAAGGGCGACACGATGCTTCGCGAAGGCGACCAACTTCCGGCGGTAACCGTGCTCGACGACGAGGGCAACTCCGTGATGACCACCGACTTGCTCGGAGGTCCTCTTATCCTCTACTTCTATCCAAAGGACGATACGCCGGGCTGCACCAGCCAGGCGTCGCAGTTTCGCGACAGCTACCGCCAGTTTCAGGAAAAGAACGCGCGGATCGTCGGAGTGAGCCGCGACTCGGTCGAGTCGCATCAGCGCTTCAAGAAGAAGTTCGCGATTCCGTTCGCCTTGCTGGCCGACACCGACTCGAAGCTGTACAAGGCGCTCGGGGTGAACGCGCGTACGACCTTCCTGATCGATGCCGACGGCAGGATCGCAAAGATCTGGCCGAAGGTAAACGTCGACGAGCACGCCGAGGACGTGCTCGCGTCGCTTCCCTGAGCGCCGCCCTGCAACTTCGCATCATCGGCTCGAGCCCCGCGACGCAGCGGCCGGGAGGTGCGTGCAGCTGCTACCTGCTACGGACCGATGATGCGGCAATTCTGCTGGATCTCGGCTGCGGCGCGCTCGGTAAGCTGCAGCTGGCGATGGATTACGCGGAGCTAGACGCGATCGTCGTCTCGCATATGCACGCAGATCACTTCTTCGATCTCGTGCCGTTGCGCTACGGGCTGAAGTACGGCGCGAAGCCGGCTGAGCGGATGGCGCTCTGGCTGCCGCCCGGAGGCCGCGCGACGCTCGAGGAGCTGCGCCGGGTCATCGGGCGCGACGACGACCTCGACTTCTTCGAAGCCATCTTCGCCATTCGCGAATACGACCCGGCGGAGCCGCTGGATATCGGCGGCATGCGGTTGCGCTTCTGCGCCACACGCCACTACGTCGACGCGTTCTCGATTCGCGCCGACTACGACGGACGCATTTTCACATATTCCGCAGACACCGCGCCGTCGGATGCCGTCGCGGAGCACGCACGCGGCAGCGCGCTCTTCCTCTGCGAAACGTCGCTGGGACTGAGGACGGAAAAGGAGCCGCGCGGTCACATGTCCGCGAGCGAGGCGGGCGAGATGGCGAGCCGCGCCGGCGCCGGCCAGCTGGTGCTGACTCACTACCCCGCGGCGTCGACGCCCGAAGCGCTGGTCGCGGCGGCCAAGAGAGCGTTTTCTGGCCCGGTAGCGTGCGCGGTCGACGGGCTCGAGCTGGTAATCTAGTTCTGCGTTTTAGGAGCGCTGCGCGGCAGTGAGAACTGGATCAGCGCGCGCACGGGTGCGAGGCCGCGGCTGATCACCGCATAAGGCGTGACGTTCAGGCCGAGTTCGCGCAAACGCGCGGCGGCCGCCAAGAGGTCCCCGGCGTTGGAGACCACGTCCTCGAGCAGCAATGCATGCTGTCCCGCGACGCACGGGCCCTCGACGTAATCGTTCGCAAAAGCGCCGTACGCCTTGGGCTTCTTGCGCACGGCCAGCATTGGGAGTCCCGACATCTGCGACACCACGGTGGCGATGACGACGCCGCCGAGCTCGGTTCCGGCGATGAGATCGGGATTGATTTCGGCGATGACGGGTGTAAAAAGACGCGCGATGCGCCGGAGCACGAGAGGATCGGAGAAGAGGCTGAACTTGTCGATGTAGTAATCGCTGCGGGCGCCGCCGGCCAACACGTAGTCGCCGCGGGTCAGCGCTCGCTCGACGATGATCTTACGCAGCCACGCGAGCTCCGGCAGGCTTATATGGTCCACTGCCACGCGTTCCACGCCTCGACCACCGGATTGGGATCGAAGCCTTTGAAGTCGACGCTGATCGGCTCCATCTGTTTCAGCCAGTAGAAGAAGATCAATGGGTTGTCCTTGGCGAGCTGCTCCTGGATCGCGAAGTATGCCGCCTGCCGTGACGGGCGGTCGTAGCGCGTCAACGCAATGCGCTGCAAGCGCTGCATCTCCGGGCTGCAGTACCGCGAGTAGTTGTAGCCCCCGGGCGGTAAATTCTCGCACATCAGCTGCGTGCTGTCGTCCGGATCGATTCCGGCATACCATCCCGCCACCGAGATGTCGAACTTGCCGAGCTGCAGGATCCCGCCCATGCCGGCAGGCGCGAACAGCACGTCGCCAGGGTAGTACTTGATCTCGGTGTCGATGCCGACTTCTCGCAGCATCGCTTGCATCTCTACGCTCATTCGCCGCCGCGTCGCGTTGGAGTTGTTGGAGACCACGACCAGCACGAGCCGCTCGCTGCCCTTGCGCATGACGCCGTCGGGCCCGGGAAACCAACCCGCCTCACGAAGGAGCCGGCGCGCCATGGCCGGGTCGTGCGGGTACGGCCGCAGCGCGGGGTTGTAGGCCCACATCCAGTCCGGAATGTCTTCGGTCGCGACCGTTTGCGTGTCGTATGTTAGAGTGCGAACGAACTCGACCTTGTCCAGCGCGTAGGCGATTGCCAGGCGCACGCGCGGATCTTGCAGATCCGGATGCGAGCAGTTCAGCTGAATGCTTTCGTAGCCGTTGACGTTGACCCAGACGATCTTCGTGTCGGGCATGCCGCGCACCGATTGATAGGTCTGTTGCGACGCCTGGAACATATAATCGATCCCGTGCGTCCGCAACAGGTTGACTGAGGTGTCCTCGTCAGGAACGATCTTGATCTCGATCTGGTTCAACCCCGGCCTGCCCATGAAAAACTTGTCGTTGCGAACGACGGTGATGTGGTCGCCGCGAGCCCACTGCGCGAACTTGAACGGACCGTCACTCACGATCGGCCGACTGTTGAAGGGGAGGTTGTTTATGTTCGGATACTGCGCCAGCACGTGCGCCGGCCCGAGCATGTACGGCTGGTCGCTCTCGGCGAAGAACGTGTTCACGAAGGGTGAAAACGGCCGCTTGAGATGGACGGTGGCCGTGTACGCGTCCGGCGTGTCGATGCTCGCGATGTAGTCGTAGCCGTGCCGGGAGACGACGTTGTTATCGGGATTCATGATGGCCTGCCACGACCATTTTACATCGGCGGCTGTGACGGCGACGCCGTCCGTCCAGCGCGCGTTTCTCCGCAGATGGTAGGTGATCGTCATGCCGTCGCGGCTGATGCCGCCGTTTTCGAGCGTCGGCACCTGCACCGCCAGCATCGGCAGCGGGTTTCCCTTTGGATCGGCCGTCAGCAGCGGCTCGAACATCAGCCGATCGACGAAGACGTCGGTCGTGTTCGAGTTGAGCAGCGGATTCAAATTCTTGAGATCCGATTGCACCGCTACGCGCAGCACCCCCGGATGCGTCCAGGGATGCCGCTCGCCGGCCACACCGTTCCCCACCTTCGAGCACCCCACAACGGCCAGCGTCAAAAGCGCGGATGCGCAAACCCTTCCCCCAACCTTTAAAGCGGCCTGAAGGTCGCGAGAACGCGCTACGTGGTGATGAGAAGCGTCGAGCTTTTTCGGGCCAGCCACGGATGGCTGTTTCAAAACTTCGTTCTCCCGAAAAAGTCGGCGAGCAGGAGCGAGCCGGATGCGAGCGACGAGCGTCTTCGAATCATCATGTAGCGCGTTCGAAGCGTCACCGAAAGGCCATTTCGAAAACCTACACCGCAGCCTTGGGCGCCACGCGGTTCCCCGGGACGGGATCGTACCGCTCGTGACGCCAGGAGTACGTGCCCAGCCCTTGCGTCCCCGTGCGCAGCTCGGTGATATAGCGCGAGAGCTCGACCGCGGGGACGTAAGCTTCGACGATGTCGAGGCCGGGGCGATCCGTCGGGTTCATGCCGAGGATCTGCCCGCGTTTTCCGGTGAGCTGCTGAATTACGGTCGAGGTGTGGCTGGTCGGCACGATCACCTGCACGTGCGCGATGGGCTCGAGCACGACGGGATTGCACTTGGGAAGCGCGTCGCGCACGCCCATCCCCGCCGCGGTCTTGAAGGATTGCTCGCTGGAATCGACGTCGTGGTACTGACCGTCGAAAAGCGTGACGTGCAGGTCCGTCACTGGATAGCCGCTGGGGCCGTGAGCGAGGGCTTCGCGCACGCCTTTTTCGACGGCCGGGATGAACTGTCGCGGAACCACGCCGCCAACGATCTTTTCGTCGAACGTCACGCCCGCGCCGCGTTCGCGCGGCTCGAAGCGCAGCCACACGTCGCCGAATTGGCCGTGACCTCCGGTCTGATGCTTGTAGCGCGAGTGGACCTCGGTTCCGCCGGTGATGGTCTCCAAATAGGGAATGGTCGGGGCGGCTGTGGCGACCTCGACCTTGTACTTGCGAGCGAGGCGTTCGACGGCAATGGCGACGTGCTGCTCGCCTCTGCCGAGCAGGAGCATTTCGTGCGTCACGTCGGCGCGCCCGAGTCGCAGCGCGGGATCCTCGTCCACGATGCGCGCGAGCATCTGCGAGATCTTGGCCTCGTCGATGCGCTCCTTGGGCTTGATCGCGACGGCGAAGACGGGCTCTGCGACGGGAACGCGCGGAAGGAGAACCTTGTGGCCGTTCGACGTCAGCGTGTCGCCGGTCGCGACTGAATCGAGCCGCGCGAACGCCACGATCGAACCCGGGCCGGCCTCGGGGATCGGCTCTTGCTTCTTGCCTTGCAGACGGTAAAGGCCGCCAAGACGCACCTTCTCGTCCTGCTTGGTGATGTTGGAGAGTGTCGCGTCGGACTTGATCGTTCCCGACAGGACGCGAGCGATCGAGAGTTTGCCGCTCTGGGGATGGATGGCGGTCTTGATGACCCGCGCGATCGCGGGTGCCGCCGCGTCAGGCGCGATGGGACGGCCCTCCGCGTCGGTGAACGGCGCGTCGGCGGGCGACGGAAACCAGTGCTCGATCGCGCGCACGAGCGCGTCGACCCCGGCGCCCGATATGCCCGCGGCGACGAGAACCGGAACGACCTGGTCGTGTGCACACTCGGTGCAGAGATCGCGGTCGATCTCATCGAGCGGCGGCTCCACGCCTTCGAGTAATTCCTCCATGAGGTGATCGTCGAAGTCGGCCATCGCCTCGAGCAGCTCCACGTGTTTGCTCTGGGCGAGGTCGCTCAGCTCGGCCGGGACGTTTTCCTCGCCGCCTTCGAACCGGTACGCCTTCATATGCGCGAGGTCGATGTGACCTGAAAAGTGTTCGGCGCTTCCGAGCGGCCACTGCTCGGCGACGACGTGCCGTCCGTAGGCGTCCTGCAGTGCGGCGAGCGTCGCGGGGAAGTCGGCTCCGGGCCGGTCCATTTTGTTAACCACGAAGACATGCGGCATCTGCGTCGATTCGAGATGGTCGACGATAGCTTGGGTCTGGACTACGCGAGCCGGATCGGCCTCGACGACGACGACGGCGGCGTCTACGCCCGCCAGCGCCTGTTTGGTCTCTTCGAAAAAGTCGATGAATCCGGGCGTATCGACGATCGTGATGTCGATGCCGTCGGCGGCGGTATGAGCGAAGCCGACGGTCGTGGATTGGAGGTGAGCCGCGTCCTCGGGCTCGTGATCCGTCACGGTCGTTCCGTCGGCGATCGATCCGCGCCGTCCGATTGCGCCGGTGTGGGCCAGGATCGCCTCGACCAGCGTGGTCTTGCCGGTGTGGTGGGGTCCGACGAATGCGACATTCCTAAGGCGCACGGTATCCGCCAATGCCTGGGTCCTCCTCGAATCGAGCGTCAGCGGCGCTTCGCCGCCGGTTTCTTCTTTTTCGCCGTCTTCTTCGCGTAACCGGTCAGAAGCCGCTTGGGCTTGGGCTTCGCCGGCCGCCGAGGCGCGGGCTTCTTGGCCGTCGCCTTCTTGCCGGGCGGTTTCTTAGCAGCAGGTCTCTTCGTCGGCGGCTTGCCCACGGATTTCTTCTTGCCGGCGCGGACAGGCGAGGTCTTCTTGCGCCGCGCCGTCGCCGGCTTTGCGGGGCGCTTTGTAGTCTTCTTCGCAGGCCCGGCGGAGGGTCGTTTCTTGTGGCCGGCCGGACCGCTCTTTACTTCCTTCCTCTTGGGAGGTGCGGGCTTACCGACGCGGGCGGCTTTCGCTCTAGACGCGGACGAGGAGGATTCAGCCGATCGTCGCGACGTGCTCGGTGTCGACGAAGCTGCAGCGCGTTTCTTCGGCCCGGCGTCGCGCATCGTGCGCGCGCCCTCGCGCCGTCCCGCGACGCCTTCCACGTCCTCCGGCAATCCGAGCTCGGCTCTGCCGTAGCCGGTGATGCTGCTCCCCGGCGCGATCGGCTGGCGCCCCGCCTGAGCCTGAGCCTCGAGGTGTTCGCGCGTGGCGCGCAGGGCGACGCGCGCCAATCGGCCGGCGACCGGGAATACCACCTCGTTGACCCTGGCGTCGTCGAGCAGCTTGAGCACGATGTCGAAGGCGTTGCCCTGGTCCCGCGGGCTGTGTGCGTCGGAGCCGATCGCGATGCCGACGCCGCGCGCCCTCGCCTTGCGAATCAGCCGGGCATTGGCGTCGAGATACTTCTTCTTACGATCTTCCGGGACGTCGCGATAGAGGAATCGCGTGTTGATTTCGACGGCCAGGCGCCGCCTATGGGCGACGTCCAGCATGCGATCCTCGTACTCTTCGAGTTTCTTCTGGGCCGGCCACCGGCCGAGCGTCGCGGGCACGTAGAAGTGGCCGACGACGTGCGTGGGCAGTTTCTCGAGGTCGTCGACGAGCTTCGCGACGTAGAGGTCCCAGAGCTGATCGGTGCTCACGACTTCGTAGAGTCCCGCGAACTCCTCGTTGTCGAACGGCCACAGCCAGTCCGTCCCCTTCTCCGGATGCTGAATCGGGACGAAGTGGACCGAACGGATAATGCCGTCGGGGCGCATCGCGTCGATGATGTTCTGCGCGTCGGGCCGCGCCCGCGGATCGTTGTCCATCTCCGCGCCGATCGAAAACCGCATTCCTCGTCGCAGCCCCTCGGATACGAGTGCGGCGTGAGCGACGTCGACGCCGGCCGTCTCAGCGGCGCCGAGCAGATCGCCGGCTTGGGCGAGCTTGAGCGCGCGGCGCACGGTGTTGACGGCCCCCGGATCCTCGAACGTCAAGTAGTTCGCGTGGTCTGCCACCATCAGGAACCGCGGCGAAAACCGCCGGCACGCGTGATAAAACCAGAGGAAGAGCATCCGCGCCGAGTACGCGATGGGACGCTCCTCGGTGTAGGGCCGATGCTCACCCTTGGCATGACCGTGAACGTCCGGCATGGCCGCTATCCGAGGATCGCTCATTTTAGGAGTGGCTAAGGTTGGCGTCTAACGCCGGTAGCCCTCCATTTCGAGAAGACGAGCCTTCATTTCTACGCCGTAGTAGTAGTCGTGGAGTTCGCCGGACGAATCCACGACGCGATGGCATGGAAAGAGGAGCGGCAGCGGATTGCGCGCCATCACGCGGCCGACGGCGCGCGCGGCACGCGGCCGACCGATCTGCGTTGCGACCCACGCGTACGAGCGCACCTCGCCGCGTGGAATGCGCGCCGCGGCGCGCAGCGCGGCCTGCTCGAACGGCGTCAGGTCGCTGATGTCCACGATCGCGTCGTCGACGGTCCAGGTGCTGAAGAACTTCTCGAGAGCGCGCACGAGCCAGACCGGTGCCTCGCCCGGAACGACGTCGCGCCGCAGACGGTGGCCCGCTCGCGCGACCACGTCGTCGAACGGCTCGCCGGCGTCGAGGCTGACGTACGCGATCCGATGATGCGTGAACCCAACGTAGACTCGGCCGAGCGGCGTCGCGATTGCGGACAGGACGATCGGCGAGTGTATCTTGCCTTTGAGCGCGCCAATGTGCTGAACTATCTTTTTGGCAAGGTCGCAGGACGGCTCGGGGCGGGGCAGAGAGGAGAGGCAATACGCCACGCCCTCGTACTGTTCGTACATGTCCTGGCACGAGGGACAGGCGCGCAGGTGGGTATGGACGGTCTCCTTGAGCGAGGCCTGACACTCGCCGCGGAGCTCGTCCCACAACGCCTCGACGTCACGACAACGCATGCATTGGGACTCCTTCCGGGGAAAATCGACCGATCTGCGGCCCAAGGATGCGCCGAAGTATTCGCACCGCTCGATGGACGTGGGATTTTACCGTGCCGATCGGCTGATGAAGTATTTCGGCGATCTCCGGATGGCTTCGCCCTTCGATAAACCGGAGTGTCGCGGCCGCGCGGAGGTGCATCGGCAACTGCAGGAGGGCGCGTTCGACGAGTGCGATCTCGGTATTTTGCTCGACGATCGTCTCAGGCTGTGGCGGCCCTTCGTTGGATTCGCGCAGGATCGCATCGGGGTCGGCCAGGGCGTCCAGGGCAACGTTCGTCGGCCGCTTGCCGCGCAGCCTGTTGCGCGTGACGTTAAGCGTGATCGTGTACAGCCACGGCTGCAGGCGTAGGTCTGCCCGCTGCTCGGGCGACATCTTCCCCAGAGCACGATAGGCACGCACGAATGCGTCTTGCACGATCTCCTCGGCATCCTCGCGGTTGCCTGTCATGCGCAGGGCGAAACCATACAGCCGGCGCTGATAGTCGTCCACGATCGATTCGAACTTTGCCACGGTCGGAGCGGAGTCGCCTCGGGGCCGCGCCCTGAGGGGCCGCCCGGCCGTTGTCGCTGATGGCACGTAAACTCCCGTAAGGAGTGGTGCGAGCGCGCTCATACAGTGCCCCGGACCACCACTGCTAGGGTCGTGGTTTCACGCTCGCGGCAAAAACTCCTGAAGCGGGCGAAACGGCGACCTCGCGCCCGCCCGCGCAGGGGTTTGCCGTCCCGTTCCTAAAGCATCGCCATGGCGCTTTTGCTGGGCCGCCGGGCCCGGGCCTGATACCAAGCCGCTTCGCTCGCAAAGAGCAAGCGGCTTTTGTTTTTGGTTCGTTGATGAATGAGAGGTGCACAATCCATGACGCAAGCCATCGAGCCAACGGAGATCTCGCTAGACGCCTACACGCTGTGCAGCTTTCTGCCGAAAATCGATTCGGCCCGCGCGCTGCCGCTCGTGCTCATCGGTTATCGCCAGAGCGAGGATCCCTGGTTCGTGTGGCTCGTTCCAAAGGAAGGCGTGGATCCAGAAGGCCTTACCGACGATCCGTACTATGCGAAAGTGCTTAACGATCCGCGCGCGTACTTCACCAAGAAGCTCGCCAAATACGTCGAGGAGACCGGCTCCGTGAGGCGCGGCATCGAGATGCTCATCGACTGTCACCAGAATCACTTGGCGCTTACGCCGCTAACGGAGTTGCGCGAGCACCCCTTCCGCCATCCGCTCCAAGTCGAACTGGTCGAAGCGTTCTAGGTTCCCTAACGCGCCCGAATCCAGCGGCGGTAGACGATCCTCACCGGGAACGATAGGGACGCGCGCCGTTCGCGCAGGCGCGCGTCGATCGTCAGCGTGACGTCGAGCGCCAGTAGCAATCCGTCGTCCAGCGCATAGTACGCGGTGCCGTCCATCCGCATGCGGCCCGCGACGGCGGCGTCCGCGTGGCCGGGCAGCGTGCCGTCCATTGGCCCATCCGCTTCGAATCGTACGGCCACCGTCGGGCGACCTTCGATCGGCCCATTGGCGGCGGGCCGTAGGAAGCCGTTGAGCAGCGTGTGCCCCTCGAGAGGCGAGCTCGCCGCAAACGGCACCGGACGGTGGAGCTCTCGCACGTCCCGGAGTGTGACGAGGTCCAATCGCACCGCGAACGGTTGATTGAGGATGGTCAGGAAATCGGGATCGTCATCGACGGCGTCTTCGAACGAGCCGTCGGGTCGCAGCACCTGGACGAACCGAGCCTCGGCGCTGCTTTTCCCTTCGGGTCCCGTGCGTGTGTACCGGGCCCGCGCCTCGAAGCGAAGCGACCCTCCCTGGCGCTGGATCGAGAGACGTTCCGAGCCCACGTACGCGACGCGGGATGCCGTGGCGGTCGGCTCCCCCTGATAGACGTCGTCGCCGACGGTCTGGTATTGCAGGTCGGCATGCGCCGGTGCCGCCTGCGACAACAGCGCGGCAAGCAGGGCAACGCCAAGTTTGATTGTGGAGCTCCGTTTCTTGCGAGTGGTTCTTTCCTCTTTACAGTATCACCCGATGCAAGAGTAAGCCGCGGCTCTCTACGCTCGATGGATTGCAGTCCGGCGCCGCTGACTCAGGAAGAAGCGGACGTCCGCCGTGCGTTCGCAGACGACGATCGTGTCTGCGTCGCTGAAGCTGCGGCCGTTCACGTTGATCGTGAAATCGCCTGCCGCGAGCCCGGCGAGCGTCCGATGCAGGCTGCGCGAGAATTTATCAGGGGGCGCATGCGTGCCGATCGCCTCGCGGACGGCGAACCGGAGTAAGTCGCGGATGCGCACGGGCGTGGCGAGCGCGAAGGCGCCTGAGCCGCCGACGGCGACTGCGTGGAGATCGAGCGGAACCTTCACGCGGATCATCAGCCGTCATTTTCTGCCGTATCGAGGAGCTGCCTGCTGCCGGGGATAAATGATTCGACCAATGTCCTTCGGGAAAGTGCCGGCGGACGAGCTGGCCGGCGCACTCGAAAAGCTTCTCACGAAGATGGATGAGTCCGACCTCGCCGTCTCGTATGAGCGCGAGCTCGCCGCAATGCCGTCAGACGCGTTTCACGCGTTCATCGAAGCGGTGTTTGCCGCGTTTCGCGAGCGGGGCGAATCCTCCGAAGATGCGGCCGAGGGTGCGGGCACGACGCTCGAGAGCATCGCGCGTCGCGAAAGCGGTGCCCCTGAGGCGCTCATCGCGTATGCGCGCGCCAACCCGGAGCTGCTCAAGGAATCGACGGCGCTGTTCGTACAACGCCGTCCGGACTTCGTCGCGGTCTTGCCGGCGATACTGCGCGAAGCGCTCGCCGAACGCCTGACCCTTCGACTACGCTCAGGGCAGGCTCTGTGAGCAGATGAGAGAGCCTCCGCGCCGGCGCCGATTAGGCGACGAGCCGAGCGGAGGACTGCCGCTCTTCCCGCTCATTTTGGTCGTGGTGTTGGCAGGGCTCTTGCTCGGCGGCGTGCTCGCGCACTTCTTTGGCGGCTCGAGCGGTGGTGCCGCGCCGCCGAAGAGCGTCGCGGTCGCGCCGATACCGACTGTCACGCCGTTGCCTTCACTCCCGCTTCCATCCCCGAGCGCGACGCGCATGCCGCTGCGCACTCCCACGCCGGCGCCGTCGCTCACTCCGACGCTTGCGCCGTCGGCGAACACGTCCGCCTCACCGAAGCCGCTGCCCACGTCGAAGCGCGTCGCTGGCGTGACGCCGCAAGCGAGTGGGTCGCCCGCGCGCTCGCCCGCGGCGAGTCCTACGCCGACCACCGTGCCGCGCACGGCGGCGACTCAGAAACCGCCGGCGGCGACGCCGAAACCGCCGGCGGCGACGCCGAAAGCGCTAGCGGCGACGCCGAAAGCGCCGCCGCCGACACCCGCTGCAGTTGCTGCGGCGGGCGACGATCGCGCCACCGCCGTCGTGCGCTCCTACTTACAGGCGTTGAGCCGCGGAGACCGCCCGGGTGCGGCGGCATATCTCGCACACGGCGCTCCCAGCGAGACGTTCATGAGCTCCGGCTCGCACATCTCATCCATACGCTCGGCGAGCGTCGGTCCGGATACGTACAAGGTGACCGCCGACGTCGAAACGGCGAGCGGCGAATATTACGTGACGTTTACTTTGGAGCCGGGCCCCGCCGGTTTGGAAATCACCGACCACTACGCCATTAAGACGCAATAACGGCCGCTCAGTGGTTCCCTAGATCTCGGCGCCGAGACCGGTATTGGCGCGAACCTCGAGCTGGTCGAACATCTGCTCTGACTCGCGGTCGCGCCACAATAACGTGCCGAGAATCGCGCCGACGAAGCCGATGGGAATCGAGACGATGCCCGGGTTTTCGAGCGGAAAGCTCGCGCGATTTCCCATGAACACCGGACTCGCGGCGATCAGCGCAAGGGACGCTCCGAGGCCCGAGAGCATGCCGACCATCGCCCCCGAGCGCGAGAAGCGGCGCCACGACAACGCCAGCAAAATAACGGGAACGTTCGCGCTTGCCGCGACCGCGAACGCGAGCCCGACGAGAAACGCCACGTTGAACCCGCGCAGCGCAATCGACAACACGATCGCGAGGACACCTACGCCGAACGCCGCGATACGCGCGACGAAGAGATGCTCGCTCTCGTCACCGCGGCCATTTCGCACGAGACTGAACCAGATGTCGTGCGCGAAGGCGGAGGACGCGGTGATCGTGAGGCCCGATACGACGGCAAGGATCGTGGCGAACGCGACCGCCGCGACAAACGCCGTCAGCAGCGAACCCTCGAGTCCGGTGGCCAGCAGCGGAGCTGCGAGGTTGCTGTCGGGCTCCGGGACGATGTAGCCCTGCTTCGTCAGCTGTTCGTCGAGTTGGTTTTGCTGCGTGGGGTGATGTGCGATGTACGCAATCGCTTGGCCCGCGTACATGCGCGGGCCGATGCGCTCCTTGCCGACGATCGTTGCGGCGCCCAGACCCATGAACGACGTCGACAGGTAGAACGCGCCGATCAGCACCATCGCCCAGGCTACCGACGTGCGGGCGGCCTGCGCCGACGGCACCGTGAAGAAGCGCATCAGGATGTGCGGCAGGCCGGCGGTGCCGAGCACAAGCGCCAGGCCGAGCGACACGAGATTCCAGGCGCCCGGCGCGCCGTGGAAGAGCAGGCCGGGTTGAAGCAGATTGACGGCGTGACCGCCGGCGTTGACGTGCGACGCCGCTGCGAGGAAATTGGCGAACGAGAAGTGATAGTGCGCCAGCACCAGAAACGAGAGGCCGAGCGCCGCCGACAGCAAGAGCGCGGCGGTGATGATCTGGACCCACGTGGTCGCGAGCATGCCGCCGAATAGAACGTAGGTCAGCATCAGCACGCCGACGGCGATGATCGCTGCGACGTCGCCCAGCCGCGGTAGCAGCAACTTTGCCAGCGCGCTGACGCCGACCATCTGGGCGATCAGGAAGAACAGCGTGATCGCGAGCGTGGAGAGCGCCGCCGTCGCGCGGACGCCGCGGCCGCGCAACCGGAACGACACGAGATCGGCGACGGTGTACTTGCCGGTGTTGCGCAGCGGTTCGGCGACGAGGAACAGCACCGCCAGGTACGCGACCAGCCATCCTACCGCGTACATGAAACCGTCGAAGCCGTAGAACGCGATCAGCCCGGTGATCCCTAGGAAGGAGGCGGCCGAGAAGTACTCTCCGGCGATAGCCCAGCCGTTCTGGAGTCCGCCGATGCGCCGGTTCGCGGCGTAGAAGCCGCGCCGCGTCGTGCTCTGGCCGGATGCCCAGTAGGTTACGATCAGCGTGATGCCGACGAAGATCGCGAACAGCACGAGCGTCTGCTCCGTTCTCATCGTTCAGAGGCGCGCGTCGAACAGCTCGCGGGTTTCGTGCCTTCGGATCAGGGCAGCCTGCAGATCGAATTTGCGCGCGCGCCGTAGATAGAGCGCGAGCAGGATCCATGCCATCGCGAACTGCGACAGGGCGAAGGCGTAAGCTATCGTGAGCGGACCCCAGAGTGGCCGGCTCATGACCGCCGGCCAGAATCCCACGGCGACGGGCAGCGCGAGATAGTAGGCGATGAAGAAGAACGTCGCCGGCGTGACGAACCGGCGCCGCGCTCGCACGAGCGCGCGAAATTCGGGTTGCGCGGCTAACGCCGACCAGTTGCTCGTCGGTAGATGATGCATCACTCCTCGTCCGGCCAGCCGGCGAGCTCGCCGATCGCGGCGCTCTTGAGTACGCGCAGCCCCAACATCGCGCATTTCATGCGCGTCGGGCTTATGCCGATGCCGACGTTCTCCAAGACCGCGTCCTTCGACAGCTTCGCGACGTCCGCCAGCTTCATGCCCTTCACCGTCTCCGTCAGCATCGAGGCCGAGGCTTGGCTGATGGCGCAGCCCTTGCCGGAGAACCGGACGTCCTCGACCACCCCGTCGTCGAGCTTAAGCTGCATGCGAATCTGATCGCCGCAGAGCGGGTTGAGGTCCTCGGCTTCGGCGTCCGAGTGCTCGAGCATGCCGAAGTTCCGCGGGTTCCGATAGTGGTCCAGGATGTAATCGCGATAAAAGTCGTCCAGTTGAGGTTCCCCTAGATCCCGAAGACGCGCGCGGCCTTCTCGATTCCGGCGCACAGCGCGTCGACGTCCGCCTCGGTATTGTAGATGTAGAACGAGGCGCGAGCGGTTGCGGCCCATCCCATCTTGTCCATCAGCGGCATGGTGCAGTGATGCCCGGCGCGCACGCATACTCCCTCGGTGTCGAGGATCGATGCGAGATCGTGGGCGTGAACGTCGGCGAAATTGAAGGAGATCACGCCGGAGACGAGCGCCGGATCGCGCGGGCCATAGATGGCCAAGCCGCGCGGCTCGAACTCCGCGAGCCGCTCGAGCGCGTACCCCGTGAGGAGCCGCTCGTGCTCGCGCACCCATCCCATTCCGAGCGCCTGCAGATATTCGACCGCCACGCCGAAGGCGATGGCGTCGGCGATGTTGCTGGTACCGGCCTCGAATTTGCGCGGCGGATCGTTGAACGTCGTGTGCGCGTACTCGACCTTGCGGATCATGTCACCGCCGGAGAAGAAGGGCGGCATCGCTCGGAGCAACTCATGCTTGCCGTACAGGACGCCGATTCCGGTGGGCCCGAGCATCTTGTGCCCGCTGAACGTATAGAAGTCGGCGTCGAGGGCCTTGACGTCGACCGGCAGATGCGGCGCGCCTTGGGCCCCGTCCACCATGACGACCGCGCCCGCGGCGTGGGCACGCGGGACGATCGTCTCGAGCGGCGCGATCGTGCCTAGCGTGTTACTGACGTGCGCGATCGCGACGAGCTTACAGCCGTCGAGCAGTCGATCCAGGTCGTCGAGCACGAGCAGTCCGCGATTGTCGACCGGAATGAAACGTAGCTCCGCGCCCGAGCGCTGCGCCAGCAGCTGCCACGGCACGAGGTCGGAATGATGCTCGAGCTCGGTCAACAGGAGCGCGTCCCCGGGGCGCAGGTTTGCGCCACCCCAGGAATAGGCGACCAGATTGATCGCTTCCGTCGTGTTGCGCACCCATACGATCTCCGCGGTGTCCGCGCCGATGAATCGCGCGAGCTTGACTCGGGCGCGCTCGAATTCCGCGGTCGCCCGCGCGGCGATCTCGTACACGCCGCGGTGAATGTTTGCGTTGTATTGTTCGTAATAATCCACGAGCGCCTGGATAACCGCTTTAGGCTTCTGTGATGTCGCCGCCGAGTCGAGATAGACGAGACGCTTACCGCGCGAGGTTGGCCGCGCTAGAATCGGAAAATCCGCGACGATCGCGTCGACCTTTTGCGGAGTAGCCGTCACGCTCATGATAGTTTCTCTGCGAGGGCGGCGCGGATCTCGTCGCGGAGCCGCGCGGTGGGAAATCGCTCGATTGCGGGTTCAAAGAATCCGAGCGCGATCATGCGCTCCGCCGCGTAGCGCTCGATGCCGCGCGATTCCATGTAAAAGATCTGATCCACGTCGATGGCACCGACGGTCGCGCCGTGATAGGCTTTGACGTCGTTCGCGCCGATCTCCAGCGCGGGAACGGAGTCGATGTGGGCGGTCGTCGAGAGCAGGAGTGCGTCGTCGCGCAGCCGCGCGTCGCTGCCCTGCGCGTGGGGTGCGATGCGGATGTTGCCGAGAAAGCGCGCCTGTCCGCGCTCGCTCGCGGCCGACTTGATCATCGTCTCGGAGGTCGCCTCGCCGGCGCGATGGTCGACCGTACTGACGACGTCCACGTGCTGCGTTGATCGCGGGAAGAAGATTCCGGTGACGTCGGCGCGCGCTCCGGGATGATCGAACTCAACCGAGAGATCTCCGGCCGCGAGCCGGCCGCCGAGCTCCGCACATGCCCAAGAAACCGTCGCGTCGCGGCCGGGCCGAGCCGAGCGGGTCGTGATAATGCGCGCACTTTCGGAGGCACGTTGCAGAACCGCGTACGTCACGTCGGCATTCTCCTCGGTGACGATTTCCGCGGCACCGCAGACGAACGCGTCGCCGCTGCCAGTAATGCGTTCGACGATGGTCGCGCTCGCACCGCGTTCGGCCAGGACGACGTTCCAGGGAAAGATCGCCGCGCCGGGCGCCGCGTCGCACCGGATCAGGATCGGTTCGTCGTACGCTCGATCCGCGGGAAGATAGATGAACGCGCCGAGCCCGGCGAACGCCTCGGCGAGCGCGCCGAACTTGGTGTTCGCGATGCCGGTCGTCCCGAACGCCCGGGCGAGGAGGTCCGGGTGCTCGCGCACCGCGGTCCCCAGGTCGCACACGAGCACGCCGTCGCCGGCGTTATCGACGCGAAAGCCGCCGCCGCTCAGATCGATCGCGCCGGCCGGCGGCAGGATCGCCTCGAAATCTAGGCGCCAAAAGCGTCCTGGCTTTTCGCGTCCGCTGCGCAGCGAGAAGAAGCGTTCGAGCGCGGCTCGGCGCGCGCTGCGATCGAGCGGCGGGTGCTCTAGGGACGAAATCCTCTCGTAGAGCTCGTGGCCGGGAACGGTCAGCGTGCTAGGCAATTGCCGTGGACTCCTCGCGAACCTTGTCGTAGCCTTCGCGCTCGATCCGATGCGCGAGGTCGTGCCCGCCCGTCTTGACGATCCGGCCGTCGATCATTACGTGAACGCGGTCCGGAACGACGTATTGCAGGATGCGCGGATAGTGCGTGATGATGAGGAAGCCTGTGTTGGCTCCTTCGTCGCTCGCGCGGAGCGCCGCGATGGAACTTCCGACCGCTTTGAGCGCATCAATGTCGAGACCGGAGTCGGTCTCATCGAGGATCGCGTATTTCGGCGCGAGCACCGCGAGCTGCAGCATCTCCAGGCGCTTTTTCTCGCCGCCGGAGAACCCGTCGTTGAGGTAACGCCCCATGAATGAAGGATCGATGCCGAGCTGTTCCATCTTTTCGAGCAGGAGCGCGCGGAACTTCGCCGGCGGAAGATCGCCGGGACGCTCCGCCTGGCGCGCGGCGTGGAGGAAGTTGGCGACCTTGACACCCGGTATCGCGGCCGGATATTGAAACGAGAGGAACAGGCCGGCGCGCGCGCGTTTGTCCGGCGCCAATGCGAGCAGATCCTCGCCGTCCAAGTCGACGCTGCCGGTCACCTCGTACAGCGGGTGGCCGGTGAGGGAAAAGGCAAGCGTGGACTTGCCGCTGCCGTTGGGGCCCATGAGAGCTTGGACGCGGCCCGGCTCGACCGTCAGGTCGATTCCCTTGAGGATCTCGTTTCCGGCCACGCGGCAGCGTAAATCGTTGATGTGGAGACCTGGCTGAAGCATGCGATTTATCGTAGCCGAGCCTCTCTTAGAAAGTCAAGGAAAAACTTTACTATCTGACGCTATTCGTGCTAGGATAGCGCCGAAGATGCACGTCGACCGCTTCTTTGAAACGACCCGTGGAAAGATCGTCAGCGAGCTCCGCCGGCGCGGCTCCGCCTCGGCGGCGGACCTGGCACGCTCGTTCGGGCTTTCTCCCAACGCCGTCCGCCAACAGATGACGGTGCTCGAGCGCGACGGCCTGGTGGCCGAACGGTCGGTCCGACGCGGCCCGACGAAACCCACCTACGAGTTCTCGCTGACTCCCGAAGCGGACAAGCTTTTCCCCCAGGGTTACGACAAGATGCTGAGCGCGGTGCTACGCGAGCTCCGCAATCAGTTCGGCTCGCAGGGCGTCGAGCGCATCTTCGACGGTCTCTCCAAGCGTGCGATCGAGCGCGCGCGCCTCGAGGTCACGGCGCAAGACCCCGAACAGCGCGTCGCCCAGCTGACCGAGATGCTGCGCAAGACTGGCGTGGTGGCCGAATACAACCTGATCGACGGCGGATTCGTCCTGCACGAGCACACGTGCCCCTACTCGAGCGCCGCGAAGGAGAACCCCGAGGTCTGTCAGGTGATCCACCACGTGATCGACGAGACGCTCGGCGGCGAACACGAGCAGACGGAATCGCTGGCCCACGGCGGAAAAGAGTGCCGCTTCGAATTGCATCCCAACACGGCGCCCCCAATCGACGACAGTCGGCGTGGGGCGTAAGGAGATGGTAGGTTAGATGGATTTTCCGAAGTTTCAGCGCCTCGTCGAGGAGCGCAGCGGATTTCGCACGATGGAGAACCCCACGGCGAGCGGTGAGTACTTCAGCGACTCCTGTGGCGACATGTACAACTTCTTCTTGAAGATCGGCCCGGGCGCGGTGATCGAGGACATCTCCTACTTCACAACCGGATGCGGCTTCGGCACCGCCACGTGCAGTCTCGTGGTCGAGCTCGCGCAGGGCAAGACCATCGACGAGGCGTTGGCCATCACGACCGCGGAGATCGAGCAACAACTCGACGGTTATCCCGACAAGAAGAAGGATTATCCGGAGCGCGCGCTCGAGGCGCTGCACGTCGCGCTCGACGACTATCGCGGTAAGGTCGCGGGCGGCTCCGTTCCCGACTACGCCGCGATGCCGCGCACCGCGGCGCCAACGCAGCCTGAACCAGCTGCGGCGCAACCTTCACCCAACGGCGAACCCGAAAGACTCCTCATCAAACTGCGTTAGCCCTCTCGACACCGGGAGCTCACGACGTCAGCGCGATGGATTCCACGCGTTCGTAGCGAGATGTGTTGTTCGCGCGGTCGGGCAAGGATTCGAACAGAGTCAGGCGTTCCATGGGCAGTGAAATAGGCAGGAACTCAATCAACGGGAGCGGACGGATCGGCGCCTTGACGCGCGCAACCGTGACGTGTGCCACCGAGTCGTTTTTGAACTCGAAACCGAGCGCGGCGTACTCGCGGCGAACGCTGCCGGCGAGCTCGCGAAACGGCGGACCCTGCTCGCGCGCGCCGACGTATGCGATGCGCGGTCGGCGTTCGTGCGGAAAACCGCCGAGCTTGTCGAGCGTGACGGTGAAGGGCGCGCCCTTCGCGGCCGCTGCTAGCGCGGAAACGACGTCACCGTACTGCTCCGGCGCGACGTAGCCGAGGAACGCCAGCGTGACGTGCAGCTTTTCGGGAGCTTCGTAGCGCGCCGCGAAACCAGCGCGCGTCAGCCGCTCCGCAACGGCCGCGCACGCGGCGCGAGTGGAAGCGTCGAGGTCGATTCCGACGAAAAGGCGCCGCTTGCGCTCGCTCACTGCAAGTATGGGTTAGCCCGGCGCTCGACGCCAACCGTCGTGAACGGTCCGTGGCCCGGCACGACCGGGGTAGCGTCCGCGTACGGCATCAACCTGGTTTGGATGGAGTGCACGATGTCTTCCATCGAGGTGCCGCCGAGATCCCACCGGCCGATCGAGCCTGCGAAGAGCGTGTCGCCGGTGAGCAGCATCGTGTCTTGTTTGTCGTGCACGGCGAAACAGACGCTGCCGGGTGTGTGCCCCGGAGTGTGCAGCACGTCGAGGCGTATCGGCCCGAGTTCGAGGAGCTGACCGTCGCTCAACTCGCCGTCGAGCGCGACGATCGGCGGAGCCCGATGCAATCCGAGCCACTGCGCCTGCCACGCGAGCGTCTGATAGAGCGGCAGATCGGCCGGATGCAGCAGGCCTGCACCGCCGGTCCGTTCGCGCAACTTCCCGAGGTCGCCGATGTGGTCGATGTGCGCGTGAGTGTGCACGAGCAGCTTGGCGCTCCAGCCGTTGCGTTCGAGCAGCGCGGCGACCTCGTCCACGCCGTCGCCGCCGTCGACGACGATTGCCTCGGCGGATTTCTCGTCGACGATGACCGTACAGTTGCACGCGAGCGGACCGACCGGAAACGTTCGGACGATCATTCAGACGTTCCTCAATCCACGTGGATGCCGAAATCGTGGAAGCCGCCGTTGAAATATCCGAGCGGTGAGCCGGGGCGGGCGCCGCATGACAGAACCCGTCCGATCAGGATCGAGTGCGAGCCGATCTGGTACTCGTGCGATACCTCGCAATCGAAATGCGCGATCGCATCGGCCAAGACGGGCGCGCCGGTCGCGTCGACGGCGTAGTCGATCGCTGCGAATTGCCGATCGCGGACCTTCCCAGAGAAATGCTCGGCGAGTCGGCGCTGATCGCCGGCGAGCACGTTGACGCAGAAGACGCGCGAGGTGGAGATGAAGAGATAGCTACGAGCTTCGCGGTTGATGCAGATCAGCAGCGACGGCGGCTCGAGCGATACACTGGCGAAGGCGTTGACGGTGATGCCGCGCGGCTCCCCGTCTTTCAGCGTGGTTACGACGGTGACGCCGGTGGGCACGTGGCGCATTGCGTGCCGAAAGGCCGCAGCGCTCGTCATTGCCGCCGCGCGCCGATTCCCGTCCCCTCGCCCAGCGGTAGAATCGTCGCGTCGAGCGCGGGGTGCGCGAGAAAGAGCCGCACGAAACCCTCGGCGAGCGCGCAGCCGTAGAAGATGGCCAGCCCCGAGAGCTTCAGCATCGGGATCACGAGCTCGAGGTAGCGGCCGTATTCGCGCGGGGCGGTCGCGATGAAGACGATGTCGAGGTTGCGGTGGGGGAAGTTCTCGAGCATCTCGGCAGCGGGCGTGTTGAAGAGCTCGATGTAGTCGTCCTCGCCGGCGCGGCGGAAATACTGGAGCGCGACAGCGGCGTGCGCGGCGTCGCGCTCTATCGTCCATATTCGGCCCATGCGCGGCTGCGCGAGCGCCATCGATAGCGTCGAGTATCCGTACGAAGTACCGACTTCGAGGATTCGACTGGCCTGCATCGCCGTGACGATGACCGAGAGAAACCGGCCGGTCTCGCGTGAAACGATCGAAACCCCGTCCTTGTGCGCGCGCTGCTCCAGCTCGAGCAAAATCGGATTAGGTTCCACTCACGTCGCCTTGGGCGCGGCGTAACGAGCGACCTGCGAACGCTCCGCGGCCTTTACGACGTTGCGCAGCAACGCTACGTTGGTTACCGGTCCGACGCCGCCCGGCACAGGCGTGATGGCGCCCGCGACGCGCGCCGCGCTTTCGAAGTCGACGTCGCCTTTCAATGTGCCGTCGACGAGCGTCGTGCCGACGTCGATGACGGTTGCGCCCGGCATTAGGTCGTCGCCGCGTATGAGACCGGGCGAGCCGGCCGCGACGACGACGACCTCGGCCATCTTCAGGTACGGCTGCAGCCCACGCGACTCCCGATGCAGTATCGTCACCGTCGCGTCCTGCGCGATCATGAGCCAGGCGACCGGCGCACCCACGACGATCGAGCGCCCGATCATCACGGCGCGGCGCCCACGCAGCGGCCAGTGCGGGCTGCGCTCCAGCAGGAGCATCACGGCGGCGGGAGTCGCGGGGACGTACTCGGTCCCACTGCCGAACGCCAGGTGTCCTTGATTCATCGGGTGCGTGCCGTCGACGTCCTTATGTGGAGGAATCGCGTCGGCGATATCGCGGATCGGGAGATGCCCCGGCAGCGGCTGCTGCAACATCACGCCGTGCGTCGCGGGATCCGCGTGGAGACGCTCGAGACGAAACCGAAGGTCTCGCGGGGTCGCACTCTCGGGCAGCCGGTCCACGACGACGTCGATGCCGACCCGTTCGCCCGTTCGCGCGAGATTGCGCACGTACGCGACGCTCGAGTCGTTCTCTCCCACGAAGACGATGACGAGGCGGGGATGAATCCCCCGGTCGCGCAGCGCACTCGTACGTGCGACGAGCTCCGTACGCAAGTCGGCGGCGAGGCTTCGTCCATCTAGGATCAAGGCAGGCACGCCGTCGGCGTTTCGTCCGTGGAAGGAGGGGCACCTACGCTACAGAGCTCGGCAACGTACCGCTACATCGTCTGGCTAATCGTCCTGGCCGCGCTGGCGGTGACCGTCTTGGTTTTTGAACCGTTCTTCGTCTTGCGCCACGCTAAAACGGCGGGGCCCGCCGGGCTCGTCGGGCAACCCGCGCCGACTTTTGCGCTGCGCGACGATCGCGGTCTGCCGGTATCGCTCGAGCGCTATCGAGGCCGCGTCGTGGTTATGAACCTCTGGGCTTCGTGGTGCCCGCCGTGTCGAGCGGAGATGCCGGATCTGCAGCGCCTTGCCGCGCTCTATGCCGGTCGCGATCTCGCCATCATCGGGGTTAACGAGGGCGAGTCGCCGCAGCGCGCGGGCGCTTTCGCGAGCTCACTCGGGATTCGCTTTCCGATCTGGATCGACTCCGCCGAACAGTACGGCCGCACGTACACTGCTCTGGGTCTTCCGACGACGATGATCGTCGATCGGAGTGGAACGGTCGCGCGCGCATTCGATGGCCCGCTCACGTTCGATCAGATGCGCGCCGCGGTCAGTCCGTTGATGGCGAACCGGTGAACGCATTCGCCATCGTCGCGCTCGCGGTCGTGGCAGGCGTCGCCGCGGAGATCGCAATCCCCGGACGCGGCGTTTACCACGCGGGTTGGTACAACGTCGCGCTGGTCGCGCTCGCAATTCTCGCGCTGGTCGCGGCGCGCAGGCGATTTCGCGCCGCTACGACTCCGCGTGCGCGCGCCGCCGTTGTCGGGATTACGATGGGGACGGCCATCGTCGCGATCGCCGGCGTGGCGAGCGGGTTGTTTGGACCCGACGATCAGACCATCGTCGGGGCGCCTGGCCAACGGGTTCGCGTCGAAGGCCTCGGCGTGCTGTCGTTTCCGCTTACCGCATCGCCTGCGAGCGGCGTGGAGGTCACGCTCGAGCGTCCGCTCCGCCCCGCGCTGCCGATCGGCACGCGCCCGCGCGACGCGGGGAGTTTCATTCTGCGCGGCGTTCCTCGCGATGTCGCGTACGTCGAGGCGCGCGATCCGCGCGGCGGTAGGCTCACCGTCACGCAACCGTTGGGCGCGGTGTTTCTTTCGCCCGTGCTCTTGATGCAGCATCGGCAAAACATCGCGGGATTGGATTTGCCTTTCGATTCTTTCAACGTCCCCGCCGCGCGACGCGTAGTGAAGGCGGTCCTGTTCTCACCGGCTCAGGCGGCGATGCTGCTCCACGGCCGCGCTCGAGCGGGCGAAGCGGCCATATTGTTCGCGGTCGACGACGAGAACGAGCGGCTGCTTCCGCACGCCATCGCATTGAGCGACGGCGGCAGGCCCGTTCGGGCCGGCGGCCTGCTGCTGAGCGCGATGGCGCAGTCCTATCCGGCGGTCGAGGTCGTGTCCGCGCCCAACCTGATTGCGACCGCGCTCGGGACGCTTCTCGTGTTCTGTGCGATCGTCGCGCCTATTGGCCTGCGACGATAGCTCGCACGTTGCGCAGCACAATCGTCCCCTCCGAAAGCTCAATGTCCTTCGGGCGCAGCACGTAGATCGAAATCAGGCGCGCCGCGCCGGTGTCGGGCGGAAAGCGCACGACGACGCTTCGCCAGCCCGGCTGGCCGAGATCGGCGGCTTTGACGAGCGTGTCCTCGTTGATCGCGTTGCGGACGTTGACGCGCACGCTGGCGTCGCTTCCGTCGTCGCGCAGATCGAAGGCGAGGCCGATGGTGTCGGCGGGAAGCGGAAGGTCGGCCGTGGCGTATGCCGCCCGCTCCGCCGCGGCGAACGAGAACGACAGCGAGACGCAGCTGCGGCAGCCGGCATCTTTGACTAGGGAGCCCGCCCCTCCGTGCGGCAGCGTCGTAAAGCGGGCGTGATCGGCAAAGGCCAGCGCCACTTCGTGCGATCCGACCGTGACGCGCGTGTCCGCCACGGCCGCGCCGATGCGGACCGAGACCTGCGCATCGCGCGAGGCGGCGCGATATTGTCCGCGGGCGTCGATCGATCCCGAGCTGGCCGTCCAGCGCAGGACGGAAGGAAGAGCGAGCGCGTAGCCGTCGCGATCGTACGCTCGCGCGGTCAGCGCGATCGTCGCATTCGGATCCACGTTGGGGCGCGCGGGCATGATGCGCGTGCTCGCCGGCGCTGCCGCGACTTCGACCGGTACGCTGCCGCGAAGATTGCCGTCGCGCAGTGCGATCCGGCCGCTGCCGGGATGGAGTGCGACGAACACGCCGTCGCGGTACTCGCCCAGTGCCGGCGGCTCCACTTCGGCGCGAGCCGCACCGCCCGCCGTGACGTGGTTGGCTGCGTCTACGGACGCGACGCGCAGCGGCACCTCGGCACCGGTCAGCGCGCGAACGGCGCCGGGACGCGACACGAGCCTAATGGGTGGGCCGGTGGGCGCCGTGCTGTACACGAAGATGCCGTCGGCGACTGGACGCTCGCGCCCGTCAGAGGGCGAGTTCATGACGTCGGCTTCGCTGTCGCCAAGACGCCGCGCGACGATCGTGGACGATCCGCCGCCGTCGAAGAGCAGTCCCTCCGTCGCGCCCAGAGCGCGCATGAGTGCGGCGAACTCGGGCCGCGTGACGCCGACGCTGAGCTCCGGCTGCCGCCCGTCGACTTCGACGAGAAACAGCCGCCCGTTGGGCGCGATCGCGCCGCCGGAGCATGGCATGCGCCGCGCGTTTTCCACGCGGTACGGTGCGTCGCCGTCGTCGTACCACGCGCCGTCGTGGAGGATGAGCGCGCCGCCGCCGACGGCGGCGCTGATCGCGTCGAGGCCCAGCGGCGACAGATCTCCGGTGACCGAGAGTACCGCATCCTCGTCTGGAACGTTGATGAAGCTGTAGTCGTTCGGGCCGATGACGACGTAGTAGCCGGGCGGCTGCGGCTCGAGATTATTTGCGACGCCGGTCACACGATATCGCGTGAGCGGTGGCGCGTCGCTCAAGGGCTCGACTTTTACGAGCGTTACGTCGTCTTGCGGGCGCACGCGACCGTATAACGGCGTCAGCAGCGAGAGTCCGCCGCCGGGTGGCATCTCGTCGATGGCGTCGAGCGGCATCGTGCGCTGATCGATCTCGATCTGTCCCGAGAAGCTGAACTCCGCGATATGCGGCGTTCCGTCGTGTGTGATCGCGAGCGCATAGCGCTTGTAGGGGGGCTGCACGAGCACGCCCGAGCGAACGACGATGCTGATCGGCCGGTTCGTTTGTCCGATGTCGAAGAAGTCGCCGTTGATGCCCGCGACCGCCCGCGTACGCCGCGCCATCGACCCGACCGTTTCGCCGCGCGATTCGAGCGAATCGCCGGCCAGCACCGCCCCGAGACGGACGTCGCCGCGGTGCGGTTCCACCGACACGACGTGCACCGACAGCGGGCCCACCGCGGTGAGCAGCTGGTAGTCCGCGTACATGACGCCGGGCGCGACGCTTTCGATCGTCGGCGCCTCTTGCAGGATGCGCGGAAAGGGCGCATCCGGCGCGACGCGCGCCGGCAGCGCATCCTCGCGCGCCGCAGCGCTCGCCCCCGCAGCCAGCGCGAAGATCAGGATCAGCAACAAAGATTTCACGATCGCAACTCTCGAATCGCGAGTTTGGCAGTCATGCCTGCGGGTGCCAGACGGCTACGGCGAGCGGATAGCCCCCGGTCGCGAACGGCGCGCGCGCTGTGCGTCGGAGCGTGCGCGTGTCGAAGGCGTCGACGGCGTCGGCGCCCGCGCACGGCACGTACAGCCGCGCGCTGGGAGCGTCGTAGAACGGCTTCCACGGGATGCCGCAGGTGGTCAGCGGAGCGTGCTTCGCACGCAGCGTTGAGGCGTCGAGCACGTAGACTTCGCCGAGTTGCTCGTCCGTGACGAAGAGCGTGCTCGTCGCCGGATCGAGCGCCACGCCGACCGGAAACGCGAGGCGCGCGCTGCTCGCGACGACGCGCGGCACCGGCGTGCGGAGCTCGATCGCGACGGCGGCGCCGGGCGCCGCGAACGGCGAACCCTCGCTTTGGTTGGAGATCGCGTAGAGACGCGTTCCGTCGGCCGAAAGCGCGAGCGAGAAGACCCGCGGCACCGCAGCGAAGCGGCGGAGGATGCGCAGCGAACGCGTGTCGACGGCCGCGACCGTTCCGTCGTTAGTGTTTGCAACGTAGACGACGTGGCGGCCGGCGTCGATGGCGAGGCCTTCTGGGGTCGCGCCGGTCGGCACGTGCGAGACGCTTCCATCGAGACTCACACGCGTCAGCGCGCCGGTTCCGTCGATATCGCGATTCGTAACGAAGATCGCATGCGTCGCCGGGTCGATGGCGACATCGTCGCCGAGCGCGACGCCCCCGACGTGAAGGACCGTCCACGGCGAGAGCGTCGCAAGCGTCAGCGCGGAGCCCTCGGTGTCGGTAGCGATGATCCGGCCGAGCGAATCGACGGCCGCGTCGCTGGGCGTCCCGCCGGTCGCGAGCACGCCGAGCACCGTGAAGTCGTCGGCATCGTGAAACACGATCCCAGCATCGT
Organism: Candidatus Binatia bacterium; assembly: GCA_035544215.1. GTDB lineage: Bacteria > Vulcanimicrobiota > Vulcanimicrobiia > Vulcanimicrobiales > Vulcanimicrobiaceae > Cybelea. Next base: position 79,240 of record DATKHY010000001.1, on the reverse strand, counting down.
ACGACGCGACCGCCAAGAATGGACGCGTGGCCTTGGGCGGAGTCCCGATGCGCAGGTTCGCGGCGGCGAGGCCGTGCGTGTTTCCGGCCACGAGCAGCGCGGTGCCGGGGAGCGCGCGCTGCGGGATTTCGTACACGCCGTCCGGCGACAGGATCCCGGGGCCGAGTACCGTTGCGTGATAAGGCGCGGCGAATCCGTCGACGCGCAGCGGGAGACTGCTTCCGGGAAGATACGGCCAGGCGGTCGCGGCGATTTTGCCCGACGCAATATGCGGGCTTGGCGCGTGCGGCATGCTTCCGGCGAGCGCGAGCCACGCGAGCAGGAGTAAGCCGATACGATGTGGCGTTTTGGCGCGCGACACGCTCAGCCGCCCCGCACGAGCCCGATGATGAAGAGCACGAGGCCGAGGCCGCTCAAGCCGCAGCCGGCGGAGAGGAGGCGGCGCCCGCCGGAGAGCGCCGAGATCGACACCAGCACGATCGAGATCTCGAACGCCGTCGTCGCAAACTGCAACAGCTCGTAAGACTTCAAGATACGCTCGGAGCGTTCGTCGTCGTTGCGCGCCTGGCTTTCCAACGCCTTCGCGCGCTCGAGAACGGCCGGCGCCGCGGCGTTCTCCGATTCCGCCGAAGACTGCAACCGCGACTTCGTCTGCGCGTCCTTGACGAGGCCGCTCGCGATTAGCGCGCCATAGATATTGAAACGAATCTGCTTGGCTTCATATGCGTTGAACGTATCGCTCGCGCGCGCTTGCGCCAAGATGGCCTGGTTCTTTGCGGACAGCGCCGAGATCGACCGATGATGCGCGAAAAGTGTGCCCAGCGCCGCCAGCACCGCGATGATGGCCGCGGCGAGCGAGACCAGGCGACTGCCCGAGTTCGCATCGATGGCTGGATTCACGTCGCCACTGTGTCTTCACGTTCGCTCAGCGCCGCCACCCAGCGCAGGCCCTCGACGATATCGGTGCCCGGCGCGACCGCGGTCTGCATCGACCTGCGCGGATCGAATGCGAACGTCGCCAGGCGATAGTCTCCGAACGTGCCCGCGAGGATCGTACCGTCGGGGTCGACGGCGAACGCTCGCCGCTGCGCACGATCGAAAACGACGAGATGGATGCGAAGTTCCACCGCGCGCGCCCGCGCGATGCGCTCCACCCAGGGCGGAGCGACGCCCGCCCTCCAGCAGATCAGCCAGTAGCCGGCCCGGCGGTATGGCACGAGGCCGCCCGGATCGAGCACGCGCGCGTCGTCGACAAAAGCCGCCGGGACTACGCGATCGAGCGCAGCGAAGCGCTCGTCGTCGTGGCGCGATATGGCGAACTCGTCTTCGAGCATTTCGAGGCGCCGGTCGATGTCGCTGGGGAGCTCGTCGTACGCGATGGCGATACGCACCGGCCGCTCCGCGTTGACAGTGCGCGGCACGAGGAGCTCCGTCTGGACGCGCGCCGGGCGCTCGGCACTGAGCTCGACGGAGGCGTGCAGGCTCTCGGGACGATCCTGGTCCGCGAGCGCGACGATCTCGCCGCGGGAATCCACGATCTGACTCTTGCCGCAGTAGGCGACCATGTCGAGTTCCGTACCGCATTTGTTGGCGGCGACGAACGGGACGCGATTCTCGTACGCGCGGACGCGGCCAAGGACGTCAGCCTGAACGTTTTCCAGCGCCGCCGGATCGCGCCCGCTCGTGACCCAGGCGGTCGGCATGACGAGCAGCTCCGCTCCTCGATCGACGAGCGCGCGAGCGACCGTGGGAAGGCGTCCGTCGGCGCAAATCATCACGCCGAGCGTTGCGACGCTCGTTCGCACCGGGGCCAGGCGGTCTCCGCGCGAGAACCAGCGCCGATCGAAGTGCCATAAGAACAGCTTGTCGGCACGACCGGCGAGCGAGCCGTCGACGTCGATCACGAAGGCACTGTTACGGGTGGCCTCTTCTTCGCGCGCGGCGACGCCGGCCACGATCACCGTCTTCGTCGAGCGAGCGATCTCGCGCAGGCGTGCGATCGCATCGCCGACCGCCGCATCGTCGAGGGGTGCGTCGCCTAAGACGTATGCGGGAAACGTGGCCTCGGGCAAGACGACGACGTCCGCGTGCGCGCACCGGCGCACGGCGTCGAGCGCCGCTTCCGCTGCGGCAACGAAATCGTCGCGGTCGCGCGCACGCAGCTGGATTGCTGCTACGGCAATGGAGCGAGTCATTGCTTGCCGCTGTTCGCGGCGTCAAAAGACGTCCCCCTCGACCGCGTTGACTTGGAAGGCCGGCAGGCTGCGCTCGATGAAATAGTCATTCCCCAATGGGCCTTACCGCGCCACAGCGGTACCCGAAGGGAGATGTTTTCATACGTGAGACGCACGCTACCAACGTTTTCGCTGACGATTGCCGTTGCAAGCACCGCTCTATTGTACATGTCGCCAAGTCATTCCGCATCCGCGCTCGCAGCAACTCCGGCCGCTGCATCGAAGACGACGCCGGCGCCGGCGTTGAGTGCGAAGAAGGACGCCTGCGGCGCGACCAAGAGCAAATGGGCCCACCTGCAGTGCGAGGACTTCAACGCCTCCGCCCCGGGAGACGAGTACTTCGGCCGCATGAAGATGAGCTATCTCGGGATCAACAACACGTACAAGGACGGGTCGATCAGCGCCGGAGCCTACACGACGGATCCGCGGCTCATTTCGAAGCTCGACTTCGCAAGCGAAGCGCTCCGGCGCTGGGCGGCGAAATATCCGAACGATCCGCAGCTGGCGCGCTCGTATTTCCTCGGCATCCAAGTCCTGCGAAAGGTGTACACGCAACCCGAGCAAGACATGGCTTGGGAGTTCATGCAGATCCTGGTGACGCGCTACGGCACTACGTACTTCGGTAAGACGATGAAGGCGAGCTTGAAGCAGGGGTTCACGGAACACTGGTTCGCGCTCGCGCAGATTTGCCCGACGCCGCTGCCGCTGGGCGTCGGCGTCATGCCGGAGGTCACGCCCGACGTCACGCCGACGCCGTCGCCGGCCCCCGGTCATCCCGCGGTCGTCCTGATCACCCCGCCCTGCGTTCAGCCCTCGCCCGCATAAGTAAAGAGACTCCCGCCGGAGATGCACGAAAGCCCCCGCATCGGCAGGGGCTTTCGCTTTGCTGTCGCGGGTGAAGCCTAGATCTTCAACCCGATTCCCGCGTATGGGCCGCTTTCGGAGAATCCGATCGGCGCAGCATTGTAGTTCCAGCCACGATCGCCCATGAATCCCGCTTCAAGGAAGAGCGGGAATCCCTGGAACGTGTAGGAGACGCCAATGTCATACTTGAGGATGTTGTAACCGACGTTGAACGTGCAACCCGAGGTCGCGGCCGGGGTTCCGCATCCGCCCGGCGTGCTCTGATAGTTACCGTTGACCCCGAAGAAGTACATCGCGTGGCCATACCACGAGAAGACGTGATCGAGATCGGGTAGCTTTTCGAGTCCGACGCCGGCCCCGTTCTCCTTCGGGTAGCCGTAGTTGTTTCCACGCCACATGTACCCGCCGACGATGTAGATGCGCGGCTTCAGGACGCGAATCCCGAGCCGAGCGTCGAAGTCGTAGTCGCGACCAGTGAACGTGGGAACGGACGACGTGCCGAGGCCGCCGATCGTCGTCACGAGGCACTCAGGATCCCCGGAGCCACCGCAGTTATGCTGCCAGTTCCACTGACGATAGTCGACTTCGACCATCCAGGGGAGGTTGGCGATCGGGAATTCGAGCGCTCCGTGGAGACGATACGAGAAACCGCCTGAGTTGTTGTTGCTGGATGAGCCGGGGACGAACTCGTTATACACCTTAGGTGAGATGATGTAGTCGCCCGCTACGTAAAAGTCGTAGTACGGCGGCGTCACCGGCACTGGTGTCGGAGTCGGCGGCGGCGGAGGAGGCGGCGGCGGTGCCGGGCTAGGCGGCGGAGTGGCCGGAATGTAACGCACGACGACCAGACGGCGATCGGGCACCCACTGAACGTAGGCCCCCATCCCTTCCGAGATCACGCGCACCGGCACGAGAATGATGCCTTGGTAGACGATTGGCGGCACGTCCAGAGGACGCGACTCGCCGTTGATGATAACTTCCGGCTTACCGACGGTCACCTTGACCTCGGCGCCGGCCTTGCTGACCGTCACCGTCTTGCTGCCCGCGTCGTATGACACGGTCGCACCCATTTGCTCGAACATCGAACGAAGCGGAATCAAAAGTGTTCCGCCCCGAACCAGTGCCGCGAGCACGCGACCCTGCTTCAGGATGTCGGGCTTGGCATAGACGTGGTGGTCATTGTAGAGAATCGGGTACTGACCCGACGGCGGCGAACCGAAGTTCGCCGGAGGAGCAGCCGTCGCGCCCCCCTGCGCTATCGCGTTGGTTCCAATGTTGCCATGCGATGCGGCGGGATGGGCTGCGACTGCGTTGAATCCAAGGCCGGCTGCCAGCAGCACGGTCAGGACTCCTGTGCTCAGTCGCTTCAATGTGTCCTCCTAAGCTGGTAATGGATATCTGAGGCTTGCCCCAGCCGGTCCCGAAGGCCCGTAGGGCAATCCTTTGGCACCCTCTTCGGGAGGGGGCGATTGGCTCCCCTGCAGTAGGAGCCTGGTTAGGCGAGCTTTTCCCTGAGTTTTGCTAGGAACTTGGCCCTCTCAATGATGTACCGCTCGTGGGTTCCTTCGGCGACAGCCTCTTGCTCGTCGAAGACTTGCACCGCGAAGCTCACGCGGGGACCATCCAGCATGACCACTTCGACCTCCGTTCGCACGATAAATCCGACGGGAATGGGCTTTTTGTGCTCGAGGTCGATGTGCGTCCCGAGCGTGATTTGGCCTGGCTTTAAGATCGGGTCAACGCAGTGGATCGCGGCGCTCTCTACAAGCTGAACGAGCATCGACGTGGAGAGGACGTCGACGCCCTTGTTCCCCGCCTTCTCGGCGGTCATCCACTCCTCGACGCGGCTCTGAAGGCTGTACGAGCGCCCAATGTCGAGTTTCACGCTCATGCCACCAGGGAGATACGCCCTGAAGCCGATTACCTCATGCCGAGGTTCTGGGTGTCGATTATGCTACAGGCACCCCCGCGGGGCGCTTTGAATCAAAAACCGCCGGGCGCCGTATATCAGGCTATAAAGGACGGCATTCTAGGAAAGATATGCTTCAAAAGATATGCTTCATATGAGATTCGCTCACGCATTGGGGAACTCGATGCTGCTGGCGCTCACCGCCGCGCTGGCGCTCCCGGCATTAGCCGGGTGCGGAAAGAAGCCCGAGGCGGGCCAGATGCCGCTGGCGGTCGACGCCGCCGCGGCCACACGCCAGAACCTGGCGACCTACATCACGCTGGACGGTCAGATCGCGCCGCTCGAGCAGTCGACGCTCGCGTTCCAGCAGAGCGGCACGATCGTCGCGATCAACGTGAACATCGGCGACATGGTGCACCGGGGTGAGTTGCTGGCGCGCATCGATCCGTCAACGCTCCAGGCTCAGCTCTCGCAGGCGCAGGCGCAGGCCGCCCAATACTCGGCCTCCGCGCAAGGTGCGGTCGTCGGATATCCCGTTCAGGTGCAGGGCAACGAGGCCACGCTCCAGACGGCGAAGGCTTCGCTCGCCAACGCAAAGCTCGTTTACGATCAGAACAAACAATTATATAAGCAGGGGTACGTCTCCGAGACGCAGCTGCAGCAATCCCAGGCGAACTACGTTCAAGCAGAACAGACATATAACAATGCGGTCGTCGGACTGCGCAACAACGTAGTGAGCGCGCAGAACGTGAAGGCGCAACAGGCGCAGGCCGAGTCGGCCTCCGCGCAGGCGCACGTGCTCGGCACGCAGCTCTCGCAGACCTATCTGTATTCGCCGTATGACGCGGTTATCGGGAATCGCCTGGTCGACCCGGGCGCGTTCGCCTCACCGTCGCAGCCCGTGTTACAGGTCGCGCGGATCGACACCGTCTGGATCAACGTCAACGTACCAGACGAGGATCTCGCCTACGTGCATCCGGGTACGCCCGTTACGTTCCAGTCAACGTCACTGCCGGGACGGACGTTCCGCGCGCCGATCCAGACGGTCAACTCGGTGCCCACCTCGGGCACGCTATCCTATCTCGCGCGAATCCAGCTGCAAAATCCCGGATACGTGCTGCGCGGCGGAATGCTGGTCGCCGTAACCGTCACGAAGGCGCACGCGGTCGGCGCCGTCGTCGTTCCGCGCAGCGCGGTGGCTCAGACACCCAACGGAGACGTCGTCTACATCGTCGCCGACAACAAAGCCCAAGCGATTCCGGTTCGCGTCGGCGTGCAAACCGACACCATGTCGCAGGTCGTCAGCCCGCGAGTGCAGCCGGGCACGATGGTGATCACGACGCGTCCGGACGCGCTCAAAGACGGCAGCGTCGTAGCCGTCAGCGGCTCCGCCTCAGCATCGTCCAGCGGCTCGGTGCACTGACGTGAGGCGCGGACGAACTCCCGCGCGAGCGCTCGTCGCGGCGCTCGCGCTCGGCTCCCTCGTGACCGGTGCGGCCTTGGCTCAGAACGCGCCCGATCAAGGACAGATCCAGGGCGTTCCGGGCGTGCAGATGCCGTCGCCGATGCCGGAGCCGACGGTCAGCGGCACCCCGATTCCGTATCCGGCGTACGGAACCCCGGCGCCCGATGTCGTGCTGCTGCGGCCTAAAAAGGGCGTCCCGCAGACCATCTCCCTTTCGGACGCCGTTCGGATCGGGGTTGCTCTTTCGCCGACGTTCGCCCTCCAAAACGCGCAGTGGGCGGCGATCCACGCAAAGTACGCCGCCTCGGTGCAGGCCTACTATCCCGGGCTCAGCGCAACGGCACAGACCGCGAAGGCGTACAGTAATGGCACGACGGCGTCCACCGGCGGCGCCTCGGCGCGACCCTCGAGCAGCCCTGCCATCGTCCCGAACGCGGCCTTTGGCTTAGCGACTCCGTCCGCGTACTCGCAGGCCACGGTGACCAACGAGTCGGTGGGGATCACGATCCAGCAGCTGATCTACGACGGCGGCCGGACGATCGCCAACATTCGCGCCGCCAAGGCGGCCGACATCGCCGGACGCGCGACGCTGCTGCGACAGCTGGAGACGCTCGCGTTCAACATCGCGACCGCGTATTACGCCGTGCTGGAAGATAACGCGACGGTCACCGCCGACGCGCAGCTCGTGCGCGAGTTCGAGGTCAACGAGGCCTCGGTCGCGGCACAGATCCGAAACGGCGCCGCCGCGCGATCCGACATCGCCGCCGCGCAGTTCCAAACCGCGCAGGCGCGCGGCCAGCTCGTGACGGCGCAGGGCACGGCGATCGGCGCCCAGGCGACGTTTGCGACGACGCTCGGGCTCGACGCCGATTCGCAGGTCGTTCCGAAAGCGGTCACGACGCAGCCCCCGCCGCCGAACCCGAACTATTCGGCCTCGCTCGCGCGCGCACTCGTCATGCGCCCGGACTACATATCGGCGGCCTACAACGTGGAATCATCCAAGGAGAACCTGCGCTTCGCGAAGCTCGCGCGCTTCCCGGTGCTTTCCGCGGGTGCAAGCGACACGATCAGCCGGCAGTTCATCAACTGCTTTTCAACCACCACGACGCTCCCGAATAGCACCAAAGTCGTTGGGGTGTCGGCCTGCCCCGGCCCCTCGAGCTGGACGAACGACAAGGGGCTCGGATTGAATCTCACGATCCCGATCTACGATCAGGGCGTCACGAACTACAACGTCGCCATCGCCGCGTCGCAGCTCGATCAGGCGGTCGCCACGCTCAACAGCACGCGGCTGACAGTGGAGTCCGACGTGCGCTCGGCGCTCGCCACGCTGATCTCGGCGCGCGCGTCGCTCGTGCAGGCGCGCTCCGAACTGACGTCTGCGCAGGTGTCGCTCGACGCGACGCAGGCTCAGTACAAAGTCGGCGCTACGACGATCCTCAACGTCGTCACGGCCGAGGCCAATCTCTCGACGGCGCAATCCGCCTACATCACTGCGCTGTACGGCGTGCAAAACGCGGAACAGAACTACCTGTACGCGACGGGGATCAGCGACGTTCAGATATAATTGAGATCGCGATGACCAGCGGAATCTCCGAAGCGCGGGCGACGATCTCGGATCCGGTCAACGCCGCAATCCTTGCCGTCTCGGAGGACCGGCTGACGGGCTTCCAGACCGACCCGTTCGGCGAGATCGCAAGCCGAACGGGGATACCGGTGGAAACCGTAATCGAGCGCATCGTCGCCATGCTGCAGGCGGGAACCATTCGGCGGGTCCGCCAGACGCTGCTGTCCACCAGCCTGGCACAGGGCGCGCTGTGCGCGTGGGAAGTCGCGCCGGATCGGCTCGACGCGGCGTTCGACTTCATGTTCCGTGAGGATCCCTTCTCCGGGCACGTCGTGATACGCACCACCGACGCTGTGTCTGCCGCCAGCAAATATCGCTTGTGGACGACGCTCAAAGTGCCGCAGGGTTTTTCTCTGCGCAAGCACGCCGAGTGGCTGAGCGACGCGGTCGGCGCAGAGCGCTATCGGCTGATGCCGGCCAAGATGCTGTTTGCATTGGGCGTCGGTCACGTTCGGCGGCGCGGCCTGAAACCGGGAGCGCGGGCACAGGGGCGGGCGCGACCGCTCGAAGCGTCCGTCGTTCGGCTCAACGACCTCCAGTGGCGGGTCCTCGTCGCGCTCAAGCGGGAGTTTGCGCCTGCAGAGATCGTCCGCGACGTGTGGTCTGCGAGAGCTCGCGAGGCCGGCGTCGATTTCGATACGTTCGTCGACGTTGCCCGGAGCCTGGAGCAGCTCCGCGTCATCGGCCGGTTCTCGACGTTCCTCGAACACGTCAAGCCGACGGCCGGCAACGAGCGCGCCACGCGGTACAATGCCCTGTTCCATTGGGCCGTGCCGGCCGGCCGCGAAATCGACACCGGCTGCGAGGTCGCGCGCCACTACGTGATCACGCATGCTTACTGGCGTGAAGGCGGCCCCGAATTTCACGACGTCAACGTCATGGCGGTTGCGCATGGCATGGAAAAGGCGGCGGTGCTGGAGCACAAGGCGGCCATCGACGAGCACCTGCGGGAGGCTGGCATCGAGTTTTCGTATACCAACGTCTTCTGGGGCGGGCGCAGCGAGATCAAGCCGTCGGAGATCGCACCGAGCGCGTACGGCGCATTTTGCGAAGCACGCGGAATAGATCCCGAGACGATGCGCGCCGAACCCGGGGAAGGAGCGTCTGGGTGAACGCCAAGGCGTCGTTCGCAGTGGCCGTCGGGATGGCCGCGCTGGTTGGATGTACGAAGACCGCGACGGGGGGCGCCGGGGGAACGGCGCACGCGTGGACGCAAAGCGGCGTCTTCCGGTTCTCGGAGGCCGCGGATCCCAAGAACCTCAACCCAATGCTCAACGCGGCGACGCCGACGCTGGACCTCTCGATGTTCATCTACTCGTGGACGATCCGCTACGACGCGAAGGGTCGCCCAGTGCCCGATGCGCTGCGCGAGATCCCAACGATCGCCAACGGCGACGTGAGCAAAGACGGCCTGACGCTGAAGTATAAGTTGCGGCCGAACATCAAGTGGCAAGACGGAGTGCCGTTGACCTGCAGCGACCTCAAGTTCACCTGGCAGGTCGTGATGAATACGCACAACAACGTCGTGACGACCGACGGCTATAAGAACATCGGCAGTATCGACTGTGGCGACCCCTCCATTGCCGTCATTCACATGAACAAGCTCTACGCTCCGTACCTGCAGCAGCTGTGGAGCGTGAACGGGAACGCTCCGATTCTTCCGGCGCACATCCTCGCCAAGTACAACGACGACAAAGGCTCGTTCAATAGCGCGCCCTACAACTCGCTGCCGATCGGCAGCGGTCCATTCAAGGTCGTCGCGTGGAACCGAGGCCAGGACGTGCGGATGGTTGCGAACCCGTACTTCTATCTCGGCAAGCCGAAGCTAAACGAGGTCATCTATAAGATACTCCCCGACGAGAACACGATGCAGACGCAGGTGCAGACGCACGAGATCGACATGCTGGCCGTCGGCTCGGGGATGAAGTGGCCGCAGTACGCGGCGCTCGCCGCCGACCCCGCTAACGGCCTGGTCGCCGTTCGCGTGAACTCCTTTTTGTTCTCGCATATCGACTTCAACCTGCGGCACCCGGTCGTGAGCGATCGCAATGTTCGCGTCGCGCTGGCGTACGCGACCGACCGCGACGAGATCATCAACAAGATCCTCCACGGCTCCGCGATCCCGGCTGAGACCGATCAGTCTCCGCAACAGTCCTGGGCGTATACCGACGACATCACCCACCACTCATACGATCCCGCGAAGGCACGAGCGCTCCTGAATGCCGATGGATGGAAGGTGGGACCGGACGGAATTCGCGTGAAGGACGGGCAGCGGCTGGAGTTCACGCTGAGCACGCAGACCGAGTCGACCTACGGCAAGGCATTACAAACCGTCCTCCAGCGGCAGTGGCGCGAGGTCGGCGCGCAGGCCGACATAAAGAATTACCCCACGAGCCAGTTCTTCGACAATTCCGCTAACGGCACGCTTCAGGGTGGCCATTACGACGTGGCGGGATTCAGCTGGTTCGCCGCCGCCGACCCCGACGACAGCGCGATTTATTCTGCCGACAACCTCGCACCGCACGGCCAGAACGCCATGTTTTGGGAAAATCGCACGGCGACGGCCGCAATGAACGACGCGCTCTCGACGGTCGATCAGGCACGCAGGAAGCGCGACTACGTCATCGTGCAACAGCAGCTGACGACCGATGTCCCGACGATCATCATCGACTTCGCCCGCGTTCCCTACGTGTACAACAGCGACCTGAAGGGCTTCGATCCGTCGCCCGTGATCTCGGCCTTCTGGGACCCATGGAACTACTCGATTTAGGAGCATATCGGACATGAAAGCACGACTGGTCCTCGTTGCGGCTTGCGTCGTCCTCGGCGGGCTCTGCGCCTGCACGAAGACCGGCGGCCTCTCAACCGGAGGGCGGACGAACTCGTGGACGCAGCCGCACGTGCTGCGCTTCTCGGATGCGGGGGACGTGAACACGCTCAATCCCCACCTCGGCCAATTCGCCGACATCGGGGTACTCTCGTCGATGACGATGGCCTATCTGATCAAGTGGGACGAGCACAACAATCCCTACGGCGAGCTCGCCACGGAGGTACCGACGCAGGCCAACGGGGGCGTGAGCAAGGACGGGCTGACGATCACGTATCATCTGCGCCACGGCGTGCGCTGGTCCGACGGTGCGCCTTTCAATGCCGACGACGTCGTCTTTTCGACGAACGTCGTCAACAATCCGGCCAACAACGAGGTCGGCCGCCTAGGATGGGACCAGATCACTAAGGTCGACGAGCCCGACAAGTACACGGTAGTGTATCATCTGAAGAAGCCGTACTCGCCGTTCATCGAGACGTTCTTTTCGACTGCCGGCGCGAATCCGTGCATCCTCCCGAAGCACCTGCTGGCGCAGTATCCGAACATCAATCACATCGCGTACAACTCGCTTCCCGTGGGCATCGGGCCTTTCAAGTATCTGCGCTGGGATCGCGCGCAAGACGTCGTGCTCGTACCCAATCCGCTCTACTGGCGCGGGCAGCCGCGGCTGAAGGAGGTGATCTTCAAGATCATCCCGGACCGCAACACCGTGCTCTCTCAGCTCCAGTCGCACGAGCTCGACATGTGGCACATATTGCCGGGCGCATATCTCTCGCGGGTGCAGGCGATACCGGGCATCTCCGTTCTGCGACAGCCAAGCTACTTCTACAACCATCTCGATTTCAACATCCAGCATCCAGCCGTCAGCGACCCTGTGGTGCGCCAGGCGCTGCGGCTGGCGATCGACCGCAAGACGCTGATCGACAAGATCGGCCGCGGGGTCGGGATTCTGCAGGAGGTCACGACGCCGAAGACCGCGCCGTACGCCGTGACCTCGATTCCGAATGTGCCGTTCGATATCGCTCAGGCCAACGCGCTGCTCGATAAGGACGGATGGACGCGCGGGCCGGACGGAGTCCGGGCGAAAAACGGCGTGCGGCTGTCCCTCGAGTATGCTGCGACCGCGGGTTCGCAGGACACGGATGAGGGGATCGAGCTGGAGCGCTCTTGGTGGAAACAAATCGGTGTCGACATCACCGTGCGGCACTACCCGGTCGCGCTGATGTTCGCGCCGCTGCAGCAAGGCGGCATCGTCTACGGCAAAAAGTGGGACCTCATCGGCTTCGCCTGGCTCAACGACGCGATCGGAGATATGTCGCCCTTTCTGTCATGCCGTTCGTTTCCGCCCAACGGGCAGAACAACACGCGCTGGTGCAATCCACGCGCCCAGAACGCGGTGGAGGCGCTGTTCGCGCACTACGAGCAGCCGCAGCGCAACTCCGATGTTCTCACGATCGAGCGGGAGCTGGTCAAGGACGTTCCGATGATCGTCACGTCCCTGCGCGAGGACATCTTCGCTTACAACAGCGACTTGAAGAACTTCCACCCCAACGCGATTACGCCGTTCGACAACATGCTGAATGTCGATATATAGCGGCTGCTAAGAGGGCGCAGCCTAGGAGCGAGAGCGAGCGCAGCAGCGACCATGCGGGCACCGCGGCAAGCAGCCCGCTCGCGCGCTGCTCCGCGAACCACACGGCCGCCGGCGACGCGTTTGCCCCTGCGTGAAAGCTCGCGAGCGCGTCGGGCCATATCGGAATGGGATGGCCAACCGCGAGGAACGCGGCGACTGCGAACACGGCCGCCATAGCGATGCCGACAGGCACCGCGCGAAGCAGTTCGACCGGCTGGCCGAGCGCGACGAAAGCTGCGAACGCGGCGGTCGCGAGGAGGAGCGACTGCGCGATTCCGCTTGGCCGCTGCGCCAGGCCGAGCCAGTCGACGCAGACCAGTAGCGTGCCGGCCAGCGCGACGGTGCGTGCAATCCCGCGCGTGCGCAGCGCGCACCACAGGGCAGCCGCAAACGTGACGACCAGGTCGTGCTCGTGGACGAAGCCGGCAACGAACGGCGCGAGCGCCGAAAACGCCGCGAAGCGCGCGAAGCGCTCGCGAAAGCGCAACGCGATCGCAACGGCCGCCCCGACCGCGATCGCCGCGAACGCCACGCCGACGGCGCGAGCCTCGATGGGATTCGCGACGAAACCGTAGGCGATCGACGCCGGGCTGAACTGGATCGCGTCGAAGCGTTCCGCTGCGCCGTGCGCAGCCAGCAGGCGCGCATACGCCCTCGGCCACGCCCAGCCGGCGGCGAGGACTCCGAGAGCGTACGTCGCGAGCAACCCCGCGAACAGCGCGAGCGTCGCGCGGTTGCGGCCCAATTGCGAGAGCAGTCCCAGCGCCGCGTTGGGCTGCGTGAACGCGACGCACGCGCAGGCGGCGGCCGCCGGAAGAGAGCGATCTGCGAGGACGACCAGCGCGCAGGCGCCGGCGAACGCGGGCAACGCGATCTGCCCGAGCGCCAAGTCGCTCGAGATCGGCGCGAAGGCGATCGCCAACACGACGCCGCCCACGAACGCTGTGAGCTCGAGCCTCGCGCCCGCGCCGGCGGCGACGGCGGCGACCAGCCCGAGCAGCGAGATCGCGAGCAGCGCCCACCAGGCGCGCGTCGCAGCGTCGTAGCTCCATCGCGCCGCGACGCCCCACGCGAGCAGCGACGCTGGCGGCCCGACGAACGGCAGCAGCTCGTCGCGTGCGGCATCGACGTCTGGGACGCGCCGCTCTGCGTTCCAAATCGCTCGTCCGTACGGGTCGGCGCCGGCGTTGCGCGTGACGCCGGCGGACCAATACGCCTCGAAGTCGCGCGCCGGCGGCCCGGGCGTGCGCACGGGCCGCGTCGCCAGAACGGCGATTGCGATCGCCGCGCAGGCCGCGCCCAGCAGCCATCGTCGCGTCACCACACCCTGGTTGCCCCCGCAGCCGGCGTTGCGATCAGGTGCGCCTGCGCCATGACGAAGAAGAGGCCCAACAGCGTTGCCAGATACCACACGCTGACGCGCAGGCGCGCGGCGAACGTCATGCGTTCCGCGCGCGGATCGACGTGGCCCCGCCACGCGGCCAGCATCGCCGGCAGCCCCAGCAGACCGATGATTGCGACGAACAGGATCGGGATGTGGAAGAAGATTGCGAACGCGACGAAGAGCGCAAACCCGATGATCCAGAGCGGCGGCCAGAGCGCGCCGATGATGCGTCCGCCGTCGAACGGCGGCATCGGGATCATGTTGAACAAGTTCAAGAACGCGGACAGGTCGGCGCACGCGTACCAGAAGCGGTCCTGCGTTGCTTGCCCCACGGCGTAGCACACGGCCGCGAGTCCGAGTCCGGTGAGCGGGCCGGCCAGCGCGATGTAGGCGTCCTGTTCGAGATCCTCGGGAGGCGCGCCGGCGGTGAACGCGCCCAGCATCGGAACGAAGGCCGGTAGGCGCGCCGGCAATCCGTATGCGCGAAACGCGAAGTAGTGGCCGAGCTCGTGCGCGAGCAAAAGCAGCATGACGACGACCGCCAGCTTCCAGCCGAAGATCACGACGTAGATCCACAGCGAGAGCAAGAAGGTCCAGCTCACGCCGATGAGCTTGGCACCGAAGAGCAGCAGAAACTTGAATTTCAGGGCGAACGCGAGCATCGCAGCGAGAACCGCGCCGATGCCGCCACGTGCGCGGCGGCGCGCGGGAACTGGGGACTCGGGTTCCGGCTCGGACGACGGGGGCAGGTATTGCACGCGCTTGTCTTCAACCGCGTCGCGTGCCGGTCATCGTGATCGTGGGCGGAGGCTTCGCGGGCATCGCCGTCGGGCGGCGGCTCGAACGGCGCCTGCGTGCCGGCGAAGCCGAGATCGTGCTGCTCAGCCGGGACAACTACAGCCTCTTTACGCCGATGCTGCCGGAGGTGACGTCCGGCGAGCTCGAGGTGCGTCACGTCGTGACCCCGATACGCGAGCAGCTCGCGCGCACGCGATTCGTGCTCGCCGACGTCGACGCGATCGACGTCGGGCGGCGCGAGGTGACGTACCACCACGTGCTCACGGGGACCAGGATCGTCCAACGCTACGATCACCTCGTTCTGGCGCTGGGCTCGTCCACGTCGACGTTCGGCCTTCCCGGGATCGCCGAGCATACGTGGCCGCTCAAGCGGCTCGAAGATGCGGATGCACTGCGCAACCACTTGGTCTGGCTGCTGGAACTCGCCGACACGATCGCCGACGACGCGCGGCGCCGCCGGCTGCTGACGCTCGTCGTCGTGGGCGGCGGCTTCACCGGAGTGGAGACGGCCGGCGAGATCGTCGAGATGTTCCGTAGCGTACTGCGTTTCTACAAGAACCTGCGCGTCGACGAGGTGCGCATGATCCTCGTCGAGGCGGGCGCGTCGTTGCTCGCCGGGCTGCCGCCGAAGATGGGTGAGTACTCCCGGCGCGTGCTCGAGCGCCGCGGCGTGGAGGTGCTCCTCGGCGACGGCGTCGCCGGGGCGGACGAGCGCGGCCTGACGCTGCAGAGCGGACGCCGCGTCGAATCGGAGACGATCGTCTGGAGCGCCGGCGTGAAGCCTTCGCGGACGCTCGCGTCGATCGCGCTGCCGACGACGAAGCGCGGCGCGGTGAGCACCGAGCGCGACATGCGCGTGAAAGGATTCGACGACGTGTGGGCCCTCGGCGATTGCGCCGCGATCCCGGACGGCGCAGGCGGTATATATCCCATGACCGCGCAGCACGCGATCCGCGAAGGACCGCGTCTGGCCGACAACATCGTCGCGGTGCTCCGCGGCAAGCCCACGACGCCGTTTCGATATCGCTCACTAGGCATGATGGCCGCGCTCGGCGGCCGCAAAGCGGTGGCGCAGCTTCCCGGGAACGTCGTCATCACCGGTTTCGTCGCGTGGTTCTTCTGGCGCACCTACTACTTGCTGCGGCTTCCGGGGCTCGACCGCAAGCTGCGCGTGGCGTTCGACTGGACGCTCGAGCTGCTTTTCCCGCGCGACACGGCGGAGCTCCGATTCGGCGAGCGTGAAGGCGAGGAAGCGGCTACCAAGAGATAGTCCGCTCTGCGTAGAACGCTGACTCATGCTGCGCGAGCCGATCGAACGCCTCATCCGGGATCCTAAGGAATTCACCGATCGAGTGAACTTTCCCGACCCGTCGCAAATCCGGATCTACGACGAGACGCTGCGCGACGGCGAACAGATGCCGGGCGTCTGCTATACGCCGGAGCAGAAACTCGAAATCGCCGGCGCGTTGGCCGACATCGGCGTGCACGTGATGAGCGTCGGTTTCCCGGCCGCGTCGCAGGGAGATCGCCGAACGCTGCAGCTCGTGATGGACGCGAAGCGCCGCGGCCGGCTCGGCGACGTCGAGATCGTGGTGATGTGCCGCAGCAACCGCAATGACATCGACGTCACCGCGCGCACGCTGCGCGAGGTGGGTGTCGAACCGCGCGACGTCACGTTCTTCATCTTCACGAGCGGCAGCGATCTGCACCTTAAGTATAAGATCGGCAAGACGCTGCTGCGCTACGAGGGGCGGGAGCAGCGAGAATGGCTCGATTTGCCCCTGTCGTTCTATCGCGCCGCGAACATCCGGCTGCAGTGCGACGCGATTCACCACGCGCGCGAATGCGGCGTCGAGCGGGTCGAGTTCGGTGCCGAGGACGGGAGCCGCGGCGACGTCGAGTACTTCATCGAGTATTTCAAGGCCGGCCTCGACGCCGGCGGCACGCGCCCGGCGTGGCCCGACACGGTCGGAACGCTCACGCCTGAAGCCGCGCGCTGGTATTGCTCGCGCATCGTCGCCGCGCTGCCGCAGGGATTGCCGATCGTCGCCCACCTCCATAACGACTACGGCCTGGGCACGATCAACGCCATCGTCGCGACGTCGTGCGGGTTCAAGGTGATCTCGGTCACGGCCAACGGCTACGGCGAGCGCGCCGGCAACGTCAAGCTGCACGAGTTCGTCGTGGCGCTGCGCGTGCTCTACGGCATCGAGCTGCCCGGCTTCAAGTACGGCAAGCTGCGCGATCTCGCGCGCTTCATGGAGCGGATGAGCGGGATTCCGCTGCAGCAGCACGAGCCGATCGTCGGCTCCAAAGTCTTCGCACACGAGTCCGGCATCCACACGCAGGCGATGCTGATCGACCACCGCATGTACGAGGCGGTGCCCGCGGAGCTCGTCGGCGGCGCGACGAGCTGGGTCTTCGGAAAACACACCGGCGCCGCGCTGGTGGAAGACACGCTCCGCCGCCAGCACCGGCGTCTCGCGCAAGCCGGCGTCGAGCCGAGCTCCGAGCTCGCGCATCGCGTCACCGATGAGGTCAAGCGGCTGCGCGAGGAGCGCGCCGCCTCGAGCAAGAGCGAAGAAACGATCGAGGCCTACGAAGACGCGATGCGCAGGCTCTCGCTGAACGAGGACGACGTCATCGAAATCGCCCTTGCCATCGGAGCTCCGGCCAAAGCCTCGTAATCTCTCCCTACGTCGTCCGGCCTCTCGGTGTCACCTGAGCCGAGAGCCTATCCTGAGCGAGCGTAGCGAGTCGAAGGGAAGGATGACGCCGCGATAACGTAACGCGCGAGAGGCTCGTAGCCCCGCGACTCGGACGCTCGTCGCCCACATCCGTGTGGGCTCCTGCTCGCGCGCTTTTCCGCAACACCAAAGGAATACGACATCCTGTCTTTTGCGGAAAAGTCGCACGCCTCGCTGCGGGGCTGCGAGCCTCTCAGCGCTAGCGCTACCTCTTTACGCTTGGGCGCCGAGGCGCCAGGTCGCGACGAATGCCTTGAATATCAGCGCGAAATCGTCGTGTACGAAACGCACGCTCCGCGAACCCGTGCGTTCGAAGCTCGGGATGGTGGCGACGAGGTGCGCCTGTGCAGCGCTGACGAGTTGTACGTCGAGCACGACCGGCGGCTCGAAGCGGAAGATCTGAGCGCTCGCGGCGTCGCGAACCGCCTGTTCGGCCGCGCTGCGAATCGCGCGACGGGCGGCGGCCGGCGTCATCGAGGCGGCCGCGCGGTTCCCGATCGACTCCTTGACCGCGACGCCGCGAACCCACGGCATCTGACCGCGAACGTCTTCGACGGTCGTTCGATCGCCCGTCACGAGCAGCAGCGGCACGCCGTAGTAGCCGAGCAGCGCGGCGTTGATCGTTGCCTCGCTGCACGCCACGCCATTGAGACGAGCCTCGTAGATGACCGACGGCGTGTAGGTGTGACACAGCACGGCGTCCGCCGCTCCGGCCCCACCGTGATATCCGACGAAAAACGCGCCGCCGAACCCGCCGTCGGCATCCTGCACCATCGAAAACGGCTTGCGATTGCCGAAGACGACGCGCACGTCTTCCGGCAGATCGTCGAGCAGCACGTTGCGCATCGGGCCGTGACCGTCGTTGACGAGAACGCCGGTCGCGCCGCCGGCGCGGGCGCCCTCGATGGCGCTGCGCACCTCGTGCGTGGAGTAGCGCCGGTAGATGGAGTAGTCGGGATGCGGTGTGCGCGCGTCGGTCTGCTCCCAAGCGCAGACGCCGGCGACGCCCTCCATGTCGCTCGAGATATAGATCCGCATCGCGTCAGGCGATCGGATTAGCGGCGGCTGCGATGCGCGTCGCGGCGACGAAGGCTTCGAAGACCGCGACGTATTCGGTGCCGGCGAACCGCACCGCGCGCCCTCCGATCCGCACGAATCCGGGCATCAGCTCGATGAAGTCGGCGTGCTCGACCTGCGCAGTCTCGATCGTCAGCTCGAAGGGCGGCTCGAAGTGAAACGGCGACGCGCGATCGACGCGACCGATCGCCTCGCGCGCACCGGCCCGAATCGCGTCCTGCGCCTGCCGCGGCGTCATCGAGTTTACCGAAGTGTACCCGATGGCTTCCTTTACGGCCACGCCGACCGCCCACGGCAGCGCCTTCGTCGTCTCCTGGACGATCGTTCGGTCGCCGGTGATGAGGACGACCGGCACGCCGAAGCTGCCCGCGAGTGCGGCGTTGAGCAGTGCCTCGCTGCAGCGCGTGCCGTTGACACTCACGCAGTAGACGTCGTCGGAGTAGGTGTGCGCGAGCGTTGCCGCCTCGCCGGCCCGCGCGTGGTAGCCGGTGAAGAACGCGGCGTCGACTCCGGAATCGATGCCCGACGCCATGCTCCACGGCTTGGGCGCGCCGGAGATGACGCGCAGGTCGTCGTCGTCAGGCAGCTCGTCGAACAGGAGATTCCGCATCGACCAATGCGAATCGTTGACGAGCACGCGGCGGGCTCCCGCATCCCGCGCTCCCTCGATTGCCGCGCGCACCTCGCGCGTCATGTAGCGGCGGAAGACGGGATACTCGTGAGCGTCGCCGGGATCGACCTGCTTCCAGGAACAGACCCCTGCCGTTCCCTCCATGTCGCACGAGATGTAAACCTTCACTTGCCAAGCGCCTCGCGCGCCTGGGCCAGGCCCGTCTGCGCGGCGACGTTGTGCGGATTCGCGCGTAAGGCGCGCTCGTACAGCGGGATCGCCTGCTCGAACTTGTTTGCGGCGAGATACATGTCGCCCAGCTGCGTGAGCGCGACGTCGTCGTTGGGGTGCGCAGCGATCCGCCTGCGCAGCGTCTGCAGTGCGGCGACGACCGGCGCCGGAGGACCGCCCTCGACCGCGTTTTGCGAACCCTGCCGCGTAATGGCCGCTTGCGAGGACGCGGCCTTACCGAACACCGATCCCGTGACGCCGAAGCCGACGGCGACGAGATACGCCATCGTGCACAGAAAAATCGCTCCGATCACGACGACGATCGGAACGTAGATCCGAGGAGGCAGTCCACCAGAGGCATCCGACGGCACGAAGAGTCGGTTAGACGCGCGGCGAACGAAATCTTTTAGCGTGTTGCATACGGAAGCCGACCTGCAGTTGATCTTCGCCCGCTTGAACTACCAGTTCTTCAACGGAGAGGTGCCCGACTGCCGGATCCGCTACAACGCGCGCTTCTCGAATTCGGCGGGCCGCATCACGTACGGGTCGCGACCGATGCTGATCGAGCTCTCACCGAAGCATTTTCGACAGCACCCCGAGGCGCTGACCGACACGCTGCTCCACGAGATGGTGCACGCGTGGTGCTTCGCCAAATTCCGCGACGCGGGACACGGCGCGCGCTTCAAGCGAAAGCTGCGCGATTGCGGCCTGGACTCGATCTACCACGACCTCGGCAGCGTTGCGCCGACCAAGGAATCGAGTAAGCGCTACATCCTTCGCTGCGAAGGGTGCGCCTTCGAGGCGTTACGCCGCAACCGCCCGCGCAAGCCCTCGAGCTGCCCGCGCTGCAACAAACGCGGCTTCGACGCGCGCTATCCCCTGACGATCTACGAGATCGTCGAGATGCGCGCCGCGGGAACGACAATTGACGTACTGCGCGCCGCCCGGAAAGGCGGATAGTGGTGACGAAGACGCGGGCGCTATGACGAGTATGAAGACGGCCGAGAAGGCAACCACGCGAGTCGAGTCCGACTCGATGGGCAAGATCGACGTTCCTGCCGGCAAGTATTACGGCGCGCAGTCGGCGCGCTCGCTGGTCCACTTCGACATCGGCGACGGCGCGTGGCCGCGCGACGTCATGCCGAGACAGGTCGTCCACGCGATGGCTCTGCTCAAGAAGGCTGCGGCGCTCGTCAATCGCGAGCTTGGGAAACTCGACGCGGAGCGAACGCGGCTCATCGTCGCGGCCGCCGATGAGGTCATCGCGGGCGAGCTGGACGCGCACTTCCCACTGCGCGTGTGGCAGACGGGTTCGGGCACGCAGACGAACATGAACGTCAACGAAGTGATCTCGAACCGTGCCATCGAGCTCGCGGGCGGCGAGATGGGCTCCAAAAAGCCGGTGCATCCCAACGATCACGTGAACATGTCACAGTCGTCCAACGACACGTTCCCCACTGCGATGCACGTCGCGGGAGCGCAGGGGATGGCGGAGATGCTCCCGGCGGTCGAGGCACTGCGCGACGCGCTCAATGACAAGGCGAAGGCGTGGTCGCACATCGTCAAGGTCGGGCGGACGCACCTGCAGGACGCAACGCCGCTCACCCTCGGGCAAGAGTTCTCCGGCTACGTCACTCAGCTGGATCGCGCGATGACGGCCTGCAAGGAGGCGTTGCGGCCGCTCTACGACCTCGCGATCGGGGGGACCGCCGTCGGGACCGGGCTCAACGCCCATCCGGAGTTCGGCGAGCGGACCGCGCGTAAGATCGCCGAGCTGACGGGGCTGCCGTTCCGTTCGCACCCCAACAAATTCACGGCGCTGGCTTCGCACGACGACTTCGTGTTTGCGTCCGGCGCGCTCAAGATGCTCGCCGCGGCGCTGATGAAAATTGCTAACGACATCCGTTGGCTCGCGTCGGGGCCGCGCGCGGGAATCGGCGAGCTCGTGCTCCCCGAGAACGAGCCCGGCAGCTCCATCATGCCCGGGAAGGTCAACCCAACGCAATCCGAGGCGATGACGATGGTGTGCGTGCAGGTCTATGGAAACGATCTCGCGGTCAGCTTCGGCGCATCGCAGGGCAACTTCGAGCTCAACGTCTTCAACCCGGTGATGATCTACAATTTCCTGCATTCGACGACGCTCCTCCGCGACGCGTGCACGATGTTCCGTGAGCACGCAGTGGAAGGACTGCAAGCCAACGAGGATCAGATCAAGCGCTACCTCGACGAGTCGCTGATGGTCGTTACGGCGCTATCGCCGCACATCGGTTACGACAAGGCCGCCGAGATCGCCAAGAAGGCTCATCACGAGAAGACGACCCTCAGGAGCGCGGCGCTCTCGCTCGGGCACGTGACCGAGGCGGAATACGACCGCATCGTCGTGCCGAAAGAGATGACGGCCCCACGGTAGGCTCCGGCGCGCTTAGGTTAGAGCTGACGCCAAACGAGCGTGACGGCGGCGATCACGAGCGCGATCGCGACGACGATCAAGAGCTGCGGCGATCGCAGGCGCAGCGAGAATCGCGCGCCGATGGGGCCGCCTAGCAGGCCGCCGGCGACGAGCGGCACGACGTCGGACCCGACGACGTCGCGCTGGAGGATGTGCGTGATCAAACCGGGCGGCGAGGCGAGCAGGATTGCGAATTGCGACGTCGCGCTGATCGCGTGAGCCGGCAGCTCCGAAAAATAGAGGAACGCCGGAACTAAAATGATTCCGCCTCCCAGCCCGAACAGGCTCAGGAATATTCCGACCACGAAGCCGAGGCCGAGCGCGCCGCGGTAGGACATGCCCTTGATCTCGTGAATGCGATGCGGCTCGGGTCGCCCGGCCATGCGCCGCTCCGCATTCCACGCCATGTCGACGGCCACACCGATCAGCAAGATCGCGAGCAGCACGTCGAAGATGCGGGCCGGAATGTGCAACGATAGCACCGCTCCGAAGACGCTGCTGGGAAGCGCGCCGAGCGCGATCAGCAGCCCGATCTTTAAGTGGACGCGCTGATGGAGGAGGTAGGTTAACGCACCGCTCGCGCTGTTGGCGACGATCAAGACGAGCGACGTGCCGGCCGCGTCGGCGGGTGAAAACCCGAGCAGCAAACGCAGCAGCGGAACGAGCACGAAGCCGCCGCCGAGCCCGACCATCGAACCGAAGATGCTCGCCGCAAACGCGACGAAAAACAGCTCTAGGGGGAAACGAAGGTGGCTTAGTTCGATCGCCCGATGTACCGGCGGTCGCGCGTGTCGATGCGGATGACGTCGCCGGCTTCGACGAAGAGCGGAACGTTGACGGTCGCGCCGGTTTCGAGTCGAGCAGGCTTGGTCGTGTTCGTGGCGGTATCGCCGCGGAAGCCGGGATCGGTCTCAACGATCTTCAGCTCGACGTGCGCGGGCAGATCGACGCCGATGGGCGTGCCGTCGTGGAACTGCATGTCGACGACCATTCCGTCCTTCAAGAAGTCCGCGGGATCGCCGATCAGGTCGCGTTGAAGCGTCACGTTCTCGAACGTCTGCTGGTCCATGAAGTGATAACCGTCCGCATCGTTGTAAAGCATCTGCATCTGGCGGTTGTCCACCATCGCGCGCTCGAGTTTTTCCCCAGCACGAAACGTTCGCTCCAACGTCGTGCCGGTCTTGACGTTCTTCAGCCGGGTTCGCACGAAGGCCGATCCCTTTCCCGGCTTGACGTGCAGAAACTCGATTACGGTCCAGAGCTGACCGTCCACGATGATGGTCACGCCGTTGCGGAGATCGTTTGAGGAAATCATGGGTGCTGAGAGTACGGGCCGCGGGAACGCGAGCCCTTGCCGATGGGACTCTCCGTTCCCGCCTGTAAGCGAGCGATGTTGTCGCGATGACGAACGAAGATGATTACCGCCGCCACGAGCCCGTACGCCGTTTCCGGGAGCGAGCGAGTGAAGCCGTATATCGCGATGGGCGCGAGCGCGCTGCCGAGCAGCGAGCCGAAGGAAGAATACCGCGTCAAGGCCGCGCCCGCGATCCATCCGCTAACGGCGACGATGCCCGCGGGCCAGCTCAACGCGAACACGGCGCCGAACGACGTGGCGACCCCCTTGCCGCCGCGGAAGCGCAGCCACGGCGAGAAGCAATGGCCGAGGATGGCGCCCGTGGCGACGAGGCTGCCCATTAGCTGGTCCGACGGCGGAAAGTTCTCGAGGTCGAGATGCCCGCGGAAGAAATCCTGCGCCCAGAGGGTCGGCCCGAAGCCCTTGGCCGCGTCGAGCAGGAGCACCGCGATCGCTCCCGCCGCGCCGAGCGTCCGCAGAGCGTTCATCGCTCCGATGTTGCCCGACCCCTGTCCGCGGATGTCGGTGCGATAGAACAGGCGGCCGATGATGTAGCCGAACGGAATCGAGCCGATCAGGAACGCGCCGATGAATGTCGCGACGACGATCGCGATCACGGTTAGCATGATCGAGAAGCCGACGGAGTCCGAGAGTCCGATATCGCTCACTCCGGCTCCTTTAGCTCGCGGCGGGCGACGAAGCGCAGGGTTAATGGAACGCCTTCGAAGTCGAAGTGCCGGCGGATGACGTTCTCCAGGAATCGGCGATAGTGCGCCTGGACGAGATCGGGATCGTTGCAATGCAACACGACGATCGGCGGATGCGTTGCGGGCTGCGACGCGTAGTAGACGCGCAGGACGCGGCCGCTCACCGTGGAGGGCGGGTGGGCGATGATGGCGTCGCGGACGGTCGTGTTGAGTTGCGGCGTGGGCACGCGCCGGTCGAGATTCTCGGCCACCCCTGCGACGATGGGCATCAGGCTCCCCAGTCGGCGGTGCGTCTTGGCCGACAAGAACGTGATCGGTGCGAACGATGCGAACGGGAGGGCCTCGCGCACGGCTTCGGTCAGCTCCGCCTGGTTGAAGTCGCCGCTCTGCTCGCGCACGAGATCCCACTTATTGCCGACGACGACGAGAGCCTTACGTTCTTCGATCGCGATGCCGGCCAGCCGGCGGTCCTGCGCCAGGATGCCGGTCATCGAATCGAAGACAAGCAGCGCGACGTCGCAGCGCGCTATCGCGCCGAGCGAACGCAGCGCGGCGTAGTACTCGATCGCGCCGTGTGCCTCGGGCTTCTTGCGCACGCCCGCGGTGTCGACCAGCCGAAAAGAACGCCCCTGCCAATCGAACTGCGTGTCGATCGCGTCGCGCGTCGTTCCCGGCGCAGCGGAAACCAGCGCGCGTTCCTCGCCGAGCAGTGCGTTGACCAGCGAGCTCTTGCCGACGTTCGGGCGCCCGATCACGGCCAACGCGAGCTCGCCCTCAACGGACGCGTCGGCGCTCTCCGGCGGCAAGAGGTCGACGATGCGGTCGAGCAGGTCTCCAGTGCCCTCGCCGTGGATCGCTGACACCGCGACCGCCTCGCCGAAACCCAGCCGCCCAAACTCGGCGGGAACGCTCGTCGCGGCGCTCTCGGCTTCCGCCTTATTGGCGACCAGCACGATGGGCCGGCGTTTGTGCCGCAGGATGCGTGCGACGTCATCGTCGAGCGCGTGGAGGCCGGTTTGGGCGTCTACGACCATGAGGACGACGTCGGCCTCTTCGGCCGCGGCTTCGGCCTGCCGGCGGGTCGCTTCAGCAAGCGCGGCGCCGTGGGCGACGGCGGCGGTCGGATCTATGCCGGCGGTGTCGACCAGGCTGAAGACGCGGCCACGCCAGTCGCAGAGAGCGTACAAACGATCGCGGGTCACGCCCGGAGTGTCCTCGACGATCGCCACACGCCGGCCGATCAGGCGGTTGAAAAGCGCGCTCTTCCCCACGTTCGGCCGCCCAACGATGGCGACGGTGGCGGGCCGGAGCGCCCCGTCGTTTCGGGGCTTCCCGAGCTCGTGCACCCGGCTCACTTCGCAACCCGGCCGAGCGAGACCCGGGCCGGAACGGCCGAGGCGTCGAGCGAACTGCGCAATCGAAGGACATGCCCAGCATTTACATCGAGACCTTCGGGTGTCAGATGAATGAGGCCGACTCGCGGTATATCGCCGAGAGAGCGCTCGACGCCGGATACAGCGTGGCGCGCGCGGTGGAGGACGCGAACGTCGTCATTCTCAACACCTGCACCGTTCGCGACAGCGCGGAACGCCGCGCGTACGGGCGCATGAATCATCTCAACGCGCTCAAGCGCCGCGATCCGTCGCTGCGCCTCGTGGTCACGGGATGCTTGGCCGAGCAAGACCGTGATCGGATGCAGACGCTGGCGCCGCACGTCGACGCCGTTTTCGGCACGCGCGAGCTCGTGCGATTGGGCGACCAACTCGCGGCCTGGTCCCTCGCCCTTCGAGACGCTCCGCCGCGCCCTTCGACGAGCTCAGGGCAAGCTCGCCCTCAGGATGACACGGGCGTCTCCATGCTGCGCTTCGCGATGGGCGGTACGGCGGATGGCGTGACGGACGAGTTTTCGCACCTGCGCGCGTTCGTGACGGTCCAGCGAGGCTGTTCCTACTACTGCACGTTCTGCATCGTGCCGCACGTGCGCGGCCGCTTCGACCATCGGTCGCGAACCGATATTCTCGGCGAGGCCGCGGAGCGCGTCGCACGGGGCGCTCGCGAGATCGTCCTGGTCGGGCAGACGGTCAATGCATGGCACGACGCGGCGGGGGCGGATTTCGGCGATCTCTGCCGCGACGTCGCGCGCCTGCCCGCACTCGAGCGGCTCACGTTCATCTCGCCCCACCCCAAGGACTTCACCGAGAAGATCGTCGAGGATCTGGGCGGCATCGTGCGGCTCAATCCGCGAATCCATCTGCCGCTCCAATCCGCGAGCGACGCGCTGCTGCGGCGGATGAATCGCAAGTACACGTTGGCCGGCTTCGACGAGAAGGTGCGGTCGCTGCGCAGCCGGATCCCCGGCTGCGCGATCACAACCGACATCATCGTTGGCTTCCCCGGTGAGACGGAGGACGACTTCGAGGCGACGCTCGATTACGTGCGCACCGGCGTATTTGCCAACGCGTTCACCTTCATGTACTCGACGCGGCGCGGCACCCCCGCGGCGCGCTGGGAACAACTGCCGAGAGACGTCGTGCTCGCGCGCTTCGAACGGCTCGTCGAGGAGCAGAACCGCGTCACGCGCGCCTACCACGAGAGCAAGGTCGGCAGCGTCGTTCGGGCGCTGATTGCCGGAGAGTCGAAGAAAGACGCGAGCAAACTGACCGCCAAGACGCTCGACAACGTGACGGTGGTAGCGCCGAAGCCGCCCGCGTACGGCGCGCGGATGCCGTGGCTGGACGTCGCGATCGAGAGCGGTCACGTCTGGGGCTGCAAGGGGACGATCGTGGGCTGCGCGTCCCGTTTCACCGATCCAGGCGCGACCATGCCCGCCGCGCTCGTGGACTTGACCGCGCTCGATCTGCAGCCGCTGCGGCGGTGAAGGCGTCGGGCCCGAAGTACTCGCCGATGCTCGAGCAGTACTTCGGGATGAAGTCGAAGCATCCCGAGGCGATCCTGCTCTCCCGCGTCGGGGACTTCTACGAGGCCTACGGCGAGGACGCGGAAATTGTGGCGCGCGCTTTGCAAATTGCGCTGACGAGCAAAGAGGCTGGTGCCGGGAAGCGCGTCGCGATGGCGGGCGTGCCGCACCACGCGCTCTCGCAGTACCTCGCGAGGCTCGTCGCGCAGCGCTTCGTCGTTGCGCTCGCCGAGCAGCTCGAAGTTCCGCAGCCCAACCGGCTGGTGCGCCGCGACGTCGTGCGCCTCGTGACCCCGGGAACGCTGATCGAGGAGCAGTTCCTCGACGGCAAACAGAACAACTACCTCGCCGCGATCGCCGCGGCCGGCGATACGTTTGCGCTCGCATATGCGGACGTTTCGACCGGCTACTCGACCGCGACCGCGATCGACGGCGAGAACGCGTACGACGAGCTGCTCGCGGAGTTGACGCGCATCGGACCCGCCGAAATCGTCGCCGACGTCCCGGCGGATCTGCGCGCGTTCCTCGCCGCGTCGCTCGAGGGAACCGATGTACGGCTGACGACGCCCGCGGTCAACCTGGTGGACGTTCGCGAGCGCGCCGCGTTCTCGGGCTTTTCGATCGGCGAGTCGCTGGCCGTTCATCGCGCCCTCGAGGCTCTCGGGGCGTTCGTGAGCCGCACCGGCGTCACCAACGGCGAACGAGGCCTAAACGAGCCGCAGCTCTATCGGCGCCGGCAGTTTCTGGCGATCGACGCGGCGACGCGCAAACATCTGGAGCTCACGCAAGCGCAGGGCCAGAACCCACACGCGACGTTGCTCGCTACGCTGGACCTTTGCGTCACGTCCATGGGGTCACGGATGCTCGCGCGCTGGATCCTCGCGCCGCTCGTCGACGCGCAGGCAATCGCCGTGCGACACGACGTGATAGCGGCGCTGCTGGAAGAGCACGCACGGCGCGGCGCGATCCGTGAAGTGCTAAAAGGCGCCTTCGACCTCGAACGCATCGCACAGAAGATTCGCTTTCGCCGCGCGACCCCGCGCGATCTGGCGTCGTTGCGGCGAACGCTGGAGACCTTGCGGCCGCTGCGCCAGCTCGTATTCCCGCCGCTGGCGGCGCTCTTCGAGCGCATTGGCGACTTCGGCGAAATGCTCGACGACCTGCAGCGCACGCTGGTCGAGGATCCGCCCGCGCAGATCGGGGAGGGGGGCGTGATCCGCGCCGAAGCGAGCGCCGAGCTAGCGGAGTGCGTTGCGCTGCGCGGCGACGCCCGCTCGCGGCTGTCGGCGCTCGAGCAACGCGAACGCGAGCGCACCGGGATCAAGACGCTCAAAGTGAAGTACGCGAGCCCCTTCGGTTACGCGATCGAGGTGAGCAAGAGCC
This sequence comes from Candidatus Binatia bacterium, assembly GCA_035544215.1. Lineage (GTDB taxonomy): Bacteria > Vulcanimicrobiota > Vulcanimicrobiia > Vulcanimicrobiales > Vulcanimicrobiaceae > Cybelea. The sequence goes on along the minus strand of DATKHY010000001.1, from coordinate 51,024 downwards.
ACGCGCAAGCGGTCCCGCCCGACTACGTGCGCAAGCAGACGCTGGCGAACGGCGAGCGCTACGTGACGCCGGAGCTCAAGGAGCTCGAACTCGCGATTTCGACCGCGCAGGCACGCCAGGAGCGGCTCGAGCAGCAGCTGTTCGAGGCGCTTGTCGAACGCCTCGCTGCCGAGATCGAGCGATTGCTCGCGGCCGCCGAGGCCGTCGCCGAGATCGACGTCCTCGCGGCACTCGCACAGTGCGCTGCCGAGCGCGGCTACGTGCGTCCCAGCTTCACCGACGAGAGCGTCGTCGTCCTCGAAGACGGGCGCCATCCCGTCATGGAAGCCGTTCTCCGCACCAACTTCGTTCCGAACGACCTGCGCCTGAGCGTGGCCGACCATCGCTTCATCTTGCTTACCGGTCCGAACATGGGCGGCAAGTCGACCTATCTTCGGCAGGCGGGACTGCTCGCGATCATGGCGCAGATCGGTTCGTTCGTGCCGGCGGGGAAGATGCGCCTCGGGATCATCGATCGCATCTTCACGCGCATCGGAGCCGGCGACGATCTCGCGTCGGGACAGTCGACCTTCTATATGGAGATGGCGGAAGCCGCAAACATCTTGCGGCGCTGCACGCAGCGCTCGCTGCTCTTGATCGACGAGGTCGGACGCGGCACTGGGACGCTCGACGGCCTCGCCATCGCGCAGGCGATCTGCGAGTTCCTATTGGGTCTCGACGAGCAGGCCCCCCTGGTGCTCTTCGCGACCCACTTCCACGAGTTGTGCGCGTTGGCCGAACACTGGAAGCTGGTGGCGAACTACCACATCACGGCGGTGGAAAATCGGGCGGCGGGCGGAGCCCCCGTGTTCTCGCACCGCGTGCAGCCCGGGAGCTCGTCCCGCTCATTTGGAATCGAGGTCGCGCGCATGGCGGGATTGCCCGAAGCCGTCGTCGAGCGAGCGCAGGAGGTAGCAGACGCCCTGTCGGGCGACGCCGACATCGAGGAGCGCGTGCCGCTGCGTAAAAAGATGCCGAAGCGGCCGGCCGCGGAGCGACAGATGTCGTTCCTGACGCCGGAAGTGCGAAGCTATGAGTAACTGCTACGTGCGATGGGGATTCTGCGCTGCGCTCGCGGTGATTTCCGCCGCGATAGCGGATCCGCTCGTCGAGTTTGCCTCCAACGCGGGCTGGTTCGGGCGCGGAAGCTTCACCGACCACAGCAACCTCGACGTGGTACCGGCCCTGCTGGCCGGCGTCGCGTTGATGACGGTCTACCTCTTCCGCAAGGCGCGACTGGTCGTTTCCGGCCGCGCCTTTCCGCGCGGCGTCGCCCCGCTGCTTCCGGCGATCTTCGTGCTCCAGTTGCTGGCGCTCTACAGTATGGAGTCGGCCGAGCAGCTCGTCGTCGCCGGACATCTATTTGGTCCGGCCGTGTGGCTCGGGGCTCCGCCGCTGATCAGCCTGGCGGTCCACGCCGCCGTTTGCGCCGGCGTCTCAGTCTGGTTCGGGCGCTCGATTCGCACGCTCGCGGCGACGACGCTGCGCGTCATCCGTCTCATCCGCGCGATCGCCACGCTGGCCGTGCGAAGCTGCGCCGTCCCCGCGCGTCGCACGTTCGAGGCGCGCTCTTTCAAAGAGCTCGCGCCCGTTCTCTGCAGCATCGGAGAACGCGCACCTCCCGTAGCCGCAGGCTAGTCTACAAAAACTAGACTCGTCGTGGGCGACGGCGTTCATCGCCGTCGGCCGCGGGCTATTGGGAGAGAAAATGTCACAAAAAACAACGCGTCGCTTTGCGGCAATAGTGGCCGCAGCTGCAATCGCGCTCGTCGCGGGGTTCTTTCTGTACCGCTTCGCGTTCCGGCAGCAGATCGTCGCCCAGACGGCGCGCCACTACTTCGGTCAGCTCAAACTGAACGTGCTGATTCTGGGATATCAGTCCGACGAAGAGACCACCGATACCATCATCCTGGCGCACCTCGACGTCGCGCGGCGCACCGCGACGCTCGTGTCGATTCCGCGCGATACCTGGGTGCCGATTCCCAAGCAGGGCTCGATGAAGATCAACGCGGCCTACGCCTTCGGCGGCGCGCACTCCACCGGACGAGCGGCGAGCCAACTGCTGGGAGGCATCCCGATCGACGCGATCGTTGCGCTGCAGCCCGAGGGGGCGTCGAAGATCGTCGACGCGATGGGCGGCCTAGACGTCAACGTCGACGAGGACATGGACTACGACGACAACAGTGGGGAGCTGCACATCCACCTGCGCAAGGGTGAGCAACATCTCACCGGCGATCAGGTCGCGGGCTACGTGCGCTTCCGGCACGACGCGGCCTCCGACTTCGGCCGCGTCAAGCGCCAGCAGCAAGTGCTCAAGCTGATGATGGGTCAGCTCAGCCTGCCGCAGAACTGGGCCAAGCTAGCGCACATCCTGCAGATCGCGCGTAAGGACGTCAATACGACCCTGAGCAACGGTCAACTCGCGTCGCTCCTCACGATCTATCGCAACGTGCCCGACGACAACGTTCGGTCCTTCACGCTGCCCAGCAAGGCCGGGTGGGTCGGCGACGCCTCCGTCGTGTTCGCGGATCAGCGTTGGGCGAAGCTGATCGGTGCGCTGCTCTTCGACCGAGGGGATCCGCCGCAGGACGCGGTCTTGGTCGCGAACGCGACCGGTAACGCGGCCTTCGATCGGACCATCATCGGGGCGCTGCGCGGCGCGGGCTGGAACGTGCCGACCTTCGTCGACGAAAAAGTGAAGCGCAGGAGCATCGTGATCGGCGGATCGCCCGCCGCGCTGGCGCTAGCGAGGGCCTTCGCCACGGCGATCCGTCCGGGCACCGCGACCGCGCTGATCATCGGTGCGGACCTTGCGCCCGACACCGATTGAGGCGTCATCACTCCTCGGCCTCGTCGACCGATTCGTGATTCTCGAGGGCCGCCACGCGCCAGCTCGCCGCGACGATCGCCGGATCGAGGCTCAGCCGGCCGACGATGCGCTCGAGTTTCGCGTCGGCGCGCGCCGTGGTGGCGACCGTGGCCTTGACGCGGACGTGGCTCTGATCCACGTCGTGGCTCTCCAAGGAGCGTAGTGACAGAGTGGTCGCGCGGATCTGCGCGAGCGTGCTTGCGCGGACGGCCTCCTCCTTCTGCGCGTTGGAAGTCACCGCGATCTCGTACACCTGGGAGAGCTCCGTTTGATCGAGCGGCTGGCGGTTGATCCGCGCAACGATCGGCCGCACCGGTTAGGAATCCTACGCCGGACACGACGTAGGCGGCTACTTGGGTCGGATTGTTTCGCGCGTTCATGAGGATCGAGATCGACGCGAAGAGCGCGGCGCCGACGGCGACGAGCGCGTTCGTGCGCAGGCCGGCCATGCGCTGGCGCCACTGACGCTCGACGCCGATCGCGGCTGGTCACGACGCTAACTTCCCAGCTGCGGGAAGACGATCTGCGCCGTCGACACGAGCGTGAGCGCCCCGACGATGATCGCGGTCGCCCAGGCGATGATGTTGAAGGTCCGGCTGTTCGTCCAGGATCCCATCAGGCGTTTGTTGTTGATGAGCAGCAGCATTAGCACGAGAACGATCGGCAGGAGCATGCCGTTGAGAACCTGCGAGTAGAAGATGATCGCGCCCAGCGGCGCCCCGGGAATGATGACGGCTCCCGCGCCGATGACGATGAGTGCAAGGTAGAACCCGTAAAAGATCGGCGCGTCGAAGAACCGGTGGTCGACGCCGCGCTCGAACCCAAACGCCTCGCAGACGTAATAGGCTGTCGACAGCGGCAGGATGGAAGCGGTGAAGACCGCGGCGTTGAGCAGCCCGATGCCGAACAGCAACGCGGAGAATTTGCCGGCGATGGGTACGAGTGCGGCGGCGACGTCGCTGACGTCGTTGTTCACGCTGATCGGGTGCGCGGCGTGGAGGTTGTGGATCCAGATCGTCGCGGCGCAGGCCACGATGATGAAATAGGCGATCACGTCGGTCCATATGCCGCCCGCAACGACGTCGAGGCGCGAGTACGCGTAGTCGTCCTCCCTCACGCCCTTCTCGACGACGGCGGCCTGAATGTAGAACTGCATCCACGGCGAGATCGTCGTGCCGATCACGGCGATGATCATGATGATGTACGCCTTCGAGGCCTGGAAGTGCGGGATCACGCTCTGACGCAGCACGTCGCCCCACGGGGGATGCACGGCGAAAGCGCTGATCACGTAAGCGACGTAGACGAAGCAAAAGACGAAGAAGACGCGCTCGACCATCTTGGCCGTGCCACGGGTCACGGTCGTGAAGACGAAGATCGCGGCGCCCACAACCAGCGCGATCTTGAACGCCTCGGCGTTGGGCACGTGCAGGTAACCGCCGAAGATCGGTGCGGAAGACGCGACACCGGCGAACTCGGTGGCGGTGTTTCCGATGTCGCCCAAGACGAAGAGCAGCAGGCACCAGAACGTTATCTTGACGCCGAAATTCTCGCGGATGAGATCGGCCAGGCCCTTCCCGGTGACGGCTCCCATGCGCGCGCACATCTCCTGGACGACGATGAGCGCGATCGTGATCGGGATCAGCAGCCACAGCAGCGAGTAGCCGAATTGAGCGCCGGCCTGCGAATAGGTCCAGATGCCGCCGACGTCGTTGTCGGCGTTCGCCGTGATGATGCCGGGCCCGACGATCGACAAAAACATGATGATCGATCGCCAGAGACTCGGGCGCACGAGCCGCGCGGTAGTCGTGGCCTGCATCAGAGGTCGATCCGCTGGTCGACGATCAGTGCCGTGCCTCGCATCGTCGGGGGAAGCCCGTACGGAATCGAGGGAAGGCCCACCAGCGCGTAGCGTCGAGCCTCGACGAGCAGCGCGGTGTGGGGACCGGTCGCGAACTGCACGCCACCGAACGCGTCTCCGTAGATCGCGTCGACGGGCGTCGTCGCCCACGTTCCGGCGAGCTCGTAGCGTCCGTAGCCGCCGACGGCGAGCAGCTTGTCGCTGAAGTGGTGCGTCCAGCTCAAGGCCGCCTGCGGAGCGCGCGTCGCGACGGTGTCCAGCGGCTGACCCGGATCCGCGCGCCGGCTGAGATAGTCTTCGATGCCGTCGAAAGCGAGGTCGTCGTTCTTGAGGTGCCAGGCCACGTAGAGGCCGGCCTGCCGGTCCTCGCCGAAGGTGCCGAATCCGTTTTTCTGCAACAGGAAGAAGCCGTCGACGAAGCCGACCTGCGACGCGTTTGCCTCCGTCTCCGGCACGAGCTGCCGCCAATCGCCGAAGCTGACGTGCACTTCGAGATTCTTGTTGTCGTGATCGTACTTCAGACGGACGCCGGCGCGGTTCGCGCCGATGACGGTGTTGTCCACGAGCTGATAGGTCGACTTGAGCCACACGCCTGGCCACGACCACGCGATGCTCCACACGTTCTCGGGTATGCCGTACGGCAAGATGATGGTGGCGTAGGTCGGATCGAACCGATGGTATTCCAGGGTGACGACGTCGTCGCCGAGGTGCTGCGCGAGGCTGAAGTGCTCGTAGTTGCCGAAGTGCGATGTGCCCGGATAACTGACGAGCCGCGCGTCGTACCACGCGCGCCCGAGCTCGACGAGCGCGTCCCAGTTCTTGACGGGATGGAAGAAGGCGCGCGCGCCGCCGATCGTCTGTACCTGATCGGCGAGCGTGCTGCTGAACAACCGCCCCTGAGCGCCCGGATGAATCTCCCGATCGACACCGTAAAAGGTCGTCGTGATGATCGGCGCGCCGCTGCTCCAGACGTGCGCGAGTTGTAGCGAGAACCTGCCGTAGTCACCGCGATCGAGCACGAGCGAGCCCATCGTCAAGCGGACGTTCGTCCCCGCGAGCGCCGGCAGGGCCGCATCGGTCAGCTCGAGCGTCGCGTTGCCGTCGTGCAGCACGCCGTCGGCGCCGAACAACGGCAGCGCCGACGGGCTCGCCGTCCACCCTTGGATCGACGGCATGCCCGGGCCGAGTGTCTCGGCGGTCTGCACGCCGAGCGAGGGAACCACGGACGTCAGCGGCGGCGGCGCAAAGACGAAGCGGTCGGTCTGATTCAAATCGAAATAGCCGCCGCGAACGCGCCAGGTGCCGTCCGCGGCGGCGACGGATCCGCCGAGCACGCTGGCGTTGAAAACGCTCGCGTCGTCCTGACCCGCGTGCGTTGGAAAGACGATCGAGTACGGAACGATGCGCGAGATGGCGTGATCGTTCAAGTTGGGGATCGGCGGCTCGCCCCAGTACAGCGCGTTGGTCGTGCTGCCGGTCAGCGCGCCGATTCCGAGCGTGGCCCCGAGGTCCACCGCTCCGGCATGGTAGAGGCCCGAGATTTCATACTGCGCGATGCCGGCGACGCCGGGCGTGATCGGCGCGGCCGTAAACCAGTCATAGGGGGACATCGGCGATATGGGCGAGCCGTGCGCGAACTCGAAACCCTCGGGCGGCGTCGTGCCGGGACCGCCGGTCGCCTGATCGACGAAGACGTTCGATCCGCTGACATGCAGCGCGAAGCGCGGCGTCGCCGTCGGAGACGGGGAAGGCGCCGGCGCTGCTGTGGCGGCGACTTGAATATTCGCGAGCAGCACGACGGCCAACGAGACCCCTAGCTAACGAGAGCTCGCCAAAAGCTAAAGCTGGGGGTGCGATCTCCCTGATTCGCGCGAAGCGAATCGTCGTGGTAAGTCCCGATCGGGCGCAGCGTGAGTCCGACGGTGTGCAGAAATGCCAGAAACCCCTTCATGACACGTTCCTCCTATTGCTTTACGGTTTGCCGCGCCGAGCGGACGGACACGGCAGGTGAAGGCGGCGCATCGCGAGCCGCTTACGATATCGACTGTCTGGGCCGTCGTCCATGGCGAGGCATCACCCCCTTTCTCAGCAATAAAAAAACTGTCGCTGCTCCTCGCAGGCCGACAGTTCGAGAAACTTCGCGCGGCTGGCCGCGCCATCTCCCTCAGTGTCGAGCTTTAGCACTGCACAACGTCGGCCCTTCGACTCCGCTCGGGGCCAGCCGCGTTAGATTCCGCCTTGATTCGGCGGGATCTGGTCACCCGTTGGGGTCTCTCGACCTTTCCGGGCAGCGGCATTCTTTCGTGCAGACGCCTCACCTAACGAGGAATCCTCAACCAGGATACTCCCCAAGGCACGTTTGTCAACCCCGGCATATACCCCCAGAGGGTATAGAGGCGGTGGCGAGAAGCGGGGCGCGTGAGTCATACGATCATAAAGAAGACGCAACTTTTGAACCGGGTCCGCCGCATCCGCGGACAGATCGAGGGAGTCGAGCGAGCGCTCGAGTCCGAGGCCGGCTGCGGGGTCGTCCTGCAGCGCATCGCCGCCGCGCGCGGGGCGATGAACGCGTTGATGTCCGAGGTGCTCGAGGAACACGTTAGGACGCACGTCCTGACCTCCAAGGCGCGCGCTCAGGTGAGCGCGGCGGAAGAGTTGCTGGAAGTCGTCAGGACCTACTTGCGGTGACGTTCGGCCCGGCGCTGTTGCTCGGCGCCGTCGTTGCGGTCGGCGTCTTACATACGCTCGTTCCGGACCATTGGCTGCCGATCGCCGTCGCCGCGCGGCGGTTCAACTGGACCGCGGCGCGGACGGCCGGCGCCGCGGCTATCGCTGGGCTCGGCCACGCCGTGTCTACGCTCGCCATCGGCGTCGTCGTATGGCTTGGCGGCGTAGCGCTGGCGGTTCGGCTTGGCAACGTCGTATCGATCCTCGCGGGCTTCGCACTCGTCGCGTTCGGCCTATGGATCGTAATCGCGTCGTTGCGCGAGATGCGCGCCGAGCCGCATGCCCAGTCCGCGGCCGCCGGCAAAACCAGCACGGCGCTGCTGATCATTCTCGGCTCATCTCCAATGGTCGAGGGGATCCCGGCTTTTTTCGCGGCCGCCCGATTCGGTGCCGGATTGCTCGCCGCGATGGCTGCGTGCTTTGCGATCAGCACCATCACCACGTACGTCGTGGTCTGCGTCTCTTCGCGCGCCGCTCTCGCGCGTCTGTCGCTTGGACCGTTCGAAAGGTACGGCGAGGTGATCAGCGGCGCGGTCATAGCAGTCGTTGGCGTCGTGTTTCTCGTATGGTCACCGGAATGATCCAAAGGTTGGACGCGATAACGATCGGGCAGATCGCCGCCGGCGAGATCATCGAGCGTCCGGCCTCGATCGTCAAGGAGCTCGTCGAGAACGCGGTCGATGCTGGGGCGACGCGGATTACCGTCAACGTCGAGAAGGGTGGCCTTGATGTGATCGAGGTCATCGACGACGGCGCCGGCATTCCGGCTGGGGAGTTATCGCTCGCGCCGCGCCGGCACGCCACGAGCAAGTTGACGACGGCCGCCCAACTGGAATCGATCGCGACGCTCGGCTTTCGTGGCGAGGGCCTCGCCTCGATCGCGGCGGTCGCGAGAACGGAGATCGTCTCGCGGCCGCGGAGCGACGAGGTCGGCGCGCGGGTTACCGCCTTTGCCGAAGCGGTCGGCGCAGTCGAACCCGCGGCTGCGCCAGTGGGCACGCGCGTCCGCGTCGCGGGTCTGTTCGAGGAACTGCCGGTGCGCCGCGAGTATCTGCGCGCGCCAAGCGCAGAATTCAATCGGATCTCGTCCTGGTTGTCGAGCTTCGCGCTAGCGTACCCCGGGATCGCGTTCACCCTGCGGCACGATGGCAAGGAAGTCTGGGTGATGCCGGCCAGCGCGGAAGAGCGGGAACGGCTCGCGATGGTGTTCGGACGCCAGGCGATGCAGACGCTGCTGCCGCTTGACGGCAGCGCAGCGCGCACGCTCGAGGGCACGTTGAGCGGCTTCGTCAGCGCGCCCGGCTACGACCGCCCCGATCGCCGGATGCAGCTGCTCTTCGTGAACGGGCGGCTGTTGCGCAGCACGCTGTTGGCCGGCGCGTGGACCAGCGGCTACTCGACCTTTGCGATGCTCGGTCGCCATCCATATGGTGTGCTGCAGTTGACGCTTCCGCCGGAACACGTCGATGCCAACGTGCATCCCACGAAGAGCGACGTTCGGCTGCGCTACTCAAGCCAAGTCTTCGACTCGGTGCGCCGCAGCATCGCGGCAACACTTACCAATCACGCTCGCGGTCGGTTCGCGCAATACACCGATTCTGAAAGCGCTTCGGCCATCTCGTTCGCTCCGGCGGCCGGCGACGGCGGCTTACGCGTCCTCGCACAGCTGCACCGAACGTTCATCCTCGCGAGCGACGGCGAGGGGCTGCTCTTGATCGACCAGCACGCCGCGCACGAGCGCATCGCGTATGAGGCCATCGCCGCGGCCGGCAACGGCGAGCGTACGCCCAGCGAGCCGCTTCTCGTACCGCACGTCGTCGAGCTCGACGCCGTGCGGAGTGCCGCTCTGGACGGCGCGCTCGAGGCGCTGCGCGAAGGCGGCCTAGAGATCGAGCCGTTCGGGGAGCGCTCGTATCGCATCGTCGCGACGCCCGCCGGATACGGCGCCCGAGCCTTCGACTTGAACGAGTTCCTCGACGACTTGAGCGACGAACCGAAGCAGCGCAGCGTGCGCGAACGCGTGTGGGCGTCGCTCGCGTGTCACTCGGTAACGCGCGCCGGCGAGCCGCTCGGCGACCCGGAGATGACGAGCCTGCTCGAGCGCCTGCAGGGCTGCCGAAATCCCATGCACTGCCCGCACGGCCGGCCGACGATGGTGCGTTTGAGCCCCGACGAGATCGCGCGCATGTTCAAGCGTGCCTGACGGCGTCCTCATCCTCGCGGGTGCGACTGCCAGCGGCAAGACGGAGCTCGGCATCGACCTCGCCCGCGAATTCGATGCCGAGATCGTCGGAGCGGATTCGCGGCAGATATACAGGGACATGCCGATCGGCACGGCGGCGCCTTCGGCGGAGCAACTCGATGCGGCGCGGCACCACCTCGTCGGCTTCCTCGATCCGGCCGAGCGCTACTCCGCCGCGCGCTTCGCGAGCGACGCGGTCGATGCCATCGGCGGCATTCTCCGCCGCGGCAAGCGGGCCATCGTCGTCGGCGGCACCGGGTTCTATATCCGCGCGCTCACGGGCGGCGTCGACCTGGCGCGTCGCCACGACGATGTACTGCGCGCGCGCCTCGCACGTGAGGCGCTGCTCCATCCACCGGAATTGTTGCACGGCTGGCTCGCCCTCCACGACGCGGCGCGGGCGGCGCAGCTGCACGCGTCCGATACGTACCGCGTGCTACGCGCGCTCGAGATCGCACTCGGCGCATCGGACGCCACCGGACTGGCGGCGCCACGACGCACGCTTTCGAGCGAGGGCATTCCGTGGATGCTCGTCTTTCTGGAGGTTCCCTGGAGCGAGGTCGATCGGCGCATCGCGCAGCGCACGACTCGAATGCTGGACGCGGGATTGCTCGACGAGGCGGAGCGCGTCGGAAGCGGCGCGGCTGCCGCGAACGCGGTCGGCTATCCGCAGGCCTTCTCGTACCTGCGCGGTTGGTGCACGCTCGCCGAACTTCGCAACGGCCTCGATCGAGCGACGCGCCGTTACGCGCGCCGTCAGCGCGCCTGGTTTCGCGGCGAGGCGGCGACGCTGTGGCTGCGGCCTGAGTCCGTCGCGCAGCAAGTACGGGAAAAGCTGAACTGGTCTGCGAAGCGCGAATAATGCGCGTTCCACTCACGAAGATGCACGGGGCGCACAACGACTTCGTCATTCTCGACCGACGAGCCGCGCCGCTACGCGACCTGGCGGGATTCGCGCGCTGGGTGTGCGATCGTCATGCCGGCGTCGGGGCCGACGGCCTAATCGCCCTCGAATCGTCGGCGCACGCAGACATTCGCATGCTGACGATCAACGCCGACGGGACGCAGGCGGAGATGTGCGGCAACGGAATCCGCTGCGCGGCGCGTTGGCTGGACGAGACCGGTCAGCCGAGCCCGATTGCATTCGAGACCGGGGGCGCCGTCGTGCGTGCCGAGATCGTGACGCGCGAGCCGGAGTATCTGGTGCGCGTCGCGATGGGACGCCCGCGGATCGAGCCGATTGCGCTAACCGCGCTCGACGAGGCTTGGTTCGTCGACCTCGGCAATCCGCACGTCGTCGGCTTCGCGGCCGACGTCGACGCCGTCGACCTCGTCGCGCTCGCCGCGCGGATCCAAGAGGAGCCCGCGTTCCCGTCCGGCACGAACGTGCACGTCGCGGCATCGCAGGGTAGAGGCGCGCTACGCGTGCGCCACTGGGAGCGCGGCGTGGGCTCGACGATGGCCTGTGGAACGGGAGCGGTCGCGTCCGCGGCCGTCGCGTTGCAGCGAGGAATGGCGAGCTCGCCGGTCGAGGTGTTCGTTCCGGGCGGGAGGCTCGTCGTCGAGTGGGACGGCGCGGGAGACGCATATCTCACGGGCCCGGCGACACGGGTCTTCGACACCTACGTGCAAGTCTAATATGGCGCTCGCATCTTGCGACGCGCGCGGACGAATCGCGTACGACGCGGCACTCGTTCCGCTTGCCGACGGCGGCCTCGTGCGCGAACCGCGGGCCGACGAACTGATCGCGGCGCCGGAGGGGACGATGCCGATGCTCCTGCAGCAGAGGCATCCCCTGACGACGATCGGGCCGATCGCAGGACGCACGGCAATGGCGGTCGCGCTGCCGGCCGGATACACGCGGTTGCTCCTGCCGGCTTACGCCGCCGAGCGCGACGCGCCGCCGCTTCCGCTCTTTGGCTACACATTCGCCTGCAGCATCGGCGATCGGCTTCATGTGGCCGCGATGAAGACGGACGAGAGCGAGGATTGGGAGCCGCGCCGCTTCGCCGAAGGCGAGCTGGAGGCACTCGTCGCACGACGCCTGGCGCGAGAACCCGACAACCGCGTGTTGCGCCAAGTGGCGTTGTGCTCCGTCGACTACGGCTGCTTTACCGCGCAGAACGTGTTTCTCGAGCGCGGCGAAGCGGCGCTCCCGCTATCCCCGAAGTGCAACGCGCGCTGCATCGGCTGCATTTCGGAGTTGGAGCCGGACGCGGGAATGCCGTCCCCCCAAGAGCGCATCGCCGAGGAGGCGACGGTTCGGGACCTCGCACGCATCGCGATCCATCACCTCGAGCGCGTCGAGAATGGCATTGTCTCGTTCGGTCAGGGCTGCGAGGGAGAGCCGCTCCTGCGGCCCACCACGATGGTGCGCGCGATCGAGGCCATCCGCGGGAAGCGCGCCAACGGCAGCGTCAATCTCAACACGAACGGCAGCCGGCCAGCGGCGCTCGAGCGCTGCATCGACGCAGGCTTGGACGCCGTGCGAATCAGCCTGAATTCGTTCCGCTCGCACGTCTACGCTGCGTACTATCGCCCGCGCGGATACGACCTGGCGGACGTGCTGCGCTCCGTTCGGCTCGCCGTCGCGCGCGGCATCCGCGTGAGCCTGAATCTGTTGACACATCCCGGCGTCACCGACGACGAAGACGAAATCGCCGCGACGGAGTCGTTCCTGCGCGACTGCCCGGTGGCGCTGGTGCAGACGCGAACGCTCAACATCGACCCCGCTCTGTATTTCGAAGCGGTCGGCCGCCCGCGCGCGCCGATGGGCATGCGACACGCGATCGAAGCGATGCGTGCGCTGACCGGCGTGGGGAACTTCACGCACACTCACTAGGGAGTTGGCACGGTGAAGCTGCGGCAGATCCTCGTGATCGTGGCCCTCGGCATCGGGTACGGCTTCATACAGCCGGGGCGCTTCGCATATGCGTTCGGCCATGCAACGCTGTACGTGTTTCTGCCGGCGCTGCTCTTCGAGGCGGCCTGGAACCTCAACTATCGGGCGATCCGGCGGCAGTGGATCGCGATCGCGACGCTGGCCGGACCGGGCGTGCTGCTGACGGCGCTGCTCGTCGCGGGCGCGCTGGCGATCGTGCGCGTCCCGTTCGACCCCGCGCTGCTGGCCGGCGCGATCCTGTCCGCGACGGATCCGATCGCCGTTGTCGCGGTGTTCCGGCGGCTCAATGTTCCCAAGACGCTGGCTACGATCGTCGAATGCGAGGCGCTCTTCAACGACGCGGTCGCGGTGGCGCTCTATCGCTGCGTGCTCGCCGCGATGGCGCTGGGACCGGCAGGCGCGGGCGCGGTCGCGATCGTGGCCGCCGAGACGCTGGGCGGAGCCGCAGGCGGAGCAGCGTTCGGCGTCGCCTTGGCGTTCCTGGCGGCGCGAATCCTGCGAGGAAGCCGGGACGTGCGAGTCCAGATCGCGGCGACGGTCGTCTGCGCGTATGGCGCCTACTTTGCCGCCGACTTCCTTCAGCTGTCGGGCATATTCGCGACCATCGCCTGCGGGATCGCGCTGCGATTCTACGAGCGTTCCTGGATCACGCTGAGCATCGCGGACGACGTCGATCGTTTCTGGGACGTGGGTGCACTGCTCGCCAACGTCCTGGTCTTCTTCATGGTAGGCGCCGCGCTGCAGATCGGGCGCGTTGCGCAGGAGCCCGTCTTCGTCGTGGCGTGCATCGTAGCGATCGCCGTCGCTCGCGGCATGGTCGGCGGTCTGTTGCTGCTCGGGCCCTATCCGCGCGAGTGGATCGACGTCGTGCGCGCCGCGGGGATGCGCGGGGGCCTGTGCCTGGCACTCGCGCTGGCCTTGCCGCCGGAAGTTCCGTATCGCGGGGCGATCGTCGACGCCGCGTTCGCCGTTTCGCTGGCGACGCTGGCGATAAGCAGCTTTGCGCTCGTGCCCGTCGTACGTCGTGCTAGTACGTCAGGAGATGCGCGATCATTAGCGCGACGAAGAACCGATCAGATTCCGAGCGGGTAAGCCTCCTCGCCGTGGAGATGGACGTCGAGGCCTAGCTGCTCGGCCGTCTCGTCCACCTTCACTCGCGTGACCAGGTTGATGAGCCACAGCATCGCGTAGGTGAAGCTGAACGCCCAAGCGCTGCAGACCAGCGCCGCAACGAACTGCTTGCCCAGGAACGCCGGATTGCCGCGGAGCAAGCCGTCTGCGCCGTTGGGATTCCAAAGCGTCGATGCAAAGACGCCGAGCAGAACGATACCTAAGAATCCGCCGACTCCATGGACGCCCCAAACGTCCAGGGCGTCGTCCCAGCCTAACTGGTTCTTGAGCGTGACGGCAAAATAACAGATGACGCCTGCGGCAATGCCGATAATGACGGCGGTCGTCGGTGAAACGTAACCCGCAGCGGGCGTTATGGTCGCGAGTCCGGCAACCGCGCCCGTTAGCAAACCGACGAATTTAGGTTGGCGACCGCGAGCCCACTCGACCAATAGCCACGCAATCGCGGCGAATGAAGCCGCGATGTCCGTATTGAGAAACGCCGAGGCCGTAACGGAGTCGACCCGCAGCTCCGATCCGGCGTTGAATCCGTACCAGCCGAACCAAAGCAAGCCGGTTCCGAGCGCGATGAGCGGCACGTTGTGCGGCTTGTTGTCGATGACATGGCGCCGGCCCACGTACAGAACCGACGCCAACGCGGCGAAGCCTGCCGACGCGTGCACGACGATGCCGCCGGCAAAATCGAGGCAGCCCCACTTCGCCAAAATCCCGTTCGGGCTCCAGAGCATGTGTACGAACGGGAAGTAGACGAAGATCAGCCAGGCCGTGAGAAACAAGAAGTAGGCCTTGAACGTCACGCGGTTGGCAAATGCGCCGGTGATGAGAGCGGGCGTAATGATCGCGAACATCATCTGATAGGCGATGTGCACGACCAAAGGAATTCCGGCGTCGTTCCCGGTGAACATCGTGTGGAGTGTCACGCCTCGCAAGAGTGCGTATGTAGCCGGATTTCCGATGATGCCATGCCAATCGGGTCCGAAACTTTCCGAATACCCAAAGGCGAACCACAAGACCGTCGTCCAGCCCAGCGACATGTAGCTCTGCATCATGATGGTGAGGACGTTTTTGCGCTGCACGAGGCCGCCGTAAAAAAAGGCGAGTCCCGGCGTCATCAGCATGACGAGACTCGCGCAGAGCAACATGAACCCGGTATTGCCGATATTGACGGGAATCGACGTAGCGTTCATCCAGTTTCCTCCGGCTAGCAATTTAGGGGGCGCCGCCGCCGCCCTTAGCCAAAGGCACGCGGTTTTCCGCTAATTCATGAAGGACAGACCCGCTCCGATGTAATGCTGCTTCTGCCCGTTGATGACCGTCGGCGAGAAGCCGTACTCCACGTCGAGTTGGATGTGATTGCCGAAATCGCGCTGGTAGACGAAGTCGACGAGACTCTTGGCGGGCAACCCGGGGCCCGCGGCGGAGAAATACGCGTACTCGGCCGAGACCTGCGACGGGCCGCCCGGAAGCGCAGCGCTCAGCTCCAGGCTCGGAACGAATGCGAAGTAGGACTGAGCCGCGCCCGCCGCATTAGCACCACTCAACGCGTTGAAGCTCAGCGTTCCAGCCAGGCTGAATTCCGGATTGATGGTGTAGCCCCAATCGAAATCACCGGTGAACTGCGCGTTCCCAGCGGTGAACGCCTTGCTCCCCGTAGGATACGTGATCGCCCCGTACACGCCCCAGTCGGCGTTCGAACTGTAGCCGAGCTCATACTTGGTGGCGAGGCTCACGTCGCTGGTACCGGTTAGCGTGGGTTGGCCGACAGACGACGTCTCGCGACTCGGGAGACCGAACTCGAAATCGAGGTGCGGGTCGGCGGTCCCAATGCGCAGCAACGATTGAGGATAGTTTGCGCTGCTGCCGCCGCCGGATCCGCTGGTCGTAGTATTGGTGTAGCCGTTCTCGAGATCGAAATGTCCGGTGCGCACAGTGCATACTCCGGTCGAGACCGTGGGACGGTTCACGATCGACAGAATCGAGCCGCAGGGATCGCTTGGAGCGCTCGGCGTCGGAGATGCGGAGACCGCCGGCGACGGTGAGCTCGACGGGGCCGCCGTAGCCTGACCGAACGCGAGCCCCGTCACCGCGGCAATCCCGCACGCAAACCCGGTGGCTCCGAGGAACGTTGTACGAAGCATAACTTGGCAATTATAGGGCGAAGCGCCAAGTCCGAGCAGCCGTCAGTCGGATTATCCGACCGGACGTCCTTTCGGATCATCCGACCGGCGGATAGCACGCGCGCCCCCCGTGGGCTATGCTGAGTCCGTGCTAGTAGAGCTCGGTGTCGTCGTGCTTACGATCGTGTGTTTCGTCGTCCTGGACCTGTACGTGCTCGGCTGCGAGAAGGTGTAGCGATGGGCTTCGATGACGTGTTGGGCCTGATTCTGACCGTCGCCGGCCTGGCCTATCTCATCTTTGCGATGCTGCGACCCGAGAAGTTCTGACGATGACCGCGATCGGATGGCTGCAGGCCATCATTTTTTTCCTGATCATCCTCGCGCTCACCAAGCCGCTGGGTTCCTACATGGCGCGCGTCTTTCAGGGCGAGCGCACGTGGTTGAGCCCCGTGCTCCTCCCCGTAGAGGGGCTGATCTATCGGATTTGCGGCGTGCGCGAAGACGAGGAGATGACCTGGTACGCCTATGCGCTCTCCATGCTGGCCTTTTCCTTGATCGGCCTCGCCTATCTGTACGTTTTGCTGAGGACGCAGAAGTGGCTGCCGTTCAACCCTGCCCACGTCGACAACATGACACCGGACCTGGCGTGGAACACGGCGGTCAGCTTCACGACGAACACGAACTGGCAGTTCTATTCCGGCGAGACGGCGATGAGTTATCTCTCGCAAATGGCAGGCCTGGCGTGGCACAACTTCGTCTCCGCGGCGGTCGGCATTGCCATCGCCGTCGCGGTCGTGCGAGGCCTCGTGCGCACGAACGTCAAAACGCTCGGAAACTTTTGGGTCGATCTCACGCGCTGCTCGCTCTATGTGCTGCTGCCGATCTCGATCGTCGTCGGGCTGTTCCTCGTGTCGCAGGGGATGCCGCAAAACTTTCATGCCTATCAGGGCGTGAAGTCGATTGAAGGCGTCGCCCAATCGATTACGGGCGGCCCGATGGCGTCGCAAGAGGTGATCAAGGAGCTGGGCACCAATGGCGGCGGCTTCGTCAACGCCAACTCGGCATCGCCGAACGAGAACCCGAACCCGTTGACCAACCTCGTCGAGCTGCTTCTGATCTTCTCGCTGGGAGCCGGCCTGACGTACATGTACGGCAAGATGGTGAAAGACACTCGGCAGGGCTGGGCGATCTTCACCGCCATGGCCATCCTGTTTTTCGTGGGTTTCACCGTTGCATACTGGGCCGAGGCAGCCGGCAACCCGATCGTCCATCAGCTCGGCGTGGCCGGCGGCAACATGGAAGGGAAGGAATGCCGCTTCGGCGTCTCGGCCTCGGCGCTCTTCGCGACGGTCACGACGGACACTTCGTGCGGGGCGGTCAACTCGATGCACGACTCGTTCACCGCGCTCGGCGGCCTGATCCCGTTGGTCGACATGCAACTCGGAGAGATCGTCTTCGGCGGCGTCGGCAGCGGCCTCTACGGCATGATCGTGTTCGTCGTCCTGACCGTCTTTATCGCCGGCCTGATGGTCGGCCGTACGCCGGAGTATCTCGGTAAGAAGATCGAGCGGCGCGAGGTGCAGTTCGCGATCCTCGCCGCGCTGGTCACGCCGGTACTCTGCCTCGTGCCGACCGCCGTGGCCGCGGTGCTGCCGGCAGGCATCGCGACGCTCAATAACGGGGGTCCGCACGGCTTCTCCGAGATCCTGTACGCGTTCACGTCGACCAACGCGAACAACGGCTCGGCCTTCGCGGGCCTCGGCCCGAACTTGTTCTACAACCTCCTGACCGGCGTGAACATGATGTTCGGCCGCTTCGCGGTCGCGGTTCCGGCGCTGGCGCTCGCGGGCGCGCTGGCCGGGAAGAAGGCGATTCCCGAAAGCGCCGGCACGTTCACGACGCACTCGGGGATCTTCGTGGCGCTGCTCATCGGCGTCATCGTGATCGTCGGCGCGCTCACGTTCTTGCCGGCCGACTCGCTGGGGCCGATCGTGGAACACCTGCTCATGCTCCAAGGAAAGACATTCTAATGCTCAGTCAGAGGCGCTTGGAGCGGCGTCCCAAAGCGCGCTCGCTCTTCGACCGCGGGATTCTCACGCGCGCGCTGTGGGACTCTTTCAAGAAGCTGGATCCTCGCTGGCAGGCGCGCAATCCCGTCATGTTCGTCGTCGAAGTGGGCGCCGCGGTGACGACGATCTTCTTCGTGCGCGACATCGTTCGACACATCGGCTCGCCCGGTTTCGATTTCGCCATCGCGGCATGGCTGTGGTTTACTGTGATCTTCGCCAACTTCGCCGAGGCGGTGGCCGAGGGCCGCGGCAAGGCGCAAGCCGAGACGCTGCGGCGGACGAAATCCGACACGTATGCGCGATTGCTCCATGACGACGGAACGGAGGAGCGCGTCACGAGCACGAGCCTGCGCAAGGGCGACCGCTACGTCGTTGAGGCCGGGGAGGTCGTCCCCGCGGACGGCGACGTGATCGAGGGCGCCGCGACGATCGACGAGTCGGCGATTACCGGCGAGTCGGCGCCAGTCGTTCGCGAGTCCGGCGGGGATCGCAGCTCGGTGACGGGCGGCACCCGCGTGCTCTCCGACCGCATCACCGTGCGCGTGACCGCGAATCCGGGTGAGAGCTTCCTCGATCGCATGATTCGCCTGGTCGAAGGCGCGCAGCGGCAGAAGACGCCCAACGAGATCGCTCTGTCGATATTGCTCGCCGGACTCACGATCATCTTCCTGATCGCGGTCGCCACGCTGGCGCCGTATTCGCTGTACGCCGGCACGCATCAGAGCGTGACCATCCTCATCGCGCTGCTGGTCTGCTTGATCCCGACCACGATCGGAGGCCTGCTCTCCGCGATCGGCATCGCCGGCATGGATCGCGTGATGCAGCGCAACGTCTTGGCGATGAGCGGCCGCGCCGTCGAGGCCGCGGGCGACGTGGACACTCTGCTGCTCGACAAGACCGGAACGATCACGCTCGGAAACCGCCAAGCCGTCGAGATCATCACGTCGGACGGAATCGATGCGAAGGATGCCGCCCGCATCGCCTATCTCTCTTCACTCGCCGACGAAACGCCTGAAGGGCGCTCGATCGTGGCCCTCGCGCAGCAGGTCGGAGCGCGTAACGGCGAGGCTCCCGCGGGCTCGGTCTTCGTGCCGTTCAGCGCGTACACGCGGATGAGCGGGCTCGATCTCGCCGACGGCACAAAGATTCGCAAGGGCGCGCCGGACTCGATTCTCACGTGGGTGCGAGACGGCGGCGGCAATCCGTCGACCGAGCTCGCCCCCGTCATCGAGCGCATCGCGCGCAGCGGCGGCACGCCATTATTGTTGGCCCGCAACACCCTCGTGATCGGCGTGATCTATCTCAAGGACATCCTCAAGCCGAACATGACGGAGCGCTTCAATCGGCTGCGCGCGATGGGGATTCGGACCGTGATGATCACCGGCGACAACCCGCTGACCGCCGCGACGATCGCGAAGGAGGCCGGCGTCGACGACTTCCTCGCCGAGGCCACGCCCGAGGCGAAGATGGACCTGATCAAGCGCGAACAGGGCTCCGGCAGGCTCGTGGCTATGACGGGCGACGGCACGAACGACGCGCCCGCCCTGGCGCAATCGGACGTGGGCGTCGCGATGAATTCGGGCACGCAGGCCGCCAAGGAGGCCGCCAACATGGTCGACCTCGACTCCGACCCGACGAAGCTCATCGAGATCGTCGAGATCGGCAAGCAGCTGCTCATGACTCGCGGCTCGCTCACGACGTTCTCGATCGCGAACGACGTCGCGAAGTACTTCGCGATCCTCCCCGCGATGTTCGCAACCGCATACCCCGCCATGGCTGCACTCAACATCATGCGCCTGACGACGTCCCAGAGCGCGATACTGTCGGCGGTCATCTTCAATGCGCTCATCATCGTCGCGCTCATTCCGCTTGCCTTGCGCGGCGTCCGGTACGAGCCGAAGGGCGCGAATCGCGTTCTGTTCGAAAACGTTATGCTTTACGGCGTCGGCGGCATCATCGTCCCATTCATCGGCATCAAGCTGATCGACATGATCCTCGCGGCGCTCCACCTTACGTAGGATGAAGTCTCATGATTAGGCATCTCGGCACCGCGCTGCGCGTCACGATCTTCTCGATCGTGTTGCTGGGATTGATTTACCCGCTGGTCATGACGGGCCTCGCGCAGGCGCTTTTCCCGCGGCAGGCCAACGGCTCGCTGATTACGGTGAACGGAAAGGTCGTCGGCTCCGCAATCATCGGTCAGCTCTGGACGAAACCGCAGTATTTTCAGGGGCGGCCCTCGGCCGCCGGCAAGGGCTACGACCCGACGGCAACCGGCGGCACCAACTACGGACCGACGTCGAAGAAGCTCAAGGATTCGACGCGCAAGACGATCGCCGATTTGGAGAAGGAGAATCCCGATGCCGTTGGGCCACCGCCGATGGACCTCGTCACCTCGAGCGGCAGCGGGATCGATCCCGACATCAGCCCGCAATCGGCGTACTGGGAGTCGCCGCGCGTAGCGAAGGCGCGCCATATGAGCGTTTCGGACGTCGACGCGCTGATCGCGAAACACGTGCAAGGCCGGACATTCGGGTTCTTGGGCGAGCCGCGCGTGAACGTGCTCGAGCTCAACCTCGCACTCGACGGCCTCAAGCCGCAGTAGCTACTCCTCGGGCAAGGCCGCGGCAATGGGCTCGGCGGGAGGCAGCAGTATGAGCAGCTCGCGCGCGCCGGCGTTGAGCAGTCGCCGAGGAAACGAGGGGCGCGCTAACCAGCGCGGTGGGCGCTGCGGCCCCGCTAGCGCGATCGTAGTCTCGGGGCGAGCGCGCGCGATCTGTAGCAGGCGGCGCGGCACGTCATCCGCGACCTCCTCGATCCATTCGATGTTCGTTTTGCGGGCTTCCGCGCGCAACGCACCGACCACCGCTGGGTCGACGTGCGCTCGACGGTCGACGACGTGCGCGATCGCGAAGTCGATCGCCAGCCGAGCCGCGATTCGTCCGGCTCGCCGGATCATCGGAAGGTCGACGTCCCGTGATCCGATCGCAAGCAAAAGGCGCTCGAACGGCGACACGATGCGTTCGCGATGGCGCGCGCGCAGCGCCTCGCGTAACGCGAGCTCGCGCAGCGCGTGGAGATTTTCGATCCGAAAGAAGTTCGCGAGCGCCGTCTCCGTGCGGTCGAGGGGGTAGATCTTGCCCTCGCGCAGCCGCTGCCGCAGCGTCTCGGGCGTGACGTCGATGAGCACAACATCGTCCGCCAGCGCCAGGATGCCGTCCGGCAGCGTCTCCCGTACGATCGTGCCGGTGAGTCGCAGAATTGTGTCGCCCAAACCCTCCAGGTGCTGGACGTTCAGCGTCGTGAGCACGTCGATTCCGGCGCGAAGGACGGCGAGCACGTCGTGGAAGCGCTTCGGGGCGATCGAGCCCGGAGCGTTGGTGTGCGCGAGCTCGTCGATCAGGGCCACCTGAGGCTTGCGCGCGATGAGCGCGTCGCGGTCGAACTCTTTGTACGTGATCCCGTTGAGCGTGACGATTTTGGGCGGAATGATCTCGAGCCCTTCGAGCAGCGCGGCCGTTTCTTTCCGCCCGTGCGTCTCGACGAATCCGACCACTACGTCGACGCCCTCCGCCTTGAGCTGGTGGGCGCGGTCCAGCATCGCGTAGGTCTTGCCGGCGCCTGCCGCGGCGCCGATGTACACGGTGAGCTTGCCGTAGCCCACGCGCAGCCTGTCGCCGGCGGTCTGCGAATAGGGCGAACGGGCTGGGTTTTCGCCGAGATACGTCTGACGCTCGCCGACGATGAACAGGTCGTACGGGAGCGGCGTGTTGGATAGCTTCGCAGCGACCTTTCCGTTGGGTACCGCGACGAGCGACGCGCGCAACGTGTCTTCAGGGACGCCCGCCGCGTCGAACGTATCGTGCAGCACCTCGCCCCCGAGCTCGCGCGCCGTGCGCTCGACGGTGCCCGGATCCACCCCCGGACACGGCACGACCTCGAGACCGAGATCGAGGGCGCTCGCAACCGCCGCCGAGCGCCGAAGATACGGCACCAAGTCGACGCTGGGATACACGAACGCCGCCGCCATCGACGTTCGTCCCGCTCTGACGACGGGAAGCGTGAGGCTATCGACGGTGCGCAGGAGCAGCTCGCGGAGCATGTAGAGCGTCTGCTCTTTGAACGCTCCGTTGAGGGCGCGATCGATGTCTTGCTCGTTGACGATCTTGCCCGCCCGAACGCGGCTCTGCAGGAGGCGTGGCGATATGTCGAGCGCGACCACCTCGTCTGCTGCCTGCAAGAACGATAGCGGAACGATCTCGCGCACCGGATAGCCGAGCAATGCCTCCGCCGTCGGCGCGACCGTTTCGACGTGCTGGACGTTCAAGGCGCCGATCACTCCGATTCCCTGTTGCTTGAGCGCCAGGGCATCTTGCCAGCGCTTCGCGTGCGGCGCATCGCCGAGGTTGTCGTGAGCGAGCTCGTCGAGGATGACGACGTCGGGCCGCTCGCGCACGGCAGCCTCGTAGTCGAAGTCCTCGAAGACGCGCGCGCCGATCGTGACGTGGCGCGGAGGCACGCGCGGCAGGCCCGCCGCGGCGAGCTCGAGGTCGGGGCGTCCTTTCGTCTCGATCCAGCCGATCACGACGCGTTTGCCGTCGGCCGTCAGGCGACGTGCGTCCTCTAAAAGCCGGCGAGTCTTGCCCGCGCCCGGAGCGCTGGCGACGTACACGACGAGTCGCGCGCGTCCACCGAGCTCGCGCAGCAGTTCCTCCGCTTTCGTTGCGCGGTCCATCGCAACAGCCTTCTCCGCTTCAGGCAAGGCGCCCCCGCGGCTCGGCCCGAAACGCGGTGGCGTGGCCCTGCTCTGCTACGGATTGCTCATCGTCGCGTGGATCCTCGACTTGCTTACGCCGCAGCTCTTCATCGCCTCTATCCTGTTTAACGGTCCTATTGCGCTGAGCAGCCTCGCGCTGAACCGGCGGTTGACGACCAACCTCGTCGTAGTCGCGGAAGTCGCAAACGCAATCGCGGGTTACGTCAACGGAATTCAGGCAAGGAATCATTGGGACACGATCGCAATCGGCGATCGCTTTCTCTTGGCGGCGTCGTTCGTGCTGGTCGGTTACCTGAGCATCCGCACGCAGGAGTATGCGGGGGAAGCCGGCGCCTCGGCGGGGAGAATGCGCCAGATCGAGATCGAGAAGGCGCTGCGCGGCGCGACCGGCAGAGTGCGCGAAACGCTGAACGTGGAGCTGGTGCAGCGCGCGATCCTGCGCGAGTCGGTTGAGCTACTCGGCGCGTCGAAAGCGACGCTGATCGTGCGCGAATCCGCGTTCGGTCTCGCGCTGGTTCTCTCATACGGCGCCGGCGACTCCGATGTCTCGATCGAGCGGCGGGCGCTCTCCACGGAGATGGCGTCGTTGGTTGCGCGTGCCGGAGAGACGCCCGACGTCTTTGCGGTCACCCGAAACGACGTGCTCGGACGCCTCAACCTCGAGGCGCTCGGCGCCAGCGAGGCCCTCGTGACCTCGATCGCGACGAGCGGAGGAGTCGAATACATCCTCATCGCTTCCGTTGGCGCCGGGAAAGCCTTCGTTCCCGATGCGCGCGTCACGCTCACGAGCTTCGCGGAGCAGGCTGCGATCGCGCTCGAGCAGGCCCGCCTCTTCACCCAGCTCGGCGACCGCAACGACGAGATCGCTCGGCAGAAGGATGAGCTGGCCGACCGCAGCGACGTGATCCGCGATATCGTCTACGCTCTGGCGCACGACCTGCGGACGCCGCTTGCGGCAGCGCACGTGACGATGAACCAGGCGCTATCGGGCGCGTACGGCGAGCTTCCGGAGCGCTACCGTGGCATTCTGGGCACGGCACTGGCGGCCAACGACGACGAACGCCGAATAGTCGAGACGCTGCTGCTGGTGGCGCGCTACGAGGCCGGCGAGTCCTCGACGGTGCGCGAGCCGGTACCGTGCGCGGATCTGGTGACGGGAGTGGTCGAAGAGTTTCAACCCGTGAGCGAGATCAAGGGCGTCGACCTTCGCGCCGAAGTCCGCCCGCACTCGCTGGTGACGCTAGGCGATCCACACGAGATCCGGCGTGCGGTCATCAACCTCGTCGCAAACGCGCTGGACGCGACCCCGCGGGGCGGTCACGTAGTCGTGCGCTGCGCCGCCGACCAAGGGGGATTGGCCATTGCCGTGGAGGATGACGGCTACGGCGTGGCGCCGGAGCGCCGCGCGAACCTCTTCGAGCGCTTCGGCGGCGGCAATTTCCGTGGGGGAACGGGCCTCGGGCTGTACATCGTCCGGCGGATTATCGAAAAACACGGTGGAAGCATTGCGTATGCGCCGCGAGAACCGCAGGGGAGCACCTTTACGATGACGCTGCCCGCGACGGCAGGCTGACGTGGAACGAGCCGCCCGCACGCGGGTTGTCATCGTGGAGGATCACGCGTTGACGCGCGCCGGCCTGCGCACCGCGCTACAAGCCTCGTTCGACGTCGTCGGTGAAGCGGCGGATGGGCGCGCCGGCTGGGAAGCGATTGCGCTAGAGCGCCCGGACGTCGCCGTTATCGACATCGGCCTTCCCGCAATGGACGGCGTGGCGCTCACGCAGAAGGTTCGGGCCGAGCTGCCGTCGACGCACGTCGTCATCGTGACGATGATCGACCTCGAGGACGAAGTGCTGGCCGCGCTTGCGGCCGGCGCCGACGCCTACTGTCTAAAGACCTCCGATCCCGAGAGGATCGTCGACGCCGTCCGCATCGCGAGCGAAGGCGGTGCATACTTCGACCCAATGATCGCACACGTCGTGCTAGGGCGCTTCTCGGCGACGAGGTCGAACGACGCGCGCCCTTCGCCGCTGACGCAACGCGAGACCGAGATTCTTCGTCTCATCTCGGACGGGCGCGCGAATTCTGAGATCGCCGAATCGCTGCACATCGGGTTAGGAACCGTGAAGGGGCACATTCGCGACATCCTCGAGAAGCTGTCGGCGTCGGATCGCACTCAGGCCGCGGTCGTCGCGCTGCGAAAGGGCTATATCTAGGGACCCTAAGCGCCGAGAATCGTCCGGATCCGTTCCGCCGCGCCGTTCTTGACGATCACGATCATGGCATCGCCCGAGCGCAGCGTCGTGTCGCCCGTGGGGATCTCGAGATCGCTGTTCGGCCTGTCGACTGCGACGACCACGGAGTTGTGCGGGAAATCGATCTCGGCGAGGCGTTTACCATCGACCGGCGAGCGCTCCGGAATCGCGACCTTGACCAGCTGCATGTCGCCTTTGCCGAACAGGTGCATCGTTTCGAGCATCGAGCGATACTTCGAGGCGTTGACGTGCTCGTTGAGCACGTCCAGGATCAGCTCCGTCGATGAGATGACGATGACCGGGTCTTCGGCGTCCAGCGAGTTGAAGATCAGCTTATTGGCGGGGTTGTTGACACGGGCGATGCAGCGGGCCTTCGATTTTCTTTTGGAGAGCAGCACCACGACGAGGTTGTCCTCGTCGTCGCCTGTGTCCGCGACGACCACATCGGCGCGCGCGACGCCGGCGGCGTCCAGCACGAGCGGATCGCAGCCGTCGCCCACGACGCTGACGTGCCGATCGATCAGGCGCTCTAGCATCTTGGCCTTGCGCTCGTCCTTCTCGATGACGACGACCTCGTGACCTTGATTGAGGAGCGCCCGGCTCAGATACGACCCGACCTTGCCGCCGCCGACGATCAGAATGAACATCTGCTACGCCGTGACCTTGGACCGCTCAGCCGTTGCGCGGAATCGCTTGGCGACTCCAGAGATGGCCTCGGGTGCGACGACGGCGCTGAGCTCGTCGCCCTCCGCGAGCACGAGCTCCTCCGTTGCGATCATCACGTCGCGGTCTCCGCGCCTGACCGCGGCGATGCGGATCTTCCCGGCTTCCTCGATCTCGCCGATGCGTTTGCCGGCGTCCGCCGCCGTGACGACGACCGATACCGACGTGAGCTTGCCGAGGTCGAAGGTCTGCATCTCCCACGGCGCCTCGATCAGAACGTCGCGGATCAGTTTCGCACCTACCGTCGTGGGGCAGACGGTCTCCACGCCGAGTTCGCGATACATCTGGCCGCGGGGCGGATCGTAGATGCGCGCCACGATGCGTTTGATCTTGAACATCCGCTTCGCGATCAACGCGGCCATGATGTTCCGGTTGTCGCCGTTGGTAACGGCGATAAAGCCGTCGGCGGTTGCGGCGCCGGCCCGCTTCAGAACATCGTAGTCGATGCCGGTGCCCACGACCTCGTGTCCCTTGAACTTCGGGCCTAGCCGCTTGAATGCGGCCGGATTCTCGTCTACGACGATGACTTCGTGCCCGTCGGCGTCCAGCAGCTTCGCGAGTGCAGAGCCGACGCGTCCGCACCCGACGATGAGGTGTCTCATGAGTTCGTTGTGAGCTTCAGAGTCTTCTCAGATTTACCCTGGTTGCGGTGCCCCCTTGCCGCGGGGGGCAAAGGAAGGTGGCGCGGCTCTGCGAAACTTCGGGAGTTCCTCGGGGCGTGGCTCAGCTTGGTAGAGCGCTTCGTTCGGGACGAAGAGGTCGCACGTTCAAATCGTGTCGCCCCGAAATTCTCTCCTCCCTCCGGGGCCCGGGAGACCGATTGTTCGCGAAATTCAACCTAGCGGCGCGGCGCGTGCTACGTCTAGCTGAGCAAGAGTGCCGCAACCATAGCCATTACTACGTCGGTGCAGAACACTTGCTCGTCGCCTTGCTCGAAGAGCGCGACGCGGCGACGCTGCGCGCCCTCGATGAGGCCGGGATCGACGTGCCGGAAGTGCACTCGGAAGTACGCCGAGCGCTCGGTACGGGCGAGGAGCGGCTCTGGGAAGGCATCTTGATCACGCCGCGCGTTCGGCGAATCATCGCGCTCGCGGAGGAACGCGCCGCGGACCGCGAGGTCGGCCCGATCGATCTCTTCGAGGCCCTGCGCTCGGAGGGCGGGAGTTCCGCCGCGGAGATTTTGCGGCGCGCGGCGCCGCGAAACACCGCCTCTACGGTGGAGTAACGACGTTGGTGGAGCATCTGCAGCAGGCGGTCGTAGCGCTCGTCGACCACTACGGATATTTAGGTTTGTTCGTGGGTCTCGCGCTCGGTAATCTCGGCGCACCGATAGGCACCGAACTGCTCCTGCCCGCCGCCGGAGCTTTGGTGGCGACCGGCCACTTGAGCAGCCTGTGGCTGACGATTCTGGTGGCACTGGTCGGAGAGTTGACGGGGGGCTCGATCGGCTATGCCGTCGGGCGCTACGGCGGCGTGCCGCTGATCGAACGCTACGGTCGGTACGTGCATATCACCCACGAGCGCCTGCAGATCGTCCATCGCTTTTTCGAGCGATGGGGCACCTTCGCGATCTTCGTCTGCCGGTTCTTGCCCGTCTTGCGCGGCATCGCCGCGATTCCGGCGGGCATCGCCGAGATGAACGTCGGGCTGTTTTATCTGTGGACGTTCCTCGGCTCACTGATTTTCTGCAGCCTTCTAATCCTGCTCGGAAACGCGCTGGGCGCGCATCTTGGCGATGTGCTGCCGTTGCTGCATCGCGGTGCCTACGTCGTGCTGGGCGTCGCCATCCTCGCGGTGGTCGTCGTCATCGCGGTCGTCCGCGCGCGGCGCCCCGTCGGCGCGGGGTGACGGCACTAGAAACGCTGGCCCAGATCCCGGATGCACCGGGCGTGTATCTGATGATCGGACGCGACGGCGAGATTCTCTACATCGGCAAGGCGATTTCGCTGCGCAGTCGCGTGCGCTCGTATTTTCAAGAGGGTGCCGTGCACCATCCGCGCACGACCGCCATGGTGGAGAAGGTCGCCGATGTGCGAACGATCGTCGTGACCAACGAGGTCGAGGCGCTGATACTCGAGGCCAACCTCATCAAGCGCCATCAGCCCCCGTTTAACGTCCGGCTGCGCGACGACAAACGCTATCCTTATCTCAAGGTCACCAACGAGCCGTTTCCGAGGGTCGTGTTTACGCGGATGGTCCGCAACGACGGGGCGCGCTACTTCGGACCGTATACGAACGCACACGGGCTGCGCGAGCTGATCGATTTGGTGCGACTGGTCTTTCCGCTGCGCACGTGCCGCGAGCCGATCGACGGGCGCCGCATGCGTCCCTGCCTGCAGTATCACATCAAGCGCTGCCTGGCGCCGTGCGTCGGATATCAAACGGAAGAAGATTACGATCGGACGATCGACGAGGTCGTGCTGTTCCTCGAAGGCAAGCAAGACTCGCTGCTGGCGCGGCTGCAGCGAGAGATGGCTGAATCGGCCGGGCACTTGAACTTCGAGGCGGCCGCGCGCATTCGCGATCGCATCGTTCAGGTGCGCCGGGTCACCGAGAATCAGAAGGTCGTATGGAAGTCGCGGCTCGACATGGATCTCGTCGCGATCGCTCGCGCGCAGGGGCAGGCCTGCATGCAAGTCTTCCTCGTGCGCGGCGGCAAGCTGATCGGCCAGGAGTACTTCATTCTGGAGGGCGTCTACGAACAATCCGACGAGGAGCTGACGAGCGAGTTTCTCAAGCAATTCTATACGGCGCGCACGGCGGGTGCGCCGGAAGACAACACCGTCTCGCTCGCGCGCGTCGCCCGCGACAACCAGGCGCCGGTGCCGGAGAAGCGCCGGGCGAGAGCGCAGGCCGCGGCCGTACCGAAGGAGCTGCTCGTCTCGGCGCTTCCGGACGAGCGCGCGACGATCGAAGCGTGGCTTTCTGACGTGAAGGGCCAGCGCGTTCGTATCCTGCAGCCGCAGCGCGGTGCCCGCGCCGAGTATCTGCGGCTCGTGCGGAAGAACGCGGAGCAAAACCTGAAGGCGTTCTTGGCGCATCAAGAAGTGCAGGAGACGGCTCAGGCGCGCGCGCTCACCGATCTCGCCGACGCGCTCGAGCTCCCCGAGCCGCCGCATCGCATCGAATGCTATGACGTCTCGAACATTCAGGGTACCAATCCGACGGCGTCGATGGTCGTATTCGTCGAGGGTCGCGCAAAGAAGAGCGAGTACCGAAAGTTCAAGATTCAATACGATCGCGGACCCAACGACTTTGCGATGATGCAGGAGACGCTGCGGCGCCGGCTCCGCTATCTGCGCCGCGAGACCGATCGAACGGAAACGCCGCTCGAGCGGGAGCTGGCGAAGAAAGAAAAGTTCAACAAGAAGCCTGACCTGCTACTGATCGACGGGGGGAAGGGCCAGCTCAGCGCCGTCGTCGAGGTGCTCGAGGAGCTGGACATGACGGGCCTCGCCGTGGCTGGCCTGGCCAAGGAGCACGAGTGGCTCTATTTGCCGAATCAGCCCGACCCAATCGTCTTGCCCGCCAACTCTCCGGCCCTGCACCTGGTTGCGCGAATCCGCGATGAAGCCCACCGATTCGCCGTGACGTACCATCGCCAGCGGCGGGACAAATCGATGACGCGCTCGGCCCTCGACGCGCTCGCGGGCGTCGGCCCCGTTCGCCGCAAGCGCCTTCTCTCGGCCTTCGGCTCCCCGGCCGGTATTCGCCGCGCCGGCCTCTCCGAAATTGCGGCCGTCAAAGGGATGACGCCCGCGTTGGCCGCAAAGATTAAGCAAGAGCTGGAAGGAGGCTACAGATAGTGAACTGGTTGCTACGGTTTCTCATCAATGCCCTCGTCTTCTACTGCATCGGGAAATTCGTCCCCGGCTTCTACCACAACGTTAGCGTATGGAATGCCATCATCGCGGCGATTGTTTTTGGCGTGGTCAACATGCTTATCGGTCCGATTCTTCGGTTGATCTCACTGCCTCTCACCTGGATCACGCACGGCCTATTTGCCCTCGTGATCAACTACCTGCTGTTCGTGATCACCGTGCGGCTCATCCACTTCTACGATCCGTCGAGCGGCGTCAATCCCTGGCTCGCCGACTTGTACGGCGCGCTCATCATGACGGTCGTCTCGGTGCTCGTCGCAATGGGTGCTAGCCAAGAGGCGTCGCGGGCGTAACCACTTCGAAACACAAGGCGCCGGACGCACGCAGTCCGGCGCCGCAACTCCCCACTTGCTTCGGGGTGTTATAATGTTTGTCCGACGCGGGGCTGAAATAGGTTCGACAAGACAGTCCGTGGTCGGCGTCAGCAGGCGGAGTTGCGAGCACTCCTAAAACGATCGCAAACGGCAATATCTGCCAATCACGAATACGCACTGGCTGCCTAATCTAGGTTAGCCACCGGACGCGGAGAGTCGGCCCGAACCGCTCCGCCCTCCGGTCATCAACTCGGGCTGGCACTGGCGTGTGATTCGGCGCACGTGCGAGATCAAGGATCTGCAGCGAACGGTAAGCCGCGTCTCGGGGCGTCCGTTCGACCAAGAAAAATTCGAGGCTGAGCCTGGAGAACGCGCCGGTCAGGCTGCTTGGACTCGGGGGGCAGCACCCCGACAGCTCCACCAACTTTTTTAACCGATTCCGGAAATCCACTTGGGTCGCAAAATGCCAGAAATTCGGAAGCGATCGAAGTGGATTTCTCATTTAGAGTCTGCAGCACCCGAGCGGTTCGTCGGCCGGTGGTGCTCCAAGGTGGCGGATTCGGAACGAGAGCGCCGAACCCCGGTCCGCCATGACGAAGCTACATAACACTCGAATCGCAATCATCGGAACGTTCGCGCTCGTGCTACTCGCAGCGGGCTGCGCAGGTCCGGCCACAAGCGGATCCGCGCCGCCGGTACAGCCCGCGTTGCGTCAGGCCGCGGCGCGCGGTGCCTCATGGATGGCGCCGCAAGCCAGACAACAGCCTCTCATCTATGTCTCGTCCGTGCTGACCAACGACGTCTACGCCTACTCGTATTCGACGCATCAGCTGATGGGGACGCTCACCGGCTTCACTACGCCGTACGGCCTCTGCGTCGATAAGAGCGGCGACGTCTGGGTCGCCAACGACGGCGCATCTCAGCTGCTCGAGTACGCTCACGGCGGCAGCAGCCCGATCGCCACGCTCAGCGATACCGGCGAATATCCGGAAGGCTGCGCCGTCGATCCTACAACCGGCAACCTCGCGGTCGCGAACTTCTCGAGCAAGTCGGGTGGCGGGAACGTGGCAATCTACGCCGGCGCGAAGGGTACGCCGCAGACCTTCAGCGACCCGAGCATCGTCAACTACCGGTTCTGCGGTTACGACGCGAAGGGCAACCTCTTCGTCGATGGCGCCAACAGCAGCTCGGTCTTCGCGCTGGCCGAGCTTCCCAAGGGAGGCAGCACCTTCACTAACATCCCGATCAAGCAGACCATCGAGTGGCCCGGCGGCGTGCAGTGGGACGGCAAGCACATCGCTGTCGGCGACACCGACACCGTTACGGTGTATCAGATCGATCCCGCCAACGGCAGCGTCACCGGATCCACGAAACTAAGCGGCGCGAACTACGTCAACGAGTTCTGGATCAACGGATCCGTCGCCAGGAGAAGGGAAGCGCGAAGGGCGCGTGTGATCGCGCCCAGCCAGGACGCCGGCTCGCTCGCGCTCTACAAATACCCGGCCGGCGGCGCGGCGCTGTGGAGCATCAGCGTGCAGGAGCCGTTCGGCGTGACCGTGAGCAACTGACGTTTATTCGTAGTCGGGAGCGAAGTAGTCGCTCTCGAAGCGATGGTGAAGGAAGAACTTCGCCGGATACGGGGCCTTGATGAACACGAACGGACGCGGCGCCTGCGAGAAGTCGAAGCAGTCGCCGGCCGGCGATGCGGCGCGTTTGTCCGCCGCGGCGAGATTCGGCAGGCCGTAGAGGTCCTCGGCGAAGCGCAGCACGCTAGCTGTCTCGTAGTGGACGTGCGACACGTGGTCCTTCTTCGCGTACGGCGAAATCACTAAGAGCGGAACGCGGAATCCCACGCCGTCGTAATCCTGGTACTTCGGAGCGACGTGGTCGTAGAAGCCGCCCCAGTCGTCCCACTGCACGAAGATCGCCGTCGAGTTCCAGAACTTGCTCGCGCCGACGGTGTCGACGATCGCGGCGATCCACGACGGTCCGTAGCCGCCGCCGCATTCGAGGTGGTCCGATTCCGCGCACAACGGCGTGATCCACGTGAAGTTGGCCAGCTTGCCGGCGCGCACGTCGGTGATGAACCGCCAGTTCGGAGAAACGACGTCGTGCTTCCAATCGGGGCCCCTGAAGATGTGCCGAATCGCCTGATAGGCGGACCACGTCCCGCCGTTGCCTCCGGCGTCGTTGCCGAAGCGCGCGGCGTAGAAGTGCCAGGATAGGTGCGCCGTGTCGAGCTCGTCGCCCAGCGTCGTGTAGTCGAAGCAGGCCTGCTGCTGCGGCCCGTAGGGGTTGCGGTTCTGAGTGATCGTCGCGACGGTATCGTACTTGCCCCCCGCGCATCCCCAAATGAGCGAGGCCGGCAAATCGACGCTCGACGCTGCCTGCGCGGCGATCACATACTGGTGTGCTACGAAGCTCTCGTCGAGCTGCGACTGAAACATACGATCTCCGACGACCCACTCGTGGGCCATGTCGAAGTATGGCTTCGACTCGCTATGCGGCACGTAGACGTATTGCGGGTTGGCGGGCCCTCCATACGCGCCCTCATTGTTGAAGCCGTTCATCTTGCATTGGGTTCCGGGAACCGTGCCCGTGCCGTTGCACGCCGCGAACATCGCGTACGCCGAGTGATCGATAACGTAGACGTTCTTGAGCGACGACGGTTGCAGCGTGATCGTCTGCCCGCTCGAGTTCAACCCCTTGGAGACGGTATCCGCGCCCGGATAGCCTTGGAACAGGTTGTCGAAGCTGCGGTTTTCCTGCACGACGAAGATCACGTGCGTGATCTTGCCCGCGCCCGTGCCCGCGAGAGCGCGCACTGCGTTGCCGCTTTGCATGTAGGGCAGCGACGGTTGCGAACTGGACGCGCAGCCTGCAGCGGCCAGGAGAACGAACGACGCGATATAACGCAGCCTCATGGACCGAAGTTCCCCGGCCCGAGATGCTCCGCCTGCGCCGTAATGTCGTTCAGAACCGAGCTCAAAGTGCCGCCGGATTCCGCGTTCGGGTCGCTCGTGGAGCGCTTCGCCGCCGATGCTGCGGAGCGTGCCGAGCTTTCGGCCGCACGTGCGCACGGGCTCGTGTTAGCTGCACGGGAGGGTTTTGGCGCGATCGTTACCGAGGCGCTCGCGGAAGGACGCGAGCCGATCCGGATCGTCGCGGCGTGCACTCCGGCGTACCTCGAGCTCGCGCTGTTCGAGCGCGGGCTGCCGATGGACGACGCACTTGCGCGGCGCGATCCACGCTGGAGCGAGCTGTGCTCCGGCGTCGACGTCGTGCACTGGCGTTGTCACGGCGCAGCCGGTAGCGAGTTGCGGCTGATCGTAAATCGGGCCCACGCAGCGGAAGACGCCGCAGCCGCGGCCATTCCGGCAGAAGAAGACGTCCCGCTCGCGCCCGCGCAGGAGTACACGATCCGGCGCTTCGTGCCCGGCGACGCTATCGGCGTCGCGCGCGCGTTCTACCTGACGTATGGTTACGCTTACGATCTCGCCGCCGTCTACGCTCCGGAGCGGCTCGTCGAGCTAAACGAGCAGGGGAGCTATATTTCGATCGTCGCGCTGGCGAGTGACGGGGAAGTGGTCGGTCACTGCGCGCTCGCTCGTGACCATGCCGCGCCCATTGCCGACCTCGCCGGCGCGATCGTGCTGCCGGCGCACCGCGGCCGTAATCTTTTGAACAGGATGCTCGATCGAGCCGAGGCCGAAGCGGCCGCGCTCGGACTCGCCGGGTATTACTCCGAGCCCGTCACCGATCACCCGCGCACGCAGCTCTCCAGCGAAAGTTTCGGCGAGAAGGCTTGCGGCGTCACGCTCGGTGAGGCGCCGCGCAGCTTCGTCGCGCGGCACATGGAGCTGTCGACGACCACGCAACGCCAAAGCTGCATGCTCTATGTCAAGCCCCTGCGGCCGCGCGAGCCGCGCGCGATCTACGCGCCGCCGCGACACCGCTCGATCGTCGCGAGCATCTACGAGCAGCTCGGCCTGCCGGTAACGTTCTCCGGCGGCGCTCCGGCGAACGGGCGCGGCCTCTTTCATACCGGCATCACGCGCCTCGATCGCATCGCTACGGTCGACGTCGAAGCGGTCGGCACCGAGACTGCCGAGCTGGTATATCAGGCCGTGGAAGACTTGCGCGCCACCCAGCGGCTCGGCGCGGTCTACGCGTCGCTGCCGCTCGAGGATGCAGGCACGCCGGCTCTCTGCGAGGCGCTCGAATCGCGCGGTTTCTTTTTCTCCGGCGTCGGTCCGTGGATGCTCGACGGTAAGGACGCGCTGCGCCTGCAGATGCCGCTGACGCCGATCGATCTCTCGGCGATCGTCGTCATCGGCGAGTTTGGGAAGATCCTTTTCGACTACGTCGCCTCGGAGCGCAACCGCTGCGCCGGCGATCGCGGCTAAAAGCTTCAAGAAGTATCAAAGAATTCTGCGCAATGAAAAAGCGCCGCCGATAGCTAATCTGGCGTCAAGACATGAGTTCAGGCCGACGATTGATCCTGGCAAGCTTACTGCTCTTGGCAGTGCTCGTCGCCGCGTTCATCGTCAACCGGGAGCTGTTCATCTCCAAAGATGGGCGCGCTTTCGAAAGTCGCTTGGTCTTCCTGCGGCTGCACAGTCGAGTTTTTCGAAACGACCGGACGCTTCGAGTCCTTCTCCCGCCCGGCTACGGCGCGGCCGGGAACGCTCTCGAGCGATACCCAGTCCTGTACCTCAACGATGGCCAGGACCTGTTCGACCCGCATCTATCGACCTTTCGCCGGGGCGGCTCGTATCTGCTCAAAGAAAAGATGCAAGCGCTTTACGCACGAGGCGCGATTCGTCCGATTCTAATCGTCGGCGTCGACAACGCGGGTCATCGCATGCGGCCAAACGAGTATTTGCCCTGGCCCGATAGCACGTTGAGGCCCCTGATGCTTAATCCGCACGGGACGCAATATCCGGATTTCATGACGGATGAGGTCATGCCGTTCATCCAAGCGCATTTCCGCGTGCTCACGGATGCGTCGGATACCGGAGTCGGGGGTGCTTCATACGGCGCGCTCGCGGCTGTATATTTGGTTACGCGGCGCCCCGGGCGCTTCGGCCGGCTGCTCGTCGAAAGTCCGTCGGTATATCCCTACAATTACGCGTTGATTAGGTCGATTGCTAAAGCGCCGATGCTGCCCCAGCGCATCTCGATCGGTGTGGGAACCAATGAGGAAGGCGGGGCGAACTGCGTCCCCGGCCAGGTGGGCCCGGAAGTTCAAGACGTTTGGACGCTGAGCGATGCGCTCGAACGCCGCCAGCGTGGCACATCGACGATCCTACTCACCGTGGTAGATTGTGCGCGGCATCGCAATGCCGACTTCGGTACCCGGTTCCCGAATGCCGTGACCTTCTTGTTCGGGAGACCCGATGAGGTACCGAGATAACTCATCGGCTGCGCTTGAGGCTCTCCAACTCTTCTAGCTTTCGCGGCCAATCAGACTTCAACAGCCGCGACAGCGCGCGATCTGCTAGAATTCGGCCGCCGGTTTGGCAACGCGGGCAATAGTTCGTCTCGTTGTCGGCGTAGCGAATCCGCTGCACCCTCTCGCCGCAGACAGGGCACGGCTTCCCGTAGCGACCGTGCACGGCCATATCGTCGCGGAAGGCGGTCACCTTCTTTGGGAACTCGCGCTGGGCGTCGCTCGCGAGGCGCTCGATCCAGAGCCGCAGCGTCGCCTGCGTCGCCGCAAAGAGCCTGCCCCACTGTTCGGCGTCGAGTTTCTGCGTAAGCGCGATCGGCGAGAGCCGCGCCGCGTGGAGAATTTCGTCGGAGTAGGCGTTACCGATGCCGCTCAGCACGTGTGGATCGGTGAGCGCGCGCTTGAGCGTCCGGTTGTCGGCGAGCAACGCGTCGCGGAAGGCGCGCAGGTCGCACTCTAAGACGTCGATGCCGCCGGGATCCAGCGCGGAGAGCGCCGGTTCGCCGGAGACGATGTGCAGCGACGCGCGCCGCTTCGAGCCGGCCTCCGTCAGCACGAGCGAACCGTCGGGAAAATCGAGCGCCGCCAGCGCCGCGCGCGTTCGGCGCGTGCCCGGTGCAGTCCAGTGCAGCCGGCCCGCGATCATGAGATGCAGCACGATCCAGTAGTCGCCTTCTAGGCCGATGGCGATGCGCTTCCCGACGCGGCGCAGCTCGCGAACGCGCCGGCCTTCCAGTTCGGATGGAGCCGGCGAAGCGGTTCGCAGCACGAACGGCTTGCTAATCGACACGCGCGTCAGCGGACGGCCGACGATGCGCGACTGGAGCGCCGTGACATAGGCGGCGATGTCCGGAAGTTCGGGCACGCTCGCGTAACACG
This sequence comes from Candidatus Binatia bacterium, assembly GCA_035544215.1. GTDB lineage: Bacteria > Vulcanimicrobiota > Vulcanimicrobiia > Vulcanimicrobiales > Vulcanimicrobiaceae > Cybelea. The sequence continues at coordinate 14,789 of DATKHY010000001.1, read as the reverse complement.
CGCGAGCGTTTGTCAAGTTGCACCAAGCGACCGCCTTCTGTTATCCTCAGCAATAACTGCGCTCGCGGAAAGGAAAGTCACTATGCCACTCTCTCGACGCGTTTGGGCCGAATTTCTAGGCACGTTTTGGCTCGTTTTCGGCGGTTGCGGAGCCGCGGTGCTCGCGGCGGCGTTTCCGCAAACAGGCATCGGATTCGCCGGTGTCGCCTTGGCGTTCGGTTTGACCCTGCTGACGATGGCGTACACGATCGGACCGATCTCGGGATGCCACATCAATCCCGCCGTGACGTTCGGCCTTTGGCTGGCGAAGCGATTCCCCGCGCGCGACGTCGTGCCATACATGATCGCGCAAGTCCTCGGCGCGATCGCCGCGGCCGGAGTCCTCTACCTCGTCGCGTCGGGCAAGCCGGGCTGGGTTCCGGGACAGTTTGCTAGCAACGGTTACGGCCCGCTTTCTCCGGGCGGTTACGGACCGGGCGCCGCGATCATCGTCGAGATCGTTCTGACGTTCGGCTTCCTGATCGTGATCTTGGGCGCGACCGACAAGCGCGCGCCGGTGGGCTTCGCGGGTCTGGCCATCGGTCTTGCGCTGACGCTGATCCATCTGGTCGCCATTCCCGTGGACAACACGTCGGTCAATCCGGCGCGCAGCACGGGTCCGGCGATCTTTGCGGGCGGAGCCGAGCTCTCGCAGCTATGGCTGTTTTGGATAGCACCGATCGTCGGCGGGGGCCTGGCGGGCCTCGTTTATCCAACGCTGTTCGGCTCGGACGTCAGCGAAGAACCGATTGTCGGCAAGGCGTGAAGTAGCGGCGTAGCCCTTCGCAACCCTTTGCGAATCGGGGAGGTCGTTCTTCCCGTGCCGGCCCTGATCTCTCCCGTCGAGACGCGCGAGGAGCTGCTGTATCTACTGACCCGAGCCTCCGAGCTCGAGCATGACCTGGCATGCTCGTATCTCTACGCGGGATATTCGATCAAAATGCGGCCGGAAGAGGGCGGAGTCACCCACGACGAGCTCGTCACCATTCGAGGCTGGAAGCGAAAGATCGCTCAGGTCGCGGTCGAGGAGATGCTGCACCTCGGGCAGGTGTCGAACATTCTCACGGCGGTCGGCGGTGCGCCGCACTTCGGGCGATCGAACTTCCCGCTGCCGGCCTCGACGTTTCCGTTCGGCATCGCCATTTCGCTGGAGCCGCTCTCGCAATCGCTGATCGAGCGCTTTGTCTGTTACGAGTTTCCCGAGGAAGGTGTTCTGTCGCCCGAGCAGATGGCGGAGTACGCGCCGATCCTGAAGCACACGGCCGCGGCCGCCGACCAGCTGGAGACGATCCGGCTGCAAAACTCGGTCGAACCCTTCGACGTTGACTTCCGCACCGTCGGCGAGTTTTATCACAAGATCGAGACGGCGTTCGACCGAATTCCGGCTGAGCGTCTGTTCATTGGCGACCCCGCGGCGCAGGCGAATCCACAGTATCTCGATCTGCCGAAGGAGCTCGTCCGCGTCGTCGATGCCGATTCGGCGCGCCGAGCGATCGAGATGATCATCGAGCAGGGCGAGTCGCCCTCCGCGCACCACCCCGACGCGCATTTCGTCGTCTTCGACGGCATCCGGCGCGAATACGAAGAGCTTAGCGCGAAGGCCCGGGCGGAGGGGCGAGTCTTCGAGCCGTTTCGTCCGATGATCGAAAATCCGAGCACTCGCGGGATCGGCAGCATCGCCGGAACGAACCGCATCACCAACGCCGTAGCGCAAGAGCTTGCGGGCTTGTTCAACAGCACGTACGGCTTGATGCTGATGATGCTCGCGCGCTTCTTCGCCCACGGCGACGAGACGGAGGACGAATGGCGCCTCCTGGCGCGTGGCACGCTGCGCATCATGGCCTCAGTGCTGCGCCCGTTGGGCGAGGCGCTGGCGAAGACGCCCGCCGGGCCGGAGTATCCGGGCCGCACAGCGGGCCCGACGTTCGGTTTCACGCACGTCGACTTGCTTCCCCACAAGAACGCCGCGTGGATCTACTTTCTTGAGCGGCTCTACGACCTGTCCATGCGCCTCACGCGACTCGCGGAAGAAGCCACGCTGCCGCAGGAGGTTCAGGAGGCCGCGGCCGCACTCGAATCCGTCGCGGAACACCTCACGCCGTTCATCCCTGCACAGTTCGCCATGGTGGTGCGGTCGGAGGCCGACGAGCGCAACGAGCGCACCACGATCCGCCCGGAAGCGGATGGCCCGTACATCGTCCGGAACCTGCGCAAGCTAACCAACTCCAAGGGCGAAACGCTGGCAGTCCGCCCCGTCGTTGCATTGTGTCGCTGCGGCGGCTCCAACATCAAGCCGTACTGCGACGGCACACACGCGCGCAATGGTTTCTGCAGCGCGAAGTCGCCGGACCGAACGCCCGATCGCGCCGACACGTACGCCGGCAAGGAGATCGTCGTGCTCGACAACCGCGGCACGTGCTGCCACTTCGGCAACTGCACGGACCATCTGCCGCAGGTCTTTCATCACGAGGGCGACCCGTTCGTGACGCCCGACGGCGCCGGTCCCGATGCGGTCGAGGAGATCGTTCGCGCGTGCCCGTCGGGTGCACTCGGCTTCATCAAAGACGGTGTGAAGTACGAGGGCGAGCGGCGCGAAGCGGAGATCTACGTGGCCGAAAACGCGAGCTATTACGTCCGCGGCGGCATCGACCTCGAGGGTGAGCCGATGAACAAGGGCGCGCTGCGCGAGCACTACGCGCTGTGCCGCTGCGGCCAGTCCAAGAACAAGCCGTTCTGCGACGGCTCGCACTGGTACGCCGGCTTCAAGGACGACGACAACTAGCGAACCTGCGCTGAGGTCGGACGGTCAGCTTTTGGTCATGCCGCGCGCAAGGCGGCGGGATGCGGGATTTCAAACCTAGGGGCCTTTGCGTTCTGTCACGAGAAAGGTTTGAAAAGATGCACGCACACCGTCTTTTGGGCGCCTTGACGCTCGTTGCTGGTTCGGCCGTGGCGGCGGGATGCTCGAGCGGCGCCCAGGCCGTTCCTCCCACGAGCTTGGCGTCGGCACTATCGGGCGCACGCTCGGGTTGGCTCTCACCGCAGGTGACGCGCGGCGGCCAGCTATACGTTGCCGATCAGCCGAATCAACGCGTCGCGATATTCTCTCAGAAAACCGGCGCCTCGACCGGGCAAATCACCGACGCGATCGCCGGCCCCGACGGCTTGTACGTCGATCCCAGCGGCACGCTCTACGTTTGCAACTTCGGCGCCGGAACGGTGACGGAATATCCCAAAGGGCAGACGACGCACTCGAAGACGCTGACCGGCACCATCGGTCCCAAGTATGTCGTTGCCGGCCGCGACGGGACGGTGTACGTTTCGGATTTCGGCAACGGCTCGCACAGCAATTTCTATGAATATGCCGGCGGCAGCACGACGCCCACGACGACCATCCCGTTCGCGACGTTCCCGGCCGGCGTCGCACTCGATACCCATAACAAAGTTTACGTGGCATACAACGATTCCACCAACACCGATATCGAAGTGCTGAAGTTCAGGCCGGGATCGAAGACGGGAAGGAACCTCGGCATTCACCTCAAGAACGGCAACGCGGGCGGTCTCGCGTTCGACAATAAGGGCGATCTGCTGCTCGACGATCAGAGCCTGCCGGGCGTCGACGTCTTTCCGCCGGGAGCGACCACGCCGTCCAAGCAGATCAAGGGCTTCAACCTAGCCTACCAGATCGCGCTCAGCCATAAGGACACGCACCTCTTCGTGAGCGATCCGTTCGGCCCGTCGGTTGCGGAGGTCGCGTATCCCTCGGGAACGCCGATTCGCAGCTTCTCCACCGGTCTGGCGGGAGCGTTCGGAGTCGCGACGAGTCCGGACAGTCCGTATTAAGCGCCCGTCGCAGTTCGCCGAGCTGGCGCGCCTCTTGCGCCGGCTCGACGATCCGGAATCCGTGCGCAGAAGTCCGCTGGTGCGCGGCGCGTTCGGCGGACCGCGGGGTCCAAGCATCTCGATCGACGACAATTTGACGCTGCTGCGAATTCGCGCGGCGGTGCTGTCGGCGGTGGCGACGCTCGATACCGAGCTCAACGCGCGTAACGTGCACTTCGCGCGCCAACGCGCGATCGTCACGCGCTGCGACTTGCGCGGGGAAAAGCACGCCGCGGTGGCGGCCGATCTCGGCGTCTCGCTGCGCGAGTTCTATCGCGAGCGGCGGCGCGCGTTGGAGCGGCTGCTGGCGAACCTCGAATCCAACTTGCGCGAAGCGCAGCGGCCGGTGCGAACTTTACCGACCCGCTTCGAGCTCGAGCTGGACCGCGTTGCCAACTTTCGCCTGGTCGGCGCGTTCGGCGCGGCGTTCGAGCTGCTCGAGCGCATCGCGCGCGAGGCGCCCGATCCCCACGACGGCGTACGCGCCTGGTGTTACGGCGTCGAAATCGCGAGCGACATCGGCGACAACGAGCGCGCGCTGCGCCTCTTTGCGCGGGCACTTCAGCACGCTCGGGAAATGCCCGACGATTTGGAGGCGATCGGCGAGGTCAATCTGCAGATGGCCTCCGCGTACGTGGCCTGGAACGCCGGCAGCGACTTGGCGGGCGCGACCGTGCACCTCGAGCGGGCCGCCGTCGCCGCCGAACGGCTACCGCCCACCTTGGAGCGCGACCACGTCAGGACGGCAGCCGGCGCGCTGTTCCATCGCGCGGAGCTGTCGTGCCTGCACGGCGATCCGGCGGCGGCGCTCCAGACGCTCGGACGCGCGCGGCGGTTGATCGACCGGTTGCATTACAAGCCCGACGATCTGCTCGGCCGGCTCTTCATCCAGCTCAGCGTCGTGCACACGCTGGTCGTCGGCGGCATGCCGCGTTCGATCGAGTATGCACTCGAAGCACTGGACGTGTTCGAATGTGCGCGCCACGTGGAAGGTGTCGCGGTCGCGAGCGGCTTACTCTGCTCCGCGCTGACGCAGTGCGGCGAGTTCGAGCACGCGTTGGCGCTCGGTTCGATGGCGCTCGAGACCGCACGCACCGCCGGAAACCCAAAGTTGATTGCGGATAAGGCACTGCTGCTCGCGCAGGCACACGCGCTCGGCGGCGATCCGAAGGTCGGCCTGACGCTCGCGCGCGAGGCCGCGACGCTTGGAGGGACCGCGCTGTTCGCGGTGCGGGCGCCGCTGGCGATGGCGGAAGCGCATTTGGCGCTGGGCGACGCCGAACCGGCGCTAACGTACGCCGGCGAAGCCTCCCGCTACGCATCGGCGCGCGCGATGGAGCGTTACACGGGAATGGCCGCGCGCGTCGCCGCCGACGCCTACGCCACCCTCAACCTTCCGCTACAGGCGCGCGAACAGGCCGACCTGGCGCTGTGCGTTCTATCGGCGCACGGTCATCCGCACTCGCTCGCGCGCGCTTACGCAACCGCGAAGCGCGTCGGTATCGGCGGCCCCGCGCTGCGCCTGGCACGAGAGATCCGCGACACGCTGCGAGCGCCCGACGCTAGGGCGCAGCTGGCGGCGCGAGGACTGGCGTAACCGCCGCAATCTCCACCGGGAAGTTGACCGATCGCGCGATGAAGCAGAGCCGATGCGCCTCCTCGTGTAGCGCCAGGGCGCGCGTGCTGTCGGCCTCGGCCGCGAGCACGACCTCCGGGCGCAGCTCGACGCCGACGAACCGCCCCGACCCGTCCCTGTCTTCGCGCATCGTGCCGGTCGCGCGATCACGATAATCGAGCACGACGATGCCGTTCGTAGCACAGAGGTGTAGGTACCATAGCATGTGGCACGACGAGAGGCTCGCGACGAGCAGCTCCTCGGGATTGTGCCGCACGGGGTTGCCGCGGAACGCCGGATCGCTCGACGCGAGAATCTCCGGCTTACCCTCGACCACGATCGTGTGATCGCGGCGGTAGCTGCGATAACTCTTCGTACCCTCGCCGCCCGCCGCGCTCCAATGCACGTCTACGGAATACTTGTGCGTCTTTTCCAAGAGGCGCTGTTCAGAAGCTGGCTCAGTATGATCCTGCCTCGGCTTGCCGCCGACCGCATCGGGCAGGGGACGCGGCGACCCCAAAGAAGCCCGAACTCGAAGGCGAGACCAAGGCTGGAATCTCTAAGCGCCTAAGCTTCATATCCACGGTAGCGGGTCTATCTGCAGACAAAGCCTTGCATGTCACCCATGTTGTCGAAGTAGTTGCCGACAAGATCGTCGCGCGAGTTGATGCCGGTCAGGGCCGCGGAGCCGTTCGCTTTTGGATTATCAAAGGATTGCCATTGAGGGGTGGCTTACTGGGCCGGTGAGCAAAAAGCCATGCGTTAGGCCTGACCCATCCACGTACGAGCCAACGATCTGATCCTGAAAGTCAAGGCCCAGTGCTTGTGTACTCGTTGACTTCGGGTACGAAAAGACTTGGTAGCTACCGCTATGAAGGATGAAACCCTCAGCGCCGCTCGGTCCCGTCAACCAGCCGACGATGTCGCCCCTGGGGTTAATTCCCGTAGCCCGGGCGCTGGCCGCTCCGGGCGGCTTGAGATCGGCGAAACTGTCCTTAGCGACGTTGACCTCGAACGGAACGTCTGCGCCGGAGCGGTCTACGTAAAAGCCGACGGCGAGGCCGGAATTATTCAGTCCGAGTATCTCAGTAACCGCGTATTTGCCATGGCCTTCATGGGGGTCTCTGAACAGCGTCCAGATATTGATCTTTTCGATAAAGCCCCAGACGCCATAGGGGTTTTCTCGGTCGATTAGATATCCCGAGACTGTTTTCCCTATGGGTGACGTAATAGTGACACCCCGGGGATACCGGTAATACCGGTAATCGTGCCGACTATAGGGCGGAACGGTCACGTAATACACAACGCGGCCACTCCCTTTGTCGATGAGATAGCCGCCTATGTTCTGCGCGGGACCTATGCCGATTAGCCAGTTATGTCTCGGCTGTTCGGGATCATCGAGCGTTCGGCACCTAAGCGTCGCCGAATCGCGAATGAGGTGTGAGTCGACCGCCGGGGGAGGCTGGCAGCCCGCCACAAGCACAGAGTGCGATGAGTGTGCCAGGCAGGCCGAGAGCCAACGATCGCATGGTGAAGTTCATGATTCTGTTCTATCACAAAGCCGAGAAGTTGACGCGTAAACAGGCCCCCTTTAGAACGGATCGGAACTCGACGGGATGCTAATACGCGCGGTTGGACCCGCCGACGAAGCAGCGTGGGCGCTCCTTCGCTCCCGGCTCTGGCGTTCCGCCGACGCTGCCGAGCTCGTTGCGGAGGCGCGCGCCTTCCTCGATGGCACGACGATGCCGACGATCGCCGCCGTCTTCATCGCCGAAGAAGAAGCGACCGCTGTCGGCTTTCTCGAGCTCGCGGTGCGCTCGTTCTCCGATGGCTGCGACTCGATGCCGGTGCCGCACGTCGAGGGCTGGTACGTCGAGCCGTTCGCGCGCGGAAAGGGCGTCGGCCGAGCGCTGATGGAGTCGGCCGAAAGCTGGGCGCGCGAGCGCGGCTTCACCGAGCTGGCATCCGACACCGAGCCATGGAACGAACGATCCATCGCCGCGCACGCTCGCTGCGGCTTTCGCGAGACCGAGCGCCTCGTCAAATTCTGCAAGACCCTTCGCTAGCGTGCGGATCATCACGTTCAATGCCAACGGCATACGTTCGGCGGTGCGGCGTGGCTTCTTCGAGTGGGCGAGGACGCAGGAGCCCGACGTCGTCTGCATACAGGAGACGCGCGCGCAGGAGCATCAGCTCTTACCCGAAGCGGCGGCGCTTGCGGGCTTCACCGGCTACTTCGTCGACGCCAAGCGGCGCGGCTACAGCGGCGTCGCGCTTTATTGCCGGCAAGAGCCGATCGAGGTACGGCGCACACTCGGATGGGAAGACATGGACGCGGAGGGGCGCTTTGTGCAGGCCGATTTCGGTGCCGTGGCCGTCTCGTCGCTGTACGTCCCGTCCGGGATCAGCGGTCCGCCGCGGCAGGCCTTCAAGATGGACTTCCTCGAGCGGCTGCTCGCGGTGCTGGCGCGGCTGCGTCACTCCGGACGCGAGCAGATCCTTTGCGGCGACTTCAACATCGCGCACAAAATGATCGACACGTACAACCCGGGCCGCAACAGCACCGTGAGCGGCTTCCTAGCGGCAGAGCGCGCCTGGATGGACACGCTGCTCGAGCAAGTCGGCTGGATCGACGCGTTTCGCGTCGTCAACCCGAACCCGAAGCAATACACGTGGTGGTCGAACTGGCCGGCTGCGTGGGAACGCAATCTTGGCTGGCGGCTCGACTATCAGCTCGTCACTCCGGGGTTAGCGGACCTCGTTCGCGGCGCCTCGATCTACAAGGGAGCGCGCTTCAGCGACCATGCGCCCCTGACCATCGACTACGAGATTTAGCGCTTCCCGAGCGCCGCGAGAATCTTGGGCGGGATCAAACAGATCAGCGTGCCGGCGCCCACCGGTGGATCGTCGAGCTCAACGCCAGCGAGTCCGCCCTTCTTGAGCTCGATGCTTGCGCCGCCGACGAGCCGCCCGATCGTCGCGCTCATACTTGGCTCGTGGCCGACGAACATTACCGACGCCGCACGGTCGTGCTCGCGCAACATCGCGACGACGCTGTCGGCGTTGAAGCCGTGCGCGACACGTGCGTCCTCGACGAGCCCTTCGCCGATGCGCAGCCGGTCGCCGACGATCTCCGCGGTCTGTCGCGCGCGTAGCAGCGGGCTCGTGACGATCGTGTCGACGTCCAAGTCGAGGTCGGCGATGGCTCGCGCCTCGCGCTCCATGCGCTTCTCGCCTTCGGGTGTGAGGGGTCGGTCGTCGTCGCTGCCGCGCCACGCTTGCGGCTCGACGGCAATGCCGTGGCGTAGGAAATAGCAGTTCATCGCCTGCAACTACGCAGACGATATGGACACCACCTGGCAGACTCGACTCCTCCACTCCGACGCGCGCGTCCCCGAAGGCTACCGGTCGCTGGCGACCCCGGTCTATCGCGGCTCGACGACGCTCTTTCCCTCGGCCGCCGCGGTGACGGACCGCTGGGATCAGGAGCGCTTTGGCTACACCTACGGGCTCTACGGAACGCCCACGACGCTCGAGCTGGCCGCGCGCATCGCCGAGCTCGAGGGCGGCGGACGCACGATCCTGACCCCGGGCGGACAATCGGCGATCTCGCTGATCGACTTCGCGCTGCTCAAGAGCGGCGATCACATCCTGGTTCCGCAGAGCGTGTACCGGCCGAACCGCCAGCTCACGACGGCGCTGCTCTCGCGCTTCGGCGTAACGGCTACGTTCTACGATCCCGAGATCGGCGCCGGCATCGCGTCGCTTATGCGCGACGAGACCCGGCTCGTCTGGACGGAGAGCCCGGGCTCGGTGACGATGGAGGTGCAGGACGTGCCGGCGATCGCCGCCGCGGCGCACGAGCGCGGCGCGCTAGTCGCGCTCGACAACACGTGGTCGGCGGGCGTGTTCTTCGACGCGTTCGCGCACGGCGCGGACGTCACGATGCAGGCGCTGACGAAGTACGTCGGCGGCCACAGCGACCTGCTGTTGGGCTCGGTGACCGTGCGCGACGACGCGCTCTACCAGCGCTTGGGTGCGGCGCGCCAGGTCATCGGCTGCGCCGCGTCGCCGGACGACTGCAGCCTGGCGTTGCGCGGGCTGCAGACGCTCGCCGTCCGCCTGCGCGCGGTCGAGGCGTCGGCGCTCGAGATCGCGCGCTGGCTCGCGGAGCGGCCGGAGGTGGAGTGCGTGCTGCATCCGGCGTTGCCCTCGTGCCCCGGCCACGAATTTTGGAAGCGCGACTTTACCGGCTCATCCGGCGTGTTCTCGATCGTGTTCAAGCCGGGCCCGGCGTGGGAGCAGGTCTGCGCATTCGTCGACGCGCTGCAGCTCTTTGAGGTGGGGTACAGCTGGGCTGGCACGACCAGCCTCGCGGTCGCGTACACGATAGCGCCGGCTGGAGGCCGGCCGGCCTACGATCATCGCCTAGTGCGATTCAGCATCGGTCTCGAGTCGACCGAGGATCTCATCGTGGATTTGGAGCGCGCGCTAGCAGCGGTGAACTAGGAAACACCGGGCTCTTGACACCTGTCGCGACGGCTTTCAGACTTTTTTCACGGTCCGCGTGTTATCTTTGCCGCTAGCGCGGGGGCAACTTGGAGGGGACTATGGCTGTTCGCACTTTCCTGATAGCGGGCGTTCTCGTCTCAGCGATGCTACTTGGGGGGTGCGTCGCGGTCATGGGCGGGGGCGGTTCGGCCGAACGCGTCTCGGTCCAAGCCGGGGTGAGCGAGAACTTCGTTCCTCAAGACCTATTCATTGCCGACGTCAGCAGCAACGTCCTGATTTACACGGCTAACATCAATAAATCGAATCCTCCGCTCCTCGGCGAAATCACGCAGGGTGTCTCCCGATCGACCGGCGTCTGCATCGACCGGCAAGGCACCCTCTACGTTCTCAATTTTGGCGGCAGCGCGGTGAACGTCACCGAGTACAAACGCGGAAGCTCCACGCCGTTCAAGACGATTACGAACGGTTTAGATTATCCGAATTCCCTCACCGTCGATCGTTACGCAAACCTCTACGTGGGGCAACGTGCCAGCAGCGGCGTCGTCGTCGTCGTCGCCGTCTATGCGAAAGGCGCTAGCTCTCCGACGAGGACGATCCAGGTGGGTGGCGCGGGAGTAGCGGGCGGTATGGCTTTCGATGCGAACGGCGATCTGCTCGTCGACGTTTTCGACGTCAAGACGAACGCAGCGGCCGTCTATAGCGTCGCGCCAGGGTCATCCAAAGCGATAAATCTGAATCTGCAAAATGCGCTTGGCGGATCGCTGGGTGCCGATAGGGCGGGCTACATCTATGTGGGCGACCACGAGGGCAATATCGCTGTGTATGCATCCGGAAACTCGAGCATCGTGCGGACGATCAACCTCAACACGGGCGGCTTTTATGCCCAGATCGCCGTGACGGCCGCCGGCACGATCTACTGGCCGAACTACCAGCAGGGCAAGATGTACGAGATTGCTCCGGCGGCTTCCGGCGCGACGAACGTTTTTTCCACGGCGGTTAGCGGCATTGCCGCGTCCGTGGGGCCGTGGTAACGCTCCCATATCTGATGGCGCGAGCGCGCTCGACGTCCGAGGTAATGCGTCATCCGCTAGCCTAAGGCACGGTAACCCGGGGATAGGAGACAGAGCATTCCAAAACGAGGCCCCTCGGCCCGGCGCCGGGCGGCGAGGCGGCCAGGCGTGATCGGGGGGCACCCCAGGGTCTCCGAGCGGCGACGTAGCGAATAAGAATCGCTGTGCTAGCTGTTGCCGTGATCTCAAAGTGGGTGCCTATCGCGGTTTTCTCAGCTTTTGCTGTCTACAGCGCTTTCGGCATGATTTATGGCGGGAGGTGGATGGTTAAGCAACAGCAACGGTGGCAACGCGCGCCGAGGTTCATGCAGGTTCTCTACTCTATATTCTCTCTTGGACAGTGGCGCGACCAGGAGACCATGAAGGCGTGGAGTTTTATGGGCGCGCTTTTCACCTTCATCGGGAGCGTGGCCGTGGTCGTCCTGCTTCTTTTCTTCGTACACCCGGCGCATCGTTAGACAGAGCCCTTCAAAACGGGCCCCCTCCCCAAGCGCTGCGATCGAGCCCGTGAGCTCAAGGCTGCAAAGAGCCCACAAAAACGAGGCCCCGCTCCCGGGGTTCCGAGCTGTGAGGCCCTAGGGCGAAAAGGCGCGCCACGCACCCCAAATTATGGCCGCCACCCCGAACCCAATTGGGAACGCCGTGTCAATCCAAAGGCGTGCGGTGAGGATCATTGCTACGGGTCGCATGGCTTTTGCGAGCCTCTCGACGCGTGACTGTAGTAGTAGCACCTTACGTACGTCGGTTGCACGCATTTTTTGTCCTATGTCCCTGGCTCTATTGTTTCGTTCGTTTTCCCATATTTTACGTTTCTCACTGAGCTCGTCATTGATTTTTGTATAATCGTCAAAAGCTTGGCTGAATTGCTGGGATGCCTCATTACGCTGCTTGAACTGGGGATTACACCAGACGTGGAACCAAGCCCTGACGACCCGCTGCGCTGCAGCCGGCGAGCATGGCAACGGCTGCGCAAACGCCTAATGCGTAGCAAGACGAAATCGCAATTCGCATGGATTCTAAACCTACTCTCTCCGAAGTGGTTTCGGGATGGATCATGCGCCTGCAACGCATCTTCCAAAGTGAACGGTCGCGTCATCGAAGCTGAGCCGCGGATCGCAGGACCGACGTGAGGGCTTGGAGGTGCCAAAAAGAGATAAATGCGACGAGCCTAAGTGCGACGCACGAGGACAGCCCCTCTCAGCTAGGGTGCGCCTTCCTGCTGGCCTTGTAACATGGTCCTGGTGCTCGAAGTTAGTCAGACCAAATAGGATGCCGCAAGTCGCGCGCGCCCTTCATTGTCTATGGAGCTTGTGGCTACGACGGAAGCCTGGCGCCGCGCCTGTCGTGATTTTGCCGATCTGGTTAGCGTTACGCTCCGCAAACCACAGATTGCCATCCGGACCTTGGTTTAGCCGGCAAAGTTGCTTCGATCGCGTTAACGCTAGGCAGCCGAGCCTCCGGGCTTGTCTCGTCTTTGCGGCTCTAGCTCAGCGGAGCAGTCGGCGGGAGGCGTCTTTGGCCGTCCATCGCAGGTGATGCGCGCGCGCAAATCGAGCCGCGAGTAGGTGCTAGAGGCGGGGTAAGAAAGGGCCTGTCGAAATTACGTGCTTCGTGCTTCGCCACGAAGAAAGGTGGCTTTCGGGCTTATGAACGCAAACGCTCCCTTTGAGAAGGCGGTGAAGCACCTTTTCCGACATCTTCACGATCCTCGCGCTCTTAGTCGGAACCCGATCGTTCGAAAAGTCTTTGATAATCAACCCGTCGGTGGTTTCGGCGAGAATCGCAGCCACGTCGTGCTGGTTCGAATTCATCAACTCGTTCGCCAGGGTGCGGACTATTGCCGCGGCGCGGACCTTGCACGTGGCAAAGAGGAGCGCGCGCGGCGCCAGCACGCAATCATCGTGCAGCAGTGCCTTCAGAGCCTGCCCATTTCACGGGTTGCGGCTGAACTTGGAATATCAGTTAACACTTGCTATCGCGAACGCGCGGATATCTGCCGCCGCGTCGCGCGCTACATAGGTGAGTGCGGCGAGCTGGCAGTGCCGGACTACCTGGCGGAGCTAGACGAGTTTCGATCTCTGGTAGATCGTACGGCGTCCGTAATCAATGCTGGCGATGTTGAGGCGTCATCTCGACATTGCGGCGCCCTGATACGAGCAGCGTCAACCGTCGACCAGAAGGTCGAGGCGCTTTGCCTGAAGGCGCTCGTGTCATTGTTGTTTGAGAGCATAGAGCGGGCAGATGCCGCCTTTTCCGCGGCTAAGATATTTCTTGCTGGACAACTGGACCGAAACACCTCGCTTGTCTCGGATCTGAGTCAAGCCTGGATCGATCTAACCGGCTCTAAGTTTGCGCAGCATCGGGGCGACTCGCGAGAAGCGGTACGGAGGGGGCAACTCGCGGCGGTACGCCTCGAACGTATTCAGTCCACCGGACCAGTACACATCAGGGAGCTGTACATAGAAAGCCTTTTAGAGGTCGGCATAAGCTTGTGGAATCTCGGCGACCGAGACCACGGCTACGAGTACATCGTCAAGGCTGAAGCAAGCCTGCGTCATCCCCCTCGAAGTGACTGGACGCTGCGTTCGCAACTCGCTGTAACTCTTTGGAAGTTCCGCAACCGCCTCGTCATGAGTTCGAAGGCTTGGTATCCAGCTTGGGAACGCCTGAAGGGACTCACAACTGCCTTTGAAGAGGCTTACGCGTCTGGGTCACTCGCCCAAGCAATGGACGCGCTTGTAGCTATTACTGAATGTAACGCCCTTGCCGGGCGTAAGGTCGAAGCTCTTCGTGCAGCTGAGCTTGCCGCCTCGCTAGCTAATCACCAACCAAGCGAAAAAATCAGAACTCAAGTTTCGATTGATGTGGCCGCGAAACTGATGCGGACAGACTACTGGGAGGAGGCCTTGACCTTCTTCTCGGATGTTAAGCGTGTCGATAACTGCGCGGTGTTTTACCGCGCGAACGCAGAATACATTGTTGCAGCGCGTGCCCTTCGGCTGCACCGGTTCCAAGACGCTTGGCGCCTAGCAAATGTCAGCGATGAGACCGCCGGGTATGCCGACCTGACCCTGATGAAGCGACTTATTGCGGCCGCCGCGGCTTACGAGCTTGGTTGGCACCAAAAATCTCGTGCTGTCGTCGAAGCGCTTATTCCCGAGGCGGAAGTGCTTGGATCGGCACCGATTTTGAGAGACGCCTACAAGGTCGCCGCTAGGGGCGCCGGCGGCGATCCTCGCTTTCGACGGAAAGCGAGAGAACTCTCAAGACTGTTAGCGATGTAGTGGGCAAGGGCTGAAGCGGGCGCACTTTTTGCAACAAGTGCGGCTTTTTTGCACTTCCGAGTTTGCCGACGTGCCTTCGACCAACTAAAATCAGCCACATAGGGCCCAGCCTTGCCGAAGGTGACGGGAAGACTCTGCCCGCCTCGCCGGGTCACCGTGCAGCGGGCCGATTAATGTAAAGGAGCAACAATCATGCGCGCATTTACACTTTCGTTGGCGGCAGCCGTCGCAGCGGCGCTGCTGGCAAGTTGCTCGGGCGGCAACCCGGGATCGATGACCTCGTCCGTTCCCGGCACCGGCAGCGCAGCGAAGGTCCAGGCGCTCAAACGCGCGGGCGCGGTGAGCATCATTCCGCGATCGGCGCTGCCGAAGGGACCGCAGAGACTC